>NZ_CP084628.1:600000-900000 GCF_022878925.1 Caballeronia sp. TF1N1
CAGACGCGCGATGGCATCGTCGAGGTCCGGTTTGCCCGCGAAAAAATTCTCGGCGCGGCCAATCAGCAACGTGTCGCCGCCGTTCTCGTCGATGGCGCGGCGTGCGGCCTTCATGCGCTCCACCCCGACATCGATGGCGAACAAAGGCGCGGATTCATCGCCGGTGGAATCTTCGATCGATAGTCCCGCCACGCCGGTCGCTATCGCCAGCTTCACGCTCGCTGCAATCTCTTGCGGCGTCTTGCCAAAGCCGCTTTCGAAGTCCGCGTTGACGGGAAGGTCGGTGGCATCGACCAGTTCTTTCAGATGCGCGAGAACGGCGTCGCGCTCGACCGTGTTGTCGGCGTGACCCTTGGACCAGGCGAAGCCGGAACTCGTCGTTGCGATAGCCTTGAAGCCCAGTGTTTCGAGGTATCGCGCGCTGCCGATGTCCCATGGATTGGGCAAGACGAAGCAGCCGGAATCATGAAGTGCGCGGAAGGCCGAGCGTTTTTCGGCGACGGTGCGAGGCATGAGCGTGTCTCCCTGGTTGGTCGCCCATGATCTTGCGGTTGGGGATGAAGCGCAAGGGCAAGCCCCAAGCAATGCGCTCGCTTCTTGCGCAACCGCTACGCGATCTGGCCTTCGGCCGAACCGCCCGCGGCTCTGACGGCGAGCGCGTCGCCGACATCTTCCGTATCGGCCAGCGAATCGCTCGCATCCGCCAGGCCGAGATTGCGTCGCCAACTCGCGGGCGGCGTGCCGAACTCGCGCTTGAACGCGCGATTGAACGCCGCCTCGGATTCATAACCCACTTGCTCGGCGACGGCCGCAAGCGAGCTGGTCCCGTTGCGCAATTCCTGCGCGGCAATCTGCAGACGCCAGCGCGCAAGATATTGCATAGGCGGCTGGCCGAGCAGTTGCGTGAAGCGCTGCGCCAGCGCGGAACGCGAGAGGCCTGCCTTGCGCGCGAGTTCATCGACGGTCCAGCCGTGTGCCGGCTGCGCGTGCAGCAACGCGAGCGCGCGTCCCACGAAACGATCGCTCACGCCCGCGAGCCAGCCTTTGCGATCGTCCGGCAATGCGTCGATGCAGCGCCGCACCGCTTCCACGAAAAGCAGTTCCGACAATCGCGCCAGCACGATCGCGCTGCCGACGCGACATTCGGCGGCCTCGACAGCCGCGAGTTTGAGCGATGTTTCGAGCCACGCCGATTGCGGGTCGTTGCGCATGTCGACCTTGAACAAGCGCGGCAGTGCCGCGAGCACGGGATTGGTCAGGGTATCGTCGCAAGCGAGAAAGCCGCAGATCAGACGCGTGTGCGCGCCGCCTCCGCCATAACTCAGCTTCATCACTTCGCCCGGCGACGTTTCCAGATACTTCGAGAGCATGGCGCTTGCCGACGCGGGCGTGAGTTCGAGCGAACTGCCCATCAGATGCGCTTCGCCTTGAGGCACGACAAGCAATTCACCCGCGCTCACGTGAATGGCGGAAGCGGGGTCGCCTGTAAGCGAGGCCCAGCAACTGCCTTCCGTGATGAGGTGATACGAGACGATGCGCTCGGTGCGCGGCAAAAACGTCGCGCACAAGTCGGGCGTGGCGTGGCCGAAGACGCACCAGGGTGCTGTGAATTCGCCATTTAGATAAACCGCCCCGCCGAGACGCACGAGGCGAAGCACGTCGGAAAGCGCATCCATGTAGGCGCCCATCAGTTTCGGCGTCCTGCGCAAAATATCTGGACGCGTGGTCATTCCATAAGCCGGCTCGCGTGCTGATACTAGCACTCATGCGACCTTGCAACAACGAACGCGAAACGGTTCGTCGGACGAGACGCGCATCCACGAAATCAGGAGGACGGCATGAGTCAGGCAGAGGAGTATCGCGGTCAATGTTTTTGCGGTGCAGTGCAATTCACGGTACATGGAAAACCAGAAGGCATGGGCTATTGCCATTGCGCGTCGTGCCGAAGCTGGTCGGCAAGTCCGCTCAACGCATTCACGCTCTGGAAGCCCGAGGCATTGGAAGTGACGCGCGGCGCGGATGATATCGGCACTTACAACAAGACCGAGAACAGCTATCGCAAATGGTGCAGGAACTGCGGCGGTCATCTCTTCACGGAACATCCGGGGCTCGGGCTCGTCGATGTCTTCGCCGCCAACCTGACGGACTTTCCCTACGAAGCCGGTGTGCACGTCAATTACGCCGAAACGGTGTTGCGCATGAAAGACGGCTTGCCCAAACTGAAGGACTTTCCAGCCGAATTGGGCGGCTCGGGCGTGAGCGTGGCCGAATGATCGCTAGATTGCCCGTTGCCGCGCGGGCAGTCTCGATTGCGATATCGCGGCGCCATCGGAACAGCAGCACATCATGCATGTCGCATCGCTGCCCTTGCCTTTTCAGGAGTTCGTCATGACCGCAGCCGATTCCGCTTTCTCGCCCGCCGCCGACCTCGCCGCCGTCAAGGTTCGTCAACAAGCCGCCTGGTCGACCGGCAACTACGCCGTCGTCGGCACCACGCTGCAGATCGTCGGCGAGAATCTTTGCGAAGCGCTCGACTTGCGCGCGGGCAGCCGCGTGCTCGACGTCGCCGCCGGCAATGGCAACGCGACCCTCGCCGCCGCGCGCCGCTGGTGCGATGTCACGTCGACCGATTACGTCGCCGCGCTGCTCGATGCAGGCCGCGCCCGCGCCACGGCTGAAGGGCTCGCCGTGCAGTTTCAGGAAGCGGACGCGGAAGCGCTGCCCTACGCCGACGCATCGTTCGATATCGTGATGTCCACGTTCGGCGTAATGTTCACGCCCGATCAAGCCAAGGCGGCCCGCGAACTTGCGCGCGTGTGCAAACCAGGCGGCAAGATCGGGCTCGCGAACTGGACGCCGGAGAGTTTCATCGGACAAGTGTTCAAGACGATCGGCAAATACATTGCGCCGCCAGCCGGCGTGATGTCGCCTGCGCTCTGGGGCACGAAGGCGCGGCTCGACGCGCTGTTCGACGGCAGCGCGCAGGAAATCGTCGCGACGAGTCGCGATTTCACGTTTCGGTATCGCTCGGCCGCGCATTTCATGGACGTGTTCCGCACGTATTACGGGCCGATGAACAAGGCTATCGGCGCACTCGAAGGCGAGCGTCAGGCGGCGTTTCTAGGTGAGATGATGGCGCTGATCGAGAGCCGCAATCGTTCGGGCGACGCGACGCTCGTGCTGCCAAGCGAGTATCTCGAAGTCGTGGTGACGCGGCTGTGAAAGGCTCGAAACGCCGCCGGCTTTTCGACTGCGGCTCGCGCCTGTGGTCGTCCGTCTGCCTGTTCGGCCTTCGATACGGCCACGTGCTTCTGGCGCTGCCGCTCTGCTCGTCGGTATGTTTCTTCGGATGGCGGTTCGCGTTATCGACTTTAGGGCTGGGCGTTTAGACCTGTTTCGCCGCGCTCGCGTGCGCGGCGAAACAGGTGCGGTCATCGTGTGTTATTCCGTCAGGTGCGACCCTGCGAGGCGCGAATACCGCAAAGGGCCCGATATCCATGAGACAGGCGATCACCATCAGAACCGTTGCGCGCACGCTCTTGCTGCTGCTCGCTTCGCTTCACGCGTTCGCTCAATCCTCGCGTCCGTCCGATGCGCAGATGCTCGGCATTCTGCTCGTTGCGAATCAGGCCGAGATTGCGACCGGTCAGCTTGCGTTGCGCCGGACGCAATCGCGCAGCGTGCAGAGCTTCGCGAGCCGGATGGTCTCGGAACACGGACAGGTTTATCAGGAAGGCTTGGCGCTGTTGCAAAGACTCGGCGCAGAGGCGCAGCCAAGCGGCGTAAGCGACGACCTGACACGACAAACGCGCGATGACTTGCGAACCCTCGACAACGCCGATGCCCGCGATTTCGACCTTACTTATCTGAACCGCGAAGTCTTCTTCCTGCAACAGCTCGTGAAGTCCGTGGATGGCTTCATCCGTTCGACTGCGAGCGCCGATCTCAAGACGTTGCTCGTGCGCTCGCGTCCGTCCTTCATTCTGCAACTGGATCAGGCGCACAGGCTGCAACTGGCGCTCGATCGTCCGGGCTTTTCGCATTGACAAAAAAACGCGGCGGCCCGGAAAGGCCACCGCGTTCGTCGAACACGCTTTGCAGCGATTACTTCAGGTCGAAGCGGTCTGCATTCATCACCTTCGTCCACGCCGCCACGAAGTCGCGCACGAACTTCTCCTTGCCGTCTTCGCTTGCATAGACTTCGGCGAGCGCGCGCAGTTGCGCATGCGAACCGAAGATGAGGTCGACGCGCGTTCCCGTCCACTTCACCGCGCCGGTCTTGCGATCGGCGCCTTCGAACGCGTCACGCGCTTCCGTGATCGGCGTCCACTCCGTTTCCATATCGAGCAAGTTGCGGAAGAAGTCGTTGGTCAGCGTCTCCGGCTTGTCCGTGAACACGCCGTGCGTCTCGGTCCCGGCGCGCACGTTCAAGACGCGCAAGCCACCGACGAGCGCGGTCATTTCAGGCGCGGTCAGGTTCAGCAACTGCGCCTTGTCGATCAGCAACGCTTCCGCCGGCACGCCGTACTTCTGCTTGAGATAGTTGCGAAAGCCATCGGCGGCGGGTTCGAGCATGCCGACCGATTCCAGGTCCGTCTGATCCTGCGACGCATCCATGCGGCCCGGCTTGAACGGCACGCTCACCTCGTGCCCCGCCTTGTCCGCGGCCTGCTCGATAGCCACGCCGCCCGCAAGCACGATCAGATCGGCAATCGACACTTTCTTGCCGCCCGACTGCGCGCCGTTGAACTCGCCCTGAATGCCTTCGAGCGCCTTCAGCACCTTCGCCAGTTGCGCCGGCTGATTGACTGCCCAGTCTTTTTGCGGCGCGAGACGAATACGCGCACCGTTCGCGCCGCCGCGCTTGTCCGAGCCACGGAACGTCGAAGCCGATGCCCACGCGGTCGTCACCAGTTCCCCGACCGATAACCCTGCCGACGCGATTTTCTGCTTCAACGCGGCCACATCCTGCTCGTCGATCACGGGATGATCGAGCGCGGGAATCGGGTCCTGCCAGACGAACTCTTCCTGCGGCACTTCCGGCCCGAGATAGCGCGCACGCGGTCCCATGTCGCGGTGCGTGAGCTTGAACCACGCCTGCGCGAAGGCATCGGCGAACTCTTGCGGGTTGTCCTTGAAGCGGCGCGAGATCTTCTCGTAAGCCGGATCGAAGCGCAGCGACAAGTCCGTGGTCAGCATGGTGGGCCGCAGCTTTTTCGACGCATCGTGCGCGTGCGGAATGGTCTCTGCCGAATCTTTGGCGATCCACTGATTCGCGCCCGCCGGGCTCTTGGTGAGTTCCCATTCGTGGCCGAAAAGGTTCTCGAAGAAGCCGTTGCCCCATTGCGTCGGCGTCGAGGTCCAGGTGACTTCGAGACCGCTCGTGATGGTGTCCGCGCCACGGCCCGTGCCGAACGTGCTGTTCCAGCCGAGGCCCATGGTTTCAAGTTCCGCGCCTTCCGGCTCCGCGCCCACGTTATCCGACGGACCCGCGCCGTGCGTCTTCCCGAAGGTGTGGCCACCCGCGATCAGCGCGACGGTTTCTTCGTCGTTCATGGCCATGCGGCCGAAGGTATCGCGAATATCATGCGCTGCCGCAAGCGGATCGGGGTTGCCATCCGGGCCTTCCGGGTTGACGTAGATCAGGCCCATCTGCACCGCGCCAAGCGGATTTTCCAGATCGCGCCCGCCATCCGTGCGGCTTTGTTCGATGCCGTGCATTTGCGCATCGGCGGTGATCACGCCTTCATCGTCGTCCTTGCCGGCCGCGCCCTTGCCGTAGCGGACATCGCCGCCGAGCCAGGTTTTTTCGTTGCCCCAGTAGACGTCCTGGTCCGGCTCCCACGTATCTTCGCGACCGCCCGCGAAACCGAGCGTCTTGAAGCCCATGGTTTCGAGCGCGACGTTGCCGGTGAGAATCAGCAGGTCAGCCCACGAGATTTTCTGACCGTATTTCTGCTTGATCGGCCAAAGAAGGCGTCGTGCCTTGTCGAGACTGACATTGTCCGGCCAGCTATTGAGCGGCGCGAAACGTTGCTGACCGCGCCCGCCGCCTCCGCGTCCATCGCCGGTGCGATACGTGCCCGCGCTATGCCATGCCATGCGGATGAAAAGCGGACCGTAGTGGCCGAAGTCGGCGGGCCACCACTCCTGCGAGTCGGTCATGAGCGCGGCGAGATCTTGCTTGACTGCCGCGAGATCGAGACTCTTGAAAGCTTCCGCGTAATTGAAGTTGCTGTCGAGCGGATTGGACTTGTTCGAATGCTGACTGAGCAGGTCCACGCGCAACTGTTTTGGCCACCAGTCACGGTTCGTCGTGCCACCGCCAGCGGTGTGATTGAACGGACACTTCGATTCGTTTGACATGCGTTACCTCCTTGGGGGACTTGCCTCTGCTTGCTTGTTTTACATGGCGCCGACGCGTGGTCCCGTGTGGACGAAGAAAGCGCCGGCTGTGTCGATGGGTCCGACCTTGGATTCAGGTTGCCGCCGATCATTCGTTGGCGTCACGCGTCTGACATGGTGCGTCGCACAAGCATTGTGTCGATGACAGCCGGCGGCTTCCAACAATATATGTGAGAGCCGTCGGCAGATGAAATGCATTTGTGGCAATGCCGCCGATAGAACGCCCCTATAAGAATAGCGAGGCTCGCGAGAATTTGCAGGTGGAGTGTGAGCGACGGTCCGACACCCTGGCGTTACGTCAAGTCGTCCATTCGGGAAATAGGCAGCAAGTCGGCGACGTTGGACCATTTGACAACACACTTAGGCGTTGTCAAAATATCCAACACCAAAGCGGTTTTGATTGAGGATGAGCGACTCGAATTCGCGGGATCGGGGTTCGCGGAAATCGTCTTGTGGCACGTTCCCGTGCGCGTGCAAGGGTGTACTCATTTCTATAAATATCGGTTCGCTTATGTGGCGGCAAGCACATGCGTTCTTCGCTATGACAACGAACGCGGCAAGGGCGATCATCGGCACTTTGCCGGCGTCGAGTCGCCCTACGAATTTTCTACGCCTCAGCAGTTGTATGCAGACTTCTGGGCCGATGTAGCAATCTGGAACAGATGGAGGGCAAGATGAAGAAAACCGCAACTATCCGCATTTCTTCACTCGAAGAACTCACCGAGCGCTTCAATGCGGCAGTAGAGAATGGCAAACCCCTCCACGGCCGCAACTTCTCCTACGCCACGCCCGAGCTCCTCTTTCGCACCTTCACCACGCCGCGCTGGCGCATCATTCGCGTGATGACGGGCGCGGGGCCGATGTCCATCCGCGAGCTGGCCCGCCGGCTCGAGCGCGATGTGAAGGGCGTGCATCGCGATGTGCAAGCGCTTTTGCAAGCCGGCCTCATGGAAAACGATGCGAACGGCGCGATTATCTTTCCCTACGACACCGTGCACGTGAATTTCAAACTGAAGGCGGCCGACTTATCGCCGTTGGCGAGCGAGCACGAGTCGGCAGCCGCGTCTGTTGTCGAAGATCGCGCGGCCTTGCCTCAACGTACGCCGAGTACGCCCCGTACGCCACGCACATCACCCGCACCACGCGTATCACGCAAGCGCGCCGCAAGCGCACGACCGGCGGGTAATCGCTAGCCACCTAACTCCAGTCGTCCATGTCGTGCTTGATGCTGTGCCGATTTGCAATGAGCGTCTCAACGCTGGGCTCGTTATTCATCGCACGCTGAATGGCGAGCTTGGTCGCTTCGTAATTCGTGCGATACATGTCTTTCTTGTCGAGGTTCGCGTCGGTGGCGCAGCGCGGGTCGATCCACACGAGGCTGATGATGCACAGATCGTTGGCCTGATCCTTCGGCAAGATGCCTTCGATCAAGCAATCGACCACTGCGTCCGCCGTCGCGGATTGCACCACGCCGCCGAACAGGTCGATATTCGCCATGTCCTTGAGCGTGACCTTCGGGACGATGATCGTCGCCGGACGCACCAACTGGTTGCACGCGCGGATGGCGAACATGGCGGTATGCCCTTTCGACTGCGCCATCATGTTGGCGAAGGCGTGACCGACCGGCCCATCCACGCGGCCGATCAGGATTTCGGGCATTGCATCGGTGGCTTGTCCGGGGGCGGCAAAAACGGTGGCCTCGCCGGCGCGAAACGTCAGGTCCAGACTCATGGTGTCTCCTTGCAGGGCTCGAAGTGGTCGAAGGAGAACAGCCAACGCAAGGACGATGCCAGAACAGATCCGGAGCCCGAGGCGCTTTACCGATCGACGATCACGCGCTGGCTGTACCAAAACAGTAACCGCTCAGCGTGACACTTTGTCCATCTCGCGACAAGCGCGACCTGCTCAGAACGTCGACAACGTCAACGTGTTCTGCACGGACTTCACGCCCGGCACGCCTTCCGCGATATGCGTCGCCAGGTCGACCTGCGCCGTCTCCGGCACCCATCCTTCCAGTACTACGGCGCCGTTATTCGCTCGCACGGTGATGCCGCTTGCGCGCAAGCCTTTCGCTTTCTCGAGCGCATTGAGCACTCGCCGCACGAGCGCGCGGTCCGCGGCTTTCGACGATGACGCCGCCGCGCCCGTTACCGCCGAAGCCATTGTCACGCTTGCGGGCGACGCAAATTTCGCGGCGCCGCCCTGCGCGAACGCACACACCGATGCCATGCCGACACATGCGAGCGCCGCTGCCGTCGCGCGCACTCCAATTCGAATCAGAACCATGACCACCTCTCATGTGAAAACCAGCGCTTACTCAGAACCGATGCGTCATGCCCGCCGCGACCAGCGTTTCCGTTGCATTGAGCCCGTTCGGCGAGATGCCCGGCCAGCCCGCCGTCGACGTGCCGTTGTTCTTGAGAAAGCCCGCGCGCCCGTAGAACGCCGTGCGCTTGGAAATGCTGTGATCGAAGCCCGCTTGCACGAGCCACGCGTTGTCGTGCACGCCACGCGCGACGCGCTGCATGGCCGCGATCTCGATGGTGTCGGCGGGCGTTGCCTGGATCGTCGCGCCTGCTTCCATCGTGCTGAATGGATGCCCGGCGTTCAGACGCGCGGCAAGCGAACCCGCGGGCGTATCCTTCGGGCGGTGATAGGCGTAGTTGAACTGGAAGTTCACCGGCCCGACGCGATAGGCAAGCGCGCCCGTGAAGTGCTCCGTGCCGAGCGTCGGCAGCGTGGCGGGCAGGCCCGGCATGGTCTTCGAACCCGGATGCTGATTCTGGTAAGCGACGCCCGCGTAGAGGCCGTGCCCCGCGTAACTCGCGGCGATGTCGAGCATGTTGCCGGTAGTCAGCGGGTACGGCTGCGCGACACTCGCCGCGAGCGCGTACATGCCCCGCAGCTCGACACCTCCCATGTTCTGGGTCTTGTAGACGATGGCGTTGCTCGAACGCCCGCCAGCCGTTTGCGTGGCGAGCGTATTGCGATCGACAGTCGTCGAGGCGGCGGCGAGCGGCGAGAGCGCTTCGTTGGCACGGAACGGGTCCGACGGATAGAGCAGCCAGAAGGTCGGCTGGTACTGACGCCCGACTTGCAGCGAACCGTACTTTTCGTGCGTCAGGGCAACCCAGGCCTGTCGATAAAACATGGCGGACGAGTCCACCTGCGACGTGCCGTTGTTGACGTTGAAGCCGCCTTCGAGCGTGAATACCGCCTTCAATCCGCCGCCCAGATCTTCGCTGCCTTTGAAGCCGAGCAGCGAGGCGCTATTGCCGCCGCTTCTGAGCGACCACGATTGCTGCCCGCCATTGGCGAGAAACTGGAAAAACGTGTCCGCCACGCCATACAACGTGACGCTGGACTGCGCGGCCGCGCTTCCTGCTGTCAGCCCGAGTATGGCGGCGCATAGCCCTTTGCTGCTGAAGCGCATGCATGTCTCCTGGTTATATCCTGCCGATTCGCGGCGAAACATCGCGATCGGGCGATGACCGCCATTGCAGCCACGTCATCGCCCTTCGCAGCCAGTGTTGCAGCGGCGCGCGGCAAGGCGACCCCCCTTGCAGGGTGGGGGATGGGATAACCCCGATTATTCAGTATGTCTTATTATCGAGATGCATCGCGATTTGAGCGCAACGCGCGATTCCGCTATCCTGTTGCAACCGATACCAAAACGCCCCGCCGATGCTCACCCTCGACTCCCGCGACACCGCCATGCTGCAGGGCGCTTTCGGCGCCGGCCCCGCGCTTGCCATGCGCATCGTCGCTGCGACGGCGCGTGTCATGAACGCCAGCGCGCTCATCGACGTCACCTGCGCGCATATCGACGGCTGTCTGTATCACGGCGCGGCGAGTCTCGACTTCGTGGAACGTTTCGTCGCGAGCGGCGCGAAAATCGCGGTGCCGACCACGCTCAATGTCGGCTCGCTCGATCTGATTCACCCGGAGCTGTATCGCGGAGATTCGGCAACGGCCAACGCGGCGAAGCGCCTGATGAACGCGCATCTCGAAC
The DNA here is from genome assembly GCF_022878925.1 of Caballeronia sp. TF1N1. Lineage (NCBI taxonomy): Bacteria > Pseudomonadati > Pseudomonadota > Betaproteobacteria > Burkholderiales > Burkholderiaceae > Caballeronia > Caballeronia sp. TF1N1. The sequence continues at coordinate 610,418 of NZ_CP084628.1, forward strand.
TCGGCTGCGAGGCGAGCTTCACGTGCGCGCCGTATCAGTTGAAGCGTCGGCCGCGGCTCGGCGATCAGATCGCGTGGGCGGAATCGAATGCCATCGTGTTCGCCAATTCCGTGCTCGGCGCGCGCACCAGCCGTTACGGCGACTTTCTGGATCTCGCGGCGGCCATTACCGGCCGCGTGCCGCATGCGGGCTTGCATGTCACGGAGAATCGCGCGGCGCGGGTGGTGATCGAAGCGCCGGACTTGAACGCGTCGTCACATCGCGACGCCGACTTCGCCACGCTCGGTTTTCTGCTGGGCGGCGAAGCGGGCGCCACGGTCGCGGCCATCACCGGTCTGCCCGGCGACACCAGCGAAGACGAACTCAAGGCGCTCGGCGCGGCGGCGGCATCCAGCGGTTCGGTGGCGCTCTTTCATGCGGTCGGCATCACGCCCGAAGCGCCGACGCTCGATGCCGCGCTGCAAGGCCGCAGGCCCGAACGGACCGTCCGCGTGAGCGCCGCCGATCTCGCCGCCATCCGCCGCCGCTGGAATCAGGCCCGACCCGGCGCTCCGCTCGCCGCCGTGAGCCTCGGCACGCCGCATTTTTCCGTCGATGAGTTCCGCGCGCTCTCGTCGCTCTTCGATCGCTACAAAGGCGCCATGCGTTGCGACTTCTACGTGAATACGAGCCGCTACGTGCTCTGGCAACTGGAAGACGACGGCATGGCGGAGCGGCTGGCCGCGCGTGGCGTGCAGATCGTCGTGGACACCTGCACGTACATCACGCCGGTAATGAAGCAGATCACCGGTCTCGTCATGACCAATTCGGGCAAGTGGGCGCATTACGCGCCCGCGAATATCGGCGTGACGGTGGCCTTTGGCAGCATGAACGAATGCGTACGCTCGGCGTTCGAAGGAAAGGTGTGTATCGATGAAGCCAACTGATTCCTTGAGCGCCACCGTGCTCGTTCCGGGCCAGGCGCGTGGCCTTTCCATAGCCCTTGCGCCGCTCAGTTTCTGGGGCGGCTACGACGCAGAACGCGGCGTCATCGTCGACAAGACGCATGCGGGTTGCGGCCAAAGTCTCACCGCGCGCGTGCTGGTCATGCCGCGTGCGCGCGGGTCGAGTTCGAGCAGCAGCGTGCTTGCCGAGGCCTTGCGCAATGGCATGGGGCCGTGCGGCATCGTGCTTGGCGAGCGCGATCTGATTCTGTCCATTGGCGCAATCACGGCCAACGAGCTGTACGGGCTGAACGTGCCCGTCGTCATGGTCGATGAACCCGCGCTCGCCACGCTAGGCAAAGGCGAATTCATGCTCGAGATCGACGCACCGGATCACGAAGACCCAACGCGCGAGGCATGCATTCGCGTCACCGCGCCATGATCGCCTCGACCACCGCGACAATCTGCTGCGCCGCGATCTTCACATGCTGTTCGAGCAGCTTCGCGCCGAGTTTCGCATCGCGCTTGCGGCATGCGGCGACCATCGCCATGTGCTCGTCGTGCGACTGCTGACGGATCGGCACCTGCTTCACCTGAAACCGGAAATAGCGGTCGCTGCGGTCGTGCAGCACGCGCAACATCTGCAGCGTGATATCGCGGTGCGCAGGCACGTAGAGCGTTTCGTGAAAGCGCCAGTTGAGTTGCCCCCACATGCCGGATTCCGCGCCGTCCATCTCCGTGACGAGATTTTCGGCCCGGGCAATTTCGCCTTCGGTGATATGCGGAATGGCTTGCGAAAACAGCCACGGCTCCAGACGCAAGCGAATCTCGAACGTCTCCTGCACTTCCTCGATCGACAACTCCGCCACGTACGCGCCTTTGTGCGGCACGTTGGTCAAAAGGCCCTCACCCGTCAGACGCGTGATCGCTTCGCGAATCGGCACGCGGCTCACGCCGAGCTCATCCGCGAGCGCTTCCTGCCGCAGCGCTTCTCCGGGCGCGAGATCGCCGCTCAGAATACGCTGCCGGATAGCGGTCGTGACGAGTTCGACCGTGGTCGTGCGCACGATCTTGCGGGTGGCGTCGCTCGCGGCGGCGGGTCTTGATTTCGGCGCGGCCAATGGCATGGCGTGGGTCTTCTTGGTTTCTGCTGCGGACATTCGGCGCGGGAATCGTAGCACGCGGCCTAGAGTAGGTTCTCGCGCACCCACGCGCCGTTTTTCATCACGCCGGAGACGCGCTCCCCTTGCCCCGTCAAGACGCGAATGTCCTTGAGCGGATCGCCGTCGACGACGAGCAAATCCGCGTACGCGCCCGCCGCGATCACGCCGAGCTTGCCCTGCATGTTGAGGATGTCCGCGCCCACGGCAGTGGCCTGGCGAATGGCTTCGAACGAGCCGACGATATCCGCGCGTATCGACAGTTCGTCGCTCTGATACTCATGCATCTCGCCCAATAGATCCGTGCCGAGGCCCATTTTCACGCCGCGCTCGTGCAGCAGTTCGAGCGCCTTCAACCCTTGCACGCGCACCGCTTCGTTCTTTTCGAGCGACAAGGCCGAAATGCCGATCTGCGCGCCGACGCGGTTCATCGCGTCATAGACGACGAGCGTCGGCACCGCGAACGCGCCGTGTTCGGCCATGACATCGGCGGCTTCTTCATCGATGAGATTGCCGTGCTCGATGGTCCGCACTCCGAGCTTCACCACGCGCGCGATGGCTTTCGGCGTGTACGCATGCGCCATCACGTAGGTCTGATGCGACGCGGCTTCCTCGACGGCGGCCTTCACTTCATCGACGGAGAATTGCAGATTGCCGATAGGGTCCGTCGGCGATGCCACGCCACCCGACGCCATGATCTTGATGTGATGCGCCCCGGCGCGCATCTCTTCGCGCACGGCCTTGCGCATGGCATCGACGCCATCGACCACGCGGCCGATCGCGCCCATGTTGCGGCTGCAACCGCACGGGTCCGGGTCGGAGTTGTCGAAACGCTCGCGGAAGTCTCCATGACCGCCGGTTTGCGACAGCGCCTTGCCCGCGACGAACAAGCGCGGTCCCGCGATCACGTCTTCCTCGATTGCGCGCGACAACGCGTAATCCGCGCCGCCCGCGTCGCGCACGGAGGTGAAGCCGCGATTCAACATGCCCGCGAGAATGGGCACGGCGCGCAGTACGGCGAACGTGTTCGGCAAACGGCTGTTGTTGCCGAGATGCGCCACCGATGCAATGACATGCACATGGCAATCGATCAGGCCGGGCATCACCGTCTTGCCGCCGACATCGATCACTTGCGCGCCGCTCGCCTCTACCGGCTCGCGCGTGACTTCGCGGATGGTGTCGCCATCGATCACGACGGAATAGCGGCCGTCGTCGCGTTCGTGCTCGGCGTCCAGCACGCGTGCGTTCTTCAGAATCAGCATGACGTTATGCTCCTTTTCACTTCAGCAGGAATCCGTGGGCCAGGGGATCGCGGTCATCGACGAAGAGAGTGTTGTGGCCCGTGATGCGCGCCCAGCCTTCGATGGTCGGCACGATCGCGTCGTACTCGCCGACTCGCGCGGCCGATACCGGCACGCCTTCGAACAGCGTCCCGATGATGCTTTCATGCACGAAACGCTCGCCTATCTTCAAGCGCCCTTTCGCGACGAGTTGCGCCATGCGTGCCGAGGTTCCGGTGCCGCACGGCGAACGGTCGATGGCCTTGTCGCCGTAGAACACCGCGTTGCGCGCGCTCGCGCCTTCGACTGTCGGCGCACCGGTCCACATGACGTGGCTGAGGCCGCGAATCTGCTCGCTTTCCGGGTGCACGAAGCTGTACTTCTCGTTGGCCTTCTGCCGCAGCAGCGGGCTCAGGCGCTGAATGTCCGATGGCTTGAGCGCGTGCAGACCTCCGAAGTTGCGCTGCGGCTCGACGATCGCATAAAAATTGCCGCCATAAGCAACATCGAAACGAATCTCGCCTAAGCCTTCCACTTCGACGGAAAGGTCCTGCGAATGCAGATACGAAGGCACGTTGACGAGTTGCACCGAATCCACGTGTTCGCCGTTGACGCGATAACGCGCGATGACCACGCCCGCTGGCGTATCGAGCCGCAAGACGCCCGGCTCGCGCGGCCGCACGAGACCGTTTTCGATCGCCGTCGTCACCGTGCCGATGGTGCCGTGTCCGCACATCGGCAGACAGCCGCTGACTTCGATGAAGAGAATGGCGAGATCGCAGTCGTCGCGCGTCGGCGGATAGAGAATGCTGCCGGACATGACTTCGTGGCCGCGCGGCTCGAACATGAGCGCGGTGCGAATCCAGTCGAACTCGCGCAGAAAATGCGCGCGCCGCTCGATCATGTTCGCGCCGGCAAGCGGCGGCGCGCCGCCCGCGACGACGCGCACGGGGTTGCCGCACGTATGACCGTCGATACAGAAGAACGTGGACTTCACATTAGTGCTCCGTTCATTGAGCGAGCGCACGCACGTTGGCGAGCGCCTTCTCGACGATCGCGATGGTGCGCTGCCGCTCCTCGCCTTCGAGCACGAGACGCGGCGCCTTCACGTATTCCGGATAACCCGCCGTGATGTTTTCGGCGAGCTTGATGTATTGCACGAGCTTCACGTGCGTGTCCAGATGGAACAGGTCGATCAATGCCCGATACAGCGCACGCGCCTTGTCGTATTCGCCATTCACGGCGAGCTTGAGCAGTTCGACGGATTCGCGCGGCACCGCGTTGGCCATGCCCGATACCCAGCCCTTGACGCCGAGCGCGACCGATTCCAGCACGAGATCGTCCACGCCGCAGAACACGGTGAAGCGGTCGCCGAAGCGCGCATAGAGATCGGTGACGCGTGTCGTATCGTAGGTTTCTTCCTTGATCGCGACGACGTTGGCTTCGTCCTTCAGTTGTTCGAGCAAGTCGGGCCGCATGTCCACGCCATAACCGCGCGGATTGTTGTAGATCATGAGGCCGAGCTTCGTCGAGCGCGCAATCGACCGATAGTATTCGACGGTTTCTCTATCGTCCGAGCGATAAGTGAGGCCCGGAAACACCATCAGCCCTTGCACGCCGATGGCTTCCGCATCCTTTGCGAACTGCATGGCGTTGGCCGTGTTCAGTTCGGCGAGACCGGAGATCACGGGCACGCGGCCGTTCACCGTTTCGACCGCGAGCTTGAGCACCGTGCGCTTTTCCTCGGGCGTGAGTTGCGCGTTCTCGCCGACCATGCCCATCATCACGACGCCGCCCACGCCGTTGTCGAGCAGACGATTCAGCCCGCTCACGATGGCCTCCTGATCGAGCGCGCCGGTAGCGGTGAGTTTGGTCGTGACCGCGGGGAAAACGCCTTGCCAGTTGACTTGCATCTCTTCTCTCCTGTCGTTTGGTCAGTGCTGAAAACGTGCGATGGAATAAGGTTCGAGGGGCACGCGCGGCATGCGCTCGCCGAGCACATCGGCGACGAGCGCGGCCGTGGTCGCCGATTGCGTCAGACCGAGATGGCCGTGTCCGAACGCATAGACCACGGACGGCGCGCGTGGCGATACGCCGATTACCGGCAGCGAATCCGGCGTGGACGGGCGATGCCCCATCCAGTTGACCGCGTCCGTTTCGTCGATGTCGGGCAGAAAGCGCCGGCCGAGCGCGAGCAACGCCTCGCTGCGCCGATAGTTCGGCGGCGCGGCGAGCCCCGCGAATTCCGCCGCCCCGCCGATGCGCAAACCGATATCCAGCGGCGTCGCGACGAACTTGCGTTCCGCGAAGATCACTTCGCGCGACAACGCAATGCCGTGCCTGGGCAGCGTCGCGTTATAGCCGCGTTCGCTGTCGAGCAACACGCGGTCGCCGACAGACTTCGCAAGCGTCGCCGACCACGCGCCCGCCGCCACGACGATGCGGCGGCCGAAGACGCGGGCGCCGTCGTCGAGCAGAACGCCATCGGCGGGTTCGAGCGCGCGCGCGACGCCGGTCACGAAGCGCGCCCCCAACGCCATCACGCGTTCGCGCAGCAAAGTGACGAGCCGGCGCGGATCGCCGATATGCGACCAGTCGTCGAGAAACACGCCATGCCGGAACACCGGCGCAAGCGCTGGCTCGGCGGCGCGTACTTCATCCTGATTCAGCGTATGCCAGCGCACGCCGAGTTCGCGCTTGAGCGCCCATTCGGGCTGATCGGCGGCGAAGGCCGCATCGGTCTCATAGACGGTAAGCGCGCCGCGTCGATACAGCATCGCGGTGGCGCCGATATCGTCGAACATCGGCAAGATGTCTTCGTACACGCGATTGTTGAGCCGCGAAAGCGCACGCGAGATGGCGTCGAACCGCGCGGGTTCCGCCGCGCGCCGAAACGCCATGAACCACGGCAGCGCGCTTGGCACGTGTTTCCAGTCGAGCGCGAGGGGCCCGAGCGGGTCCATTAGCCACTTGGCCGCTTGCGTGAACATGCCGTGCACGGCAATCGGCGTGTTCTCCGACACGGCGATACCGCCCGCGTTGCCGTGCGACGTGCGGTCGCCTTCGAAGTCGCGATCGATCAACGTCACGCTCGCGCCTTCGCAGAGCAGCGCCCACGCGCACGACAAACCAACGACGCCCGCGCCGACCACGATTACATCCGCTATTTCCTGCCGCGGCTGGCTCATGGCTTCGCGCGCGATTTGATGAGCTTGTCGTCGACGGCTTCGAGCCACGTGTCCGACAACGTGAAGCCCGTCTGATAGCGGTCGGTCGGATCCACGCCCACTTGCGATATCGCGCTGATCCACGCCTGTCCCGCGACCACGGGCACGACTGCGGGCACATCGCCGAGTTGCGTCAGCGAATCGATACGGCTTTCGAAGCGCGAGCCGATGATCGATTCATGCACGAAGCGCTCGCCCGCTTCGATCAGCCCTTTCGCGTGCATCACCGCGAGCCGCGCCGATGTGCCGGTGCCGCATGGCGAGCGGTCGCAGCGTCCGGGAGAGACGATCACGGTATTGCGCGAGGTCAGGACGCCGTTTTCGCGCCGCAAGGGCATGACGAATTCGGTCTGCGTGATGCCCTTGATGTTCGGGTTCAGCGGATGCGGCGATGGCAATTGCTCGGCCGCGGCGGCCTTGATCGTTTGCCCGAGCTCGCATAGTTGGCGCGCTTCGTCGGGCGTGATGGCAAAGCCGAGCTTTTGCGCATCGACGATGACATAGGTCATGCCGCCGTAGCCGACATCGACTGTCAGCGTGCCGACGCCTTCGACCTCGATCGTCTTGTCCAGATGGTTCGCGAAGGCCGGTTGATTGGTGAACTCGACTTGCGTCACCTTGCCGTTTTCGCAGCGGCAGCGCACGTGAATGAGACCGGCGGGCGCTTCGAGCACGAGTTCGGTGACGGGCTCGGTCATCGGCAGGATGCCGGTTTCGAGCAGCACGGTGGCCACGCAGATCGTGTTGGAACCGGACATCGCCGGATATTCGGTCGATTCCGCGATCACGTAGCCCATCTGCGCGCGCGGATCGGTCGGCGGCAATAGAAAGTTCACGCTCTGGTTGGCCGAACCGCGCGGCTCGAAAATGCAGATGCGGCGCAGGTCGTCGCGCACTTCTTCGAGATGCATCATCTTGTCGAACATGGTGGCGCCGGGCACGTCGAAGACGCCGCCCGTCACCACGTTGCCCACTTCGCCTTCGGCGTGGCAATTGACTACCGTGAGAGTTCTGCTCCAGCGCATGCGAAAGTCCTCATTGCAACGGTTGATGCGCCGTTTCCCGGATCGTCGCGACCGTGATCGTCGAGAGCAGCGCCGCGAGCATCACGAAGTACGCAGGCGAGACAGGCGAACCGGTGGCCTTGATGAGCGAGATCGAAATGACCGGCGCGAAGCCGCCGAACACCGCATTGGCGATGCCGTAGCCGATCGACATCCATGTCGTGCGGATCTTCGTCGGAAAGAGTTCGGAGAGCACGGCGGGGCCGACGCCCGAGAAGATGCCGATCAGCACGCCGCCCAGCACCTGCACGAGACCGACGACCAGCGCGGACTTGTATTCGAGCATCAAGTGAAAAATAGGATAAGGCAGGATCAGGAACGCGACGCAGCCGATAGCGTAGATCGGTTTGCGTCCGACGCGGTCCGACAACGCGCCCCAGAACGGAATGGATGCCGTCATCACAAAGAGCCCCGCCGTATTGAGCCAAAGCGCCGCCGACGAACTCATGCCCGCGTATTTCTGCGTGAACGACGGCAGATAGTTGAGCAACGTGTAGAGCGAGACCGTCCAAACGATCACGAGCCCGCAAGCCTGCAAGCCGAGCAGCGCGGGCGCGCGATGCGGCGGCGGCGCGACATCGCTTGCCTGCGCGAAGGCGGGCGTCTCTTCGCTGCGTTTGCGGATGATCCAGCCGATCGGCCCGATCACCACCGCGCCGATGATGAACGGCACGCGCCAGCCCCAGTCGAGCATGGCTTGCGAGGACAGCGTCGAGGTCATCAACGCGGCCGCGCCGGAGCCGAGCAGCGTACCGCCTAGCGTGCTGCATTGCTGGAAGCTGCCGTAGAAGCCGCGGCGGTTTTGCGGCGCCCATTCGACCAGAAACGCAACCGCGTTACCAAGCTCGCCGCCGACCGAAAGGCCTTGCAGCATGCGCGCGGCGATGAGCAGGATCGGCGCGTAGATGCCGATCGACGCATACGAAGGGATCAGCGCCATGAAGAGCGTGGCGGCGGCCATGAGCGGCATGACGAAGGTGAGCGTCCACTTACGGCCTTTTTTGTCGCCGAGCCATCCGAAGATGATCGCGCCGAGCGGACGCGCCGCGAAGCCGAGACCAAACGCGCCGAAGGTGCCGAGCATGGCGGCGAACTCGTCGCCGGCCGGAAACATGACCTTGGCGATGACGGTGGCGAGAAACGCGTATGTCCCGAAGTCGAACCATTCGAGCACGTTGCCGACGACAGCGGCGGTGACGGCGCGACTGGTTTGCGTTCTGGATGGTGCTCGGGCGGTGTCGCTGGTGGCGTATGCGCCGGCGACGGTCTGCGCTTGGTCGGTCATGGTGGCTCCCGGGGCTGTCGGTTCGAAGGCGAAACGGGATGCGGCTTGAGGGGCATTCTGAACCAGAAAATTTTCTGAATCAAGGATTTTGGATCCAATATAAAAGAACGATCGATCCTTTAACGCCAGCGCGCTCGCCCATTCCTCAGGCATATCTGATTCAAAGTGTTGTTGCGGCTTGCGGAACCTTTACTTCGCGCGTCCAATGCCCGGGGTTGTCGGGGGCGTTCATCGACAAACCATAGCTTGGCATTACTTAGAATAACGAGATAGAGAAAAATGAAACCCATTTTTGGGGATGGCAACGCGAAGCCTTTTCACCTCGCGACAGACGACACGCGCGGCGATGCATCGCCGTCATCGGCGCCGGTCCTGCGTGACGCGGCCAAGACGGTTCGCGAAGCCTCGGCCGAACTACTCACGGACGATCAGATCGACCAGCTTGGCGCCACGGCTGGCGAGCGCGTCGCCAGCCTTTCGCAGCGTCTTCTGTCCGAGGCGCGTGCCTCCGACGCCGACCACTTTGGCGAGTTGCTCAACAACCTGATCGTGACCGCCAAGGGCCTCGACCCTGCTTCCATCCAAAAACGCGGCCTGGCCGGGAAACTAGTGTCGATGTTCAGATCGACCCGGGAACAGTTGCTCGCCCAGTTCGATTCAGTGGAGAAGCGCATCGGTACGCTCGTCGTCGAACTGGAGGCCACGGCGAGCCGGCAGAACCGCGATATCGCGGAACTGGATCAGATGTACGCGGACAACTACGAAACGTTCCGCCAGTTCGAAGCGGCCAAGGCGCATGGCGAGGCTTCGCTCGAGTCGTACCGCGTGGCGCTTGCGCAAGAGCCTCAAGCCGGCGACGCGTTCGCCGCGCAACGCATGATGGACACGCGTCGCCGCGCAAACGCACTGGCGCAAAAAATCGACGACTTGAGCCGCGCCATGCTGATGGCCGAACAACTCGCGCCGCAGATCCGCATGGAGCAGGATCACAAGCGAACGCTCATCTCCAAGTTCGGCACGGCGAAAACCGTGTTGATTCCCGCGTGGACCAACGCGTTCTCGCTCTACATCAAGCAACTGAGTTCGAAGAAGGCGGCCGACCTAGCCAACGCCACGTTCGATGCCGCCGACATGGCGCTACGCGCGCAGGCCGACCAACTGCATGCCAACGCCGGCGCGGTGACGAGACTGGCGGAGCGTCCCGTCATCGCGACCGAAACCTTCGAATACACGCAGCAGAAGTTGTTCGCCGCGCTCGATGAAATGGCAAAGATCATCGACGAAGGCCAACGCAAACGCAAAGCCGACGAACCGCGGCTGCGCAAGCTCGAGCAGGATCTCATCGCCCGGTTCAACGACCGTAACCACTAAAAGAAAAATCTCGCATGTCCATCATCAACCTCAAGAAACCGGCCCTCGCTGCGCGCGCCGACAGCGTTTCGATCATCCTGAGCAAGCGTAGCCTGCCGCGTCCGCCCGTCGTGCGAGTAGCGGCGGCGCTGGACATCTCGGGTTCAGCGAAGGGTCTGTACGAATCCGGGATCATCCAGGAAACGCATGACCGCATGCTTGGCATCGCCATGAAGTTCGATGACAACGGCGAAATCGATACCTGGACCTTCACTGACACCTTCGACCGCCTGCCAACGGCGACGCCCGAAAACTATGGCGCCTATATCACCGAAGAGGTGATGAAGAATGCGTCGGTGCGCAAGTGGGGCGCGACGGAATACGCGCCCGTGATGACGGATATCGTCAATTTCTTCTTCGCGGCGGCAGCGCCCGATGCGAACGACAAGCCTGGCTTTTTCCGCCGGCTTTTCGGCGCGCCGCAGAACGACGTCACCGTCGCCAATGCCGCACCCGCCAACAACATGCCCGTGTGGGTCCTGTTCGTGACGGATGGACAGAACCCTGCTTTCGACCGCGCGCGCGTCTGGAAGCTGCTGCGCGAGACGCAGAAGTTCCCGATCTACTGGTCGCTCATCGGCGTGGGTAATCCCGACGAATTCGCCTTCCTCGAAGAAGTCGCCGAGCAATTGCCGAATGCAGGCTTCCTGCATCTCGAATCGCTCGACATCTCCGATCAGGCGATCTACGAGCAACTCATTACCGAGGAATTCTGTGACTGGGTGCGCGGTAAGTAAGCGATTCATCCCGGCCATTTTTTTCTCTCGAGCAATACATGATCAAGCAATTCAAAATCCCGTTCGCGTTGACGTTCATCGCGCTCATGCTCGCATTCCTGATCGGCGGCGTGAAGGACATGATCCTCGTGGCCGTGCTGTGCGTGCTCGAAATCTCCCTCTCACTCGATAACGCCGTGGCCAACGCGGCCGTCCTGCGCAACTGGTCGGACAAGTGGCGCGACCGTTTCATGACGTTCGGCCTGCCGGTCGCCGTGATCGGCATGCGGCTGCTGTTTCCGCTGCTGATCGTCGCGGTGGCGGGCGGCATTGGCTTGTGGCAGGCCGCCAGGCTCGCGCTCGAAGCGCCGGATCAGTACGCCGCCATTCTGACTTCGGCGCATCACGAAGTCTCGGCATTCGGCGGCGCGTTTCTCTTGATGGTGTTCTTCGGCTTCATGTTCAACGCCGACAAGGAAGAACATTGGATCGAGGTCATCGAGAAGCCCTTCGCGCGACTGGGCCGCCTCTCCGCGATTGAAGTGGCGTTGACGCTCGGCATCATCGCGCTCGTTTCCACCCAGTTGCCGGACGGCGAGCGTGCATCGTTCCTGCTGGCGGGCGGCGGCGGCGTCATCGCCTTCATCGTCGCGCATGGCGTCGGCGATCTGGTCGGCGGCGACGCGACCGGCGAACGGATCGTGCGCGAAGGCGTCGCGGGTTTCATGTACCTCGAAGTACTCGATTCGTCGTTCAGCTTCGACGGCGTGATCGGCGCATTCGCCCTGACCAACAACATCTTCCTGATTGCGCTCGGACTCGGCGTGGGCGCGGCTTATATCCGTCAGATGACGCTGATCCTGCTCAAGAAAGGAACGCTTGCGCAATATCGCTTTTTGGAACACGGCGCGTTCTGGGCGATCGGCGCGCTTGCGGCAATCATGCTGTGCGTCAACGTCGACGTTCCGGAAGTAGTCACGGGGCTAATCGGCGCATGCACGATCGGCGTTGCGGTCGTCAGTTCGATCATCGTGCAACGTCGCGAAGTCACGCGCGACGCGACTTCCGACAACCCTGCTTCCTGATCCGGACGCGCCGCCCAGAGTCGCGGCGCGATCCAAACCTTCAAACGAGAGCAAGTAATCCATGTCAATGATCAATCTGTCCAAAGGCGGCCGGATCAATCTGTCGAAAGAAGCGCCGCACGCAAGCAAGTTCCGCATCGGCCTGGGGTGGGATGCCAATGCCACCGATACCGGCGACAACTTCGACCTCGACGTCTCCGTGTTCCTGTGCAAATACGACGAACAGAGCAATCCGAAGCTCTTGTCGCAGAAGCACTTCATCTTCTACAACACGGAAATTCGCACGCTCGACCGCGAAACCACGTTTTTCCAGCCCGGCGACGAATGGCCACGAAAGGGCATGTCGTCGTCCGAGTGTCTCGGCGTCGTGCATAGCGGCGACAATCAAACCGGTAGCGGCGGTGGCGACGACGAAGTCATCTTCATCGACAGCAAAAAACTCGACGCTGCGGTAGACGAAATTTCGGTCGTCGTGACGATCGATCGCGCAGCGGAGCGCAAGCAGAACTTCGGACAGGTTCGCAACAGCTACATCGAAATCTCCGAGGAAGATACCGGCAAGGTGCTCGCCCGTTATCCGCTCGAAGAAGATTTCTCGCTGGAAACCGCCGTGCAGGTGGGAAGCTTCTATCGTCGCGACGGACAGTTCATGTTCAAGGCGGTCGGCATGGGCTACAACCGTGGGCTCGCGGATTTCGTCGCCGCTTATGGCGGCCGCGTCGACCGCGCCTGAAACGGAGATTTGTCATGGCGTGGCGTTACCGGCAAGAGTATGCGAATGTCCAGTGAACCCGGACCGCTGAGCTTCCCGGACACACCGGGCACGTTGCAAGTCGACGATTCCCGAGCCGACCGCAGTTCCAATGCGCGCAGCAACGTCGTCCGTGAGCCATCCGTGCGCCCGCTTTTTGTGTCGCGCGAGGAACGCGCCGCGAGCGCACCGCAAAGCTTGGGCGAGCCGGGAAAGACGCCCTTCGGAGACGCTGGCCATCCGTTGCTGAACCAGTGTTTCGAGTGCGCGCGCCAACAGTTTCCCGGCCTGTATCCTCGACAGCAGGCACGCATCGAACGCGCGATTCGCCGGCTCGTACCGCCACGGCTCGAACACATCGTCGTCATGGCCGAAGCGCCGTTGCATGCATGCGGCGAGGCTGTCAAAACGTTCACCCGCATGATGCGCGACTTCGCTGAACTGGATGGCGCCGGCCTGATGCGCGACCTGCTCGAACGTGCTGCACATAAACCTGGTCTGATCGACCGCCTAACAGGCCGATACCTGGGCACGGAAACGCCGGAACTGGATTTTCGCGGCCTCCTGACCACGCTCAAGACTTCGTTGCACTCGTTTCCGGCGCGCGTGGTGTCGTCGCGGCAACACATCGCGGAAGCGCACGACGGTCTGGCTATCGGTCTTGCCGCCTTGAGCGCCGTCGCCGATTTGCCGGAGCCCTCGGACAACGCGAGCGCCGCGCGCGCATTGCTCGATCGCCGCGCGATGGTGCGTCAGGCATTTCAGCAACTCGAACTGTTGTCCCTGCAAGTCGATGCGTTCGAAACCGATGTTGTCGATCTGCTTTCGCGCGCCGATCAACTGATGAACGTGACCCTCCCCGCCGCCCTGGCTGCGCGGTCGCAGCCCAAGCGTTGAGAAACGAGCGTTTTACATGGAGCCTTCGATGTCCAAGCAACACCGCACCGTCGCCGCATTCGATTTCGACGGCACCATTACCACCGGCGACAGCCTCAAGGCTTTCGTGCTGCACACCGTCGGGCCGATTCGTTTCGCCACATCGGCCATATGGGCGGCGCCGGCGCTGACAGGCATGGCACTAGGCCGATGCGACCGCGGAACCGCGAAGGCCGAATATTTGAAATACGCTCTGAAACACGTCTCGCGCGATGCGCTACAACTCGCTGCCCAAAGCTTCTGTGCCACGCGCCTGCCGGCCATGATCCGGCCGGAGATGATCGAACGCGTGCGGCAACATCAGGCGCTTGGGCACGAGGTGGTGATCGTGAGCGCGTCGCCTTCTCTGTATCTTCGTCTCTGGGCGCAGACCATCGGAATCGGCACGGTGCTGTCGACTGAACTGGAATTGACGGAATCGGGATACGCGGGCCGGTTCATCGGCGCCAATTGCTGGGGGCCGGAGAAAGTCGAGCGTCTGAAGGCATGGTGGGGCGCATATCGCCCAATGACCTTGTATGCCTATGGCGACAGCGCGGGCGACACGGAGATGGCCGAAGCCGCCGACGTTCCATGGATTCGCGGATGCGGCGCCTTGCCGACCTTGCCAGCCCTGAGCGATACTCATTATTAAGACAGCGCGGGAGTCGGCAGGCGATCTCCGACCGCTATACTTCGTCCCGCTTATTCGTTCCGCTTTTTCGTTCCGCTTTTTCGTTCCGCTTTTTCGTTCCGCTTTTTCGTTCCGCTTTTTCGCCCTGCTTCCGCACCACCTCCTCGCATCGAAGGACCCCGCATGACCGCCCTGCCCCCGTGCCCCCAATGCCATTCCGAATTCACCTACGAAGACGGCAAGCTCTTCATTTGCCCCGAATGCGCGCATGAATGGTCGGCCGATGAATCTCCCGCCGCCGAAGCCGAAACGAAGGTTTATCGCGATTCGGCGGGCAACATTCTGCAAGACGGCGACACCGTCACCATCATCAAGGATCTCAAGCTGAAGGGCTCGTCCGGCGTACTCAAGATGGGTACGAAGGTCAAGAACATCCGCCTTGTCGATAGCGATCACGATATCGATTGCAAAATCGACGGCTTCGGCGCCATGAGTCTCAAGTCCGAATTCGTCAAGAAGATCTGAGCGCGCACGTCGTGGACGAGGTGCGCCTTACCTCGTCCGCATGCCGCTAGCCGGCACGCGGCGCGCCAACTCCGCCAGGCCGATACAAAACGCGAGCCACGCGCCGCCCGAGGCGAATCCGCCCGCGACATCCGTCAGAAAATGCACGCCGATCACCACGCGGCTCGTGCCGATCAGCAGCACTAGAAGACAGGTCGAAGCGACGATGAGCGCATCGCCGCCGCGCGAGGCGACGCGCATCAACACATAGGCGCACATGCCGTAGCAGACCATCGATCCGAACGAATGGCCGCTCGGAAACGAATAGCTCTCGGGCAGCGGCACGAGCGCGCCGATGGGCCGCTCGCGATGCATCGACAGCTTGAGCACGCGATTGAGCAGACCGCCCAGGCTCGTCGTCGCGATCAGAAAGAGCGCCAGTCCGAAGTGCCGCTTCCACGCCAGCGCCACGCAGACGAGCGCGCACAACAACGCCAGGAACAGCGGATCGCCAAGATGCGTCAAGCGCGCGAAGCTTTGCGCGGCCAGCGGCGGCACGCCTTTGCGGATGCTATCGAGCAGAAGCTGATCGGCGCTCGAAAACGCCTCGCCGCGCTCGACGCGCGTGGCGATTGCTGCGAACACCATCACGCCGCACGCAAGCGGAACCAGCGCCGCGAACACGACGAGCGTCCTCTGCGTGGGCGGTTCGCGCGTGTCGAGCAAGCGCACGAACGCGCTCCAGGCGAGCGCCGCGCCAAGCGGCGCCGCCACGAGCACGAACGCGATGACCCACAACGCGTGAGCTTCTGCTAAGCCTGCATAGTCCATCGATCGACAACCTCCGTTTGATTCGACTTGGCTAGACGTTCTACCATGCCCGCCGCCGATGGAAATTAGGACGGACTAAGTCGAGCTTCGGATTCGCCCTACGGGTACTCCCGGAGTTGATTGAATCTCACACCCACGCTGACAAATCGTCGATTCCTCATCGCGCAACGCCCGCCGCAAAATCGCTTCATCCTCAACGTAACGCAAAGGATTGGAGTCCATGCGAAAGAATCTGTATATCGGCGAAGGCTTCGAGGGACCGGGCGTGAATCTCGCCCATATCAACGTGCTGGTCGGTCCGCGCGACGGTCCCGCCGGTCAGGCCTTCGCCACCGCGCTCGCGACGCCATCGGCCGGGCACGCGCCCTTCGTCGTGATCGCACGGCCCGGCGTGCCGACCAAGCCGCTCACGCTCTACGTGAACAAGGCGCCGATCGACGGCGACTTCCACGGCAACGCGACCTGGGGCGCATCGCAGGCCGGCATAGCGAAAGCCGTGGCCGAAGCGCTCGAACAAGGCACGCTGCCGCCCGAGGCGGAGAACGAGTGGGTGGTCGTATCGGCGAACTGGGTGAATCCCAAGACCGACGATCTCGACGCCGTCTTCGAGAACAACTATCGCGCGTGCAGGAACGCAATCGTCGCGGCCATGGAAGGCTTGCCGTATCGACATGCCGTGTTCGAGGCGGCACGCGATGTCTCGAACCCGTTCTACACGCCGAAGAAGCGCTGAGGAGACGACCATGGAATACGTACGTCTCGGCCAGTCCGGACTCAAGGTTTCGCGCCTGTGTCTCGGCACCATGAACATGGGCACGCCGCAATGGAAGCCCTGGATTTTCGATGAAGCGCAAAGCGAGCCGATCGTGCGCCATGCGCTCGATGCGGGCGTGAACTTCATCGATCTCGCCGATTTTTATTCGACCGGCGTCGGCGAGGAAGTGGTCGGCCGCATCCTGAAGCGGCTCGTGCGGCGCGAGGATATCGTCGTCACCACGAAGGTCGGTTACGACATGGCGAGCACGCCGAACGCGGGCGGCCATTCGCGCAAGCACGTGATGGACGGCATCGACGCGTCGCTCAAGCGTCTCGACATGGACTACGTCGACATTTACATGCTGCATTTTTTCGACGTGAACACGCCCGTCGAAGAAACCCTGGCCGCGCTCGACGATATCGTGCGCGCGGGCAAGGCGCGCTATATCGGCGTCTCGACGATGTACACCTGGCAGTTCGCCAAGATCGTGCAGGCGTGCGAACGCCACGGCTGGCACAAGCCGATCAACATGCAATTGCAGTTGAACGCCGCGTATCGCGAGGAAGAGCGCGAGATGATTCCGTATTGCATCGATCAGGGCGTCGGCGTGTCGGTGTTCAGTCCGCTCGCGCGCGGCCTGCTGACGAACGACGCCGGCTCGAATCGCAATCAGACGGACTTCTTCACCGCGCAAATGTATGGCGATGCCGCTTCGCGCAGCGTCGCGGCATCCGTGGCGCGAGTGGCGGCGCGACGCGGCGTGACATCCGCGCAGATTGCGCAGGCATGGGTGCTGAACCGTCCGGGTGTGTCGAGCATGCTGGTTGGCGCGGATTCGGCCGCGCAGTTCGACAGCGCGCTCGCCGCGCTCGACACGCATCTCAGCGACGACGAAATGCACGAACTCGACCGCAACTACACACCGTGCGATCTCATCAACGATTACACGGCGGGACGGCGTATCGCCCGCGAAGCGCGTGAGGCGCGCGGCGCATTCGACGAACTCATGGAGCGCGCGGCATGAGCGACCTTTTACGATCCGGCCATTACATCGACGGCGCGTGGCGCGAAAGCGCAAGCACGTATGCCGTGCGCAATCCAGCGACGGGCGAAGTCATCGCGAACGTGGCGCGCGGCGGCAGCGCGGAGACATCGCTTGCAATCGATGCCGCGAGCAACGCGCTGCCCGCGTGGCGCGCGCTCACGGCGAAGGAACGCGCCGCCCGCGTCAAGCGTTGGGGCGAACTCATGCTCGCCAACCGCGACGCGCTCGCCGCCCTGCTCACGCGCGAGCAAGGCAAACCGCTTGCCGAAGCGCTCGGCGAAGTGGCCTACGCCGCGAGCTTCCTCGAATGGTTCGCGGAAGAAGCGAAGCGCAGCTACGGCGACGTGATCCCGAGCCCGAAGCCGCATTCGCGGATCATCGTCACGCGCGAGCCAGTCGGCGTGGTCGCGGCCATCACGCCGTGGAACTTCCCGCTCGCGATGATCACGCGCAAAGCCGGCCCCGCGATTGCGGTCGGTTGCACGATGGTGCTGAAGCCATCGGAGGAGACGCCGTTATCGGCCTTCGCGCTGGCGGTGCTGGCGGAAGAGGCGGGTATTCCGGCCGGCGTGTTCAACATCGTATCGGGCGATGCGGTGGCTATCGGCGAGACGCTCACGGCGTCGCCGCACGTGCGCAAGCTCTCGTTCACCGGCTCGACGCGCGTCGGCAAACTGCTCGCGAAGCAATCCGCGGATACGCTCAAGAAGCTTTCGCTGGAACTCGGCGGCAACGCGCCCTTCATCGTGTTCGACGACGCCGATATCGACGCCGCCGTGCAAGGCGCGATGGCATCGAAGTTCCGCAACACGGGACAGACGTGCGTGTGCGTGAATCGTTTCTACGTGCAGGACGGCGTCTACGATGCCTTCACGCAAGCCCTGACGCGCGCCGTGCACGCCTTGCGAGCGGGCAACGGTCTCGAAGGCGCGTTCGATCAAGGTCCGCTCATCAACGAGGCGGCGCTCGATAAAGTGAAGACCCATGTCGCGGATGCCGTGCAAAAAGGCGCCAAGGTGCTGACAGGCGGCAAAGCGCATGCATTGGGCGGCACGTTCTACGAGCCGACCGTGCTCGCCGATGCCATACCTTCGATGCTGATCGCCGAGGAGGAAACCTTCGGCCCGGTCGCGGCGTGTTTCCGCTTCGCGACCGAGGAAGAAGTCGTCGCGCTCGCGAACGACACGCCCTACGGCCTGTCGGCCTACTTCTACACGCGCGATCTGGGCCGCGCGTGGCGTGTCGCTCAGGCGCTGGAAAGCGGCATGGTCGGCATCAACGAGGGAATCATCTCGACGGAAGTCGCGCCGTTCGGCGGCGTGAAGCAGTCGGGGCTCGGCCGTGAAGGTTCGAAGTACGGGCTCGATGAATACGTCGAACTCAAATACATGATGATGGCGGGGCTTGGCCGCTGAGTCATCTTCTGTCGGCGCCGCGCGCACGCCATAACCACAAGCACGCACCAGCACGCGCGCGGCAATTCATGCAGTGGAGGAGACACCCTTGGATACTCGAATCGTCATTCCCGATGCGCTCGATGCGCATCTCGCCCCGTCGCCTGGCGCCGGCCGCGTCACGCTCGACGACGTTCCGCTCAACCGCTTTCATATCAAGATCGCGGGGCTGACTTTCGGCGCGCATTTCACGGAAGGTTATGCGCTTGGCACCATCGGTTACGCGCTGGCGTCGATGAACCGGCAGATTCCGCTCGATGCGTTCTGGATGGGCATGCTCGGCTCGTCAGCGCTGATCGGCATCTTCTTCGGCAGCCTCGTATTCGGCTGGCTGTCCGACCGGCTCGGACGGCAGAAGATTTTTCTGCTGAGTTTCATCATCATCACGGCGGCGGCGTTCGCGCAGTTCTATGCGACCACGCCCGCGATGCTCGTTGCGTTGCGCGTGTTGATCGGCTTCGGCATGGGCGGCGACTTCGCGGTCGGTCATGCGATTCTCGCGGAGTTTTCGCCGCGCAAGCATCGCGGCACCCTGCTCGGCTCGTTCAGCGTGATCTGGACGATCGGCTACGTGATTGCGAACGTGCTCGGCATGCATTACGCCAATGCCTCGCCGGACGCCTGGCGCTGGCTGCTCGCCTCGGCCGGCATTCCGGCGTTTCTCGTACTCGTGTTGCGTATCGGCACGCCGGAGTCGCCGCGCTGGCTGCTCGGCCGCGGTCGTGGCGATGAAGCGCGGCGTATCGTGCGCAAGCACTTCGGCCCGAACGTGACGCTCGACGCCGACGCCGGCGAACACTTCGCTCCGCCCGGCGGCTTCGCGCGGCTCTTCAAGCCGGATCTGATCCGCCGCACCATCTTCAATTGCGCATTCTTCGTGTGCCTCGTGATCCCGTATTTCGCGATCTACACGTTCCTGCCGAGCATTCTCAAGGCGATCGATCTGAACGAAGGCTCGGGCGCGGATCTGCTGCTCAACGGCGTGCTCGTGATAGGCGCGTTGCTCGGCATCTGGCTGACGATCAAGCTATCGCGGCGCGCGTTCCTGATCGGCTCGTTCGCGGTGACGTGCGTGTCGCTGCTGGCGCTTGCGGTGCTGCCATCGTCGGCGTCGCTCTGGATGATCGCGGCGTTCGCGCTTTTCACACTGACCATGTCCGCGTTTTCAAACCTGGTCGGCGTGTTTCCGCCCGAGTGCTTTCCGACCGAGGCGCGCGCGTGCGGCGTCGGACTGGCGATTGCATGCAGCCGCCTTGGCTCGGCTATCGGCACGTTTCTGTTGCCACTGGGCATTGCGGGCGTCGGCGTCAAGGTAACGATGCTCGCGCTCGCCGCAGTGCTGTTCATCGGGATGCTGGTTTCGATTGCATGGGCGCCGGAAACGAAGCATCTGACGTTGAACGAGGCGAGTGGCAACTGAACTGCTTCAAGGCTGCGCTGCGTTCGCGTTTGTCACCCCTTCGCCACGCAGCCACTCCGCGAACGCCTGCACATGATCCTGCGCGGCAGCC
Source organism: Caballeronia sp. TF1N1 (assembly GCF_022878925.1). Lineage (NCBI taxonomy): Bacteria > Pseudomonadati > Pseudomonadota > Betaproteobacteria > Burkholderiales > Burkholderiaceae > Caballeronia > Caballeronia sp. TF1N1. The sequence goes on from NZ_CP084628.1 coordinate 630,970, forward strand.
GACGGCCCGATGTCCAGCCAGTATCCATAAGGCCCCGTGGATTCCACCGGCGACAGTTGCGCAAGCGTGCCGTCGTGCAACTCGTCCGCGATCATGTTGCGGTCCACCACCGCGAGGCCGGTTCCGGCTAGCGCGGCGCGAATCGCCTGATCGAGCGTCGAGAACTCGATGCCGTTTTCCGCGAAACCGCGCGACAGGCTCGCGGCATCGAGCCAGTTTGGCCAAAGCGTGAGGCGCGCGTCGTTGTGCAGAACGTGCAGCGTGGGCAGGCGTTCCAGCAGCGCCACGACGTCCTGGCCCGCATACTTCGACGCGCCGACGAGCACATGCCGCTCGATGAACAGCAACGCCGACCGATGATCCGCCCGTGCCTCGTGCCCGAAGCGGATCGTGCATTGAAACTCGCCCGTGGCGTCGGTGCGCACCGAGAGGTCGATGTCGGGCACCGCGTCCATCAGCGAACCGAGACGTGGCGACAGCCAGCGCGATGCGAACGTCGGCGGCGCGCTCACCGTGAGCCGCTTGCGTTCGCTCTTCGGAGAAATCGAGAGCTTGCGGGTCGTGCGTTCAATGGAATCGAACGCCTCGGAGACGCACGCGAGCAACTCCGTCCCTTGCGCGGTCAGGCGTATGCCTTTGTGATCGCGGTCAAAAAGCCGCGCGCCGAGCGCGTCTTCGAGCAGACGAATCTGGCGGCTGACCGCGCCTGGCGTCACGCACAACGCGGCGGCGGATTTGTTGAAGCTCATGTGGCGCGCGCTTTCTTCGAAGAAGCGTAGCGCGGTGAGTGAGGGCAGGCGGCGCATGGTGTCTCGCTAGATTGGTTTTTTTCCTATGGTAACGAGTCGACAGGCGGTTGCGTCCGGCCTTCGCGGCTCAAACCTCAAGGTCGCCGCAGCTTGAGCGCTACAAGAATCCCGCATGAGCCTGTTTTGTAGCCTTCAGGCCGCGAATCGTGTGCAACGCCGACCGCCACCCGAAGAACATCGCGCTGTTCTGGTTCACATTCGGCGATGCGGCAATCACGCCCGCCTAAGACATCTGACGATGCAGGCTTACAACCCGCCGGGGTTATCCGTGGACGGACGCAAGAGCTCGGCGCCCGGCAACTCGTGACTCATCTTGCCGCCCGCATCCGCGCAAAGCATCGCTGCTGCTCGTCGACCTGTCCGCGCAGCCACTCGCGAAACATCGCGACATGCGGCGCATCGTCCTGTCCCGCGCGCGTCACGAGCCAGTACGACTGATGCCCGTCCACTTCGACATCCAGTAGCGGCACGAGCGCGCCGCGCGCAAGCTCCGGCGCGATCATGTGACGATCCGCGATGGTGACGCCAATGCCATCCACCGCCGCATGGATCGAATGATCGAGCAGGTCGAATTCGTAGCCGTCGTGGGTATCGACATCGTCGATGCCCGCCGCGTTCAGCCAGTGTTGCCAGGTGAGATAGCGCTGATCGTTGCTTGCAAGCACATGCAGCAAGGTGAACGCATTCAGGTCCACCGAGGTCGTCGCGCGCTCGCCCAGCAATTCGGGCGAGCACACGGCAATATGCCGCTCGTTCATCAGCAATTGATTGTCGAGCCCGGCCCATTCGCCGTTGCCGAAGCGAATGGCGCAATCGAGCGCGCCGGATTCGACGAGCTCGTCGGTGCGGCGCGTGGTCAGGGTGACTTCGACTTCAGGCGCGGCGGCACGAAGGGATGGCAGGCGCGGCATGAGCCAGCGGCTCGCGAAGGTCGGCGGCACGTTGATGCGCAAGCGCTTGAGATGCGTCTTCTCCTGAATGCTGCGCACCGTCAGCTCGATGCGATCGAACGACATCTTGAGCGCCTGCAGCAGCAAGCGCCCCGTGGCCGACAACTCCAGATGATGATGACGGCGCAGCAGCAAGGCTTCGCCGAGTTGCGTTTCGAGTTGGCGGACCTGACGGCTCACCGCGCTTTGCGTGACGTGCAGCACTTCCGCCGCACGCGTGAAACTGCCGGTGTGGCCAGCCACTTCGAAAGCCCTGAGCGCGTTCAGGGCGGGCATCTTCCGCTTCAAAACTGTCTCCTGTCTCGTCTGACGTGCGCGCATTTAACATGCGCTTCACGCCAGTCGTGCCGCTCTTTGGCAGCATTTTACGAATCGAGTCAAATTATGCCGGTTATCCGACCGGCGGCGGCGCGCAATCTAGACCCGCTTCGTTCATGCGGCGACGGGAAGTTCGAGCGGCTTCAACGCCTCGACCACCCCACGACGCGAATCTTCGAGAATCATGTCCGCGCCCTTCTCGGCGACCATCATCGTCGGCGCGTTGAGGTTGCCGGAGGTGATGTTCGGGAACACCGATGCATCGACGATGCGCAAACCATCGATGCCATGCACGCGCAGACGCTCGTCGACCACGGAGGTGCGCGCGTCCGGACCCATCGCGCAGGAACCGCACAGGTGATAGATCGAGCCGGACTGGTCGCGAAAATACGCGAGCATGTCTTCGTCGCTCTTCACGCCCGGTCCCGGCGAGATTTCCTCGGCCGTGACCTGGCGCAGCGCCTTCGTGCCCATGATGCGGCGAATGAGCTTGCTGCCCTGAATGACTTCGCGGATATCCTTCGCCGTCGTCAGCGCGTTGATGCGGATCTTCGCCGCATCCTCGACCTTCGCCGACGCAATTTCCACCGAACCGCGGCTCGTCGGGCGACACGGATTGAAGCACAGCAAAAAGCCCGAGTACGGTTCCGGTTCGAGTTGCGCCTTGCTGCTCTTCGGAATGCGGTACGACAGCGGGTTGAAGTAGAGTTGCAGGTTTGGCTCCAGCTCGTCGTCGGCGCCCTTGAAGAAGCCGCCCGCCTGGTTCACGCTCATGGCGAGCGGTCCCTTGCGCGTCATCAGATATTGCAGCGCCACCTTCGCCTTGCCGATGAGCGAACCCAACTGGTCGTTCAGCGTCTTTACCGTCGCGCGATAGTAGAAGCTCACGCACAGATGGTCCTGCAGATTCTTGCCGACCGCCGGCAGCTCATGCACGAGCGTCACGCCATGCTTCGCGAGCAACTCCGCTTCGCCGATACCGGAGAGTTGCATGAGCTTCGGTGTATCGACGGCACCCGCCGAGAGAATCACTTCGCGCTTCGCCCGGAACTGCAAGTCCTGGCCATTACGCGAGGCGAGCACGCCCATGGCGCGCGCGCCGTCGAACAACACGCGGCGCACCGTCACGTTGCGCTCGATCCTGAGATTGCCGCGTTCCATCACCGGATGCAGATACTCGAAGCTGCTCGACGAACGCTGACCGTCGCGCGTGTTGACATCGTAGATGCCCGCGCCTTCGTACTTCGGGCCGTTGAAGTCGTCGGTGCGCGGAAAGCCCGCTTCTTCCGCGGCTTGCAGAAAGTCCTGGCAGATCGGATGCGCGTCGTCCTTCATCGGCGAAACGCGGATCTTGCCGTTCGCGCCGTGATACTCCGTGTTGCCAAGCGGATGCGATTCCACGCGACGGAAATACGGCAGCACGTCCTTGAAGCTCCAGCCGCGATTGCCCGCTTTCGCCCAGTCGTCGAAATCGTGCGGCTGGCCGCGCACGTAGATCATCGCGTTGATGGAGCCGGAGCCGCCCTGCACCTTGCCGCGCGGGCAATACAGCTTGCGGTCGTTCAGCTGCGCTTCCGGCTCGCTGTAGTACATCCAGTTGTATTCGGGGTTGTAGTAGGTCTTGGTGAAGCCGACCGGGACCTTGAACCAGAACGACGCGTCCTCGCCGCCCGCTTCGAGCAGCAGGACCGAATACTGTCCCGACTCCGTCAGACGGTTGGCGAGAATGCAGCCCGCCGAACCCGCGCCCACGATGATGTAATCGAATTCCATGCTTGAGTATTCCGGTGAGTGTCAGCCTTTGGCAGGCGCGAGGTCTTTCACGTCGAAAGGCCGGGGCGTCATCTGCAGATGCAGACGGTCGCCGGTATAAGGCGTATGCGCGCGCACCACGTCCATGTTCAGTTCGACGCCAAGACCCGGCTCGTTCGACGGAATGATGTAGCCGTCTTCCCAGCGAATCGGCGTCTTCAGCACTTCGGCGTGAAAACCGTCCCACGTGCCGATGCTTTCCTGAATCAGGAAGTTCGGCGAGCACGCCGCGATCTGCACGCTGGCCGCCGCGCCGACAGGCCCGTTGTACAGATGCGGCGCGATCTGCGCGTAATGCACTTCGGCGAGACTCGCGATTTTTTTCGCTTCGAGTAGCCCGCCCACGCGTCCGACGTTGAATTGCAAAATCGATGCGGCGCGCGCTTCGAGCAGCTTGAAGAACTCGTACTTCGTGGTCAGACGCTCGCCCGCCGCAATCGGAATGCTCGTCTTCGCGGCGACTTGCGCCATCGCGTCTTCCTGTCCCGGCGGAACGGGCTCCTCGAACCACAGCGGATCGAACTTTTCGAGGCGTTGCGCGAGGCGGATCGCCGACGATGGCACCATCTGTCCGTGCGTGCCGAACAGCAGATCCGCCTTGCTGCCAACCGCTTCACGCACCTTGCGGCAGAAGGTTTCGCAGCGGTCCATGACTTCGAGCGAAATCTGGTGGCCGGAATACGCCGTGTACGGGCCTGCCGGATCGAACTTCACCGCCGTGAAACCGAGTTCGACGTTGTGCGCGGCACATTCCGCCGCGAGGTCCGGGTCGTCGTAGTCGTATTCGCCACGACTGTTCTTCGGATAAAGATACGTGTAGGAACGCAGACGCTCGTGCACGCGGCCGCCGAGCAGTTCGTACACCGGTTTGCCCGCCGCCTTGCCGATGATGTCCCAGCACGCCATTTCGAGGCCGCTTACGACGCCCATCATGGTGAGGTCGGGGCGTTGCGTGAAGCCGCTCGAAAAGGCTTCGCGATAGAAGCGCTCGACATGATGCGGATCGTGGCCGAGCAGATAGCGTTCGAATACATCTTCGATGATCGGCGTCATCGCCTTCGGATGAAACGTGGCCGAGTAAATCTCGCCGACGCCCTCGATGCCGCAATCCGTGCGCAGCTTCACGAAGATCCAGTACATGCCACCGACATGCGGCGGCGGCACGGCGACGATATGAGTTTCCAGTGCGGCGATTTTCATTGCTGCGATTCCTTGCGTTCCATGCGTTTGAGCCGATGCTTGAAGACAAGCGCGGCGACACCGCCGAGCGCGGCCATCACGGCGACATAGCCGAAGTACATTTGATAGCCGAGCACGCCGGGATAGTTCTGCGTCAGATGCCCGTTGACGAGCGGCAGGAATGCGTCCGGCGAGTAGCCAATCACCGAGATGAGGCCGATAGCGAGGCCGCTCGTCTCGGCCGGCACCTTGCAGTCGTCGAGCAGGGACCAGTAGAGACCGCGGATGGCATAGGTCATCACGCCGATGAACAGCACGACCACGGCGATCAGCACGTGACTCGAAATGCCCGGCGCGACGATCAGCACGACGAGCGAGAGCGCGGCTGCGAAGAGGGCGAACACGAGCACGGAAGACTTCGAGAAGCGGTCGCCGAAAGCCGCCGCCGATGCCGCCGATAGGACGCATCCACAGCTTGAGCGTGGTGATGAAACCCGCCGCGACCACGGAAAGGCCGATCTCCTTCTCATGCAGATACGCCGAGAAGCTGTACGTCGCCCAGAACACCTGATAGCCGCAGAACACGATGGCCGCGAGCAGCCACAACTGCGGATTCTTCAGCAGCACGGCGAGGTCGCGCAGCACGTTGCTCTTGCGCTTCGCCACGGCGGTGGCGCCCGCGTCGGGATCGCGAACCAGCCCGAGCACCACGCCAAGCAGGATGCACAGAAACGCGTACATATAGACCACGAGCTTGAAACCCGCCGCGGTGGAGTCGCCGCGCGTGTGCGTCACGTAGGCGAAGACCGAAATCGCGATGGTTGCGAGCAGCGCTTCGATCAAGCCGCGACCGCCATCGAGAAAGCCGAAGAAGCGGCCTTGCTCGTCGGCGGCGGCGATCATCTGCACGCGCTTGATGATGGCGGCCCAGAACGTGAGGCCGGTCGTTAAACCCCAGCAGCCGAAGATCACGATCAGCGAGGCGAACGAAGGCGCCGTCGAATACCACAGCCCGAGCGCGCCGGTCGCGATCAGCGAAAAACAGATGAGCACGCGCGGCGCGACGCGGTCCGCAAGCCAGCCGCTTGGCAAATAGCAGATCAGGAAGATCGTGCCGAGCGCGGAGTAGAGATAGCCGAGTTGCTCTTCGGTGATGCGGAATACTTCGAGCATCGTCGGCTGATAGACCTGCCGCAGATACAGAATCGGATAGATCGCGCCGGCGGCGACCACGAGCAGCGCGAGTTGCAGATAGCGGTCGGCGCGCGCGCTTTTGAGCGGCAGCGCAGCCGCGCCCTGGCTGGTTTGAGCAGGATTCGATGACACGGGAGGCTCCTCGATGAACCGCGGGCGCAAAGCCCGCAGCCTTCGTATATTTTTGTGTGAGTTGGAAAAGGAAAACGGCGGCGTCCTCGCGAGAAGACACGGCCTGGGTCAGTACTTCATGACGACGAGACGCGTCTGCGTGAATTCCAGCATGCCGTGCTTGCCGTCGTCACCGCCGATGCCGGAGCGTTTCCAGCCCGCGTGGAAGCCTTGATACGGATCGGCCGGCGTGCGGTTGATATAAAGCTCGCCCGCTTCGATGGAGTTGGCGACCTTCATCGCCGTGCGATAGTTTTCGGTGTAAAGCACGGACGAAAGACCGAATTGATGATCGTTCGCCATCGCGATGGCTTCATCGAGCGTGCCGTAGCGCACGACGGCGAGCACCGGCCCGAAGGTTTCTTCCTGCACGATCTCCATGTCCTGACGGCAGTTGGACAAAAGCGTCGGCGGATAGAAAAAGCCCTTGCGCTTCGGCACTTCGCCGCCGGTTTCGAGCACAGCGCCTGCCTCGACCGCGCGCATCACCATGGCGTGAATGCCTTTGCGCGATGCCTCGTTGACGAGCGGCCCCATGAAGCTCGCGTCTTCGAAACGGTCGCCGATCTGCTTGGCCAGCATCTGCTCCTTGAGCAGGCGAACGAATTCATCGTGGATGCTCGCGTGCGCATAAACGCGCTCGATGGCCGTGCAAAGCTGACCGCCATGCGTGAGCTTCGAGGCGACGAGTTCGCGGGCGGCCTTCTGCAAGTCGGCATCCGGCTCGATGATCGCGGGCGTCTTGCCGCCCAGTTCCAGCGAAGGCTTCGCAATATTCGCCTTGCAGTATTCGAGCACCTTGCGGCCCGCGGAAACGCTGCCCGTCAGCGTGATCATGCCGACGGCCGGATGCGTGCAGACGGCTTCGGCGGTGGCGTGATCCATCGCCAGGATATTGACGACGCCCGGCGGCAATGCAGCGCGTTCGACGGCGCGCGCCAATTCGAACGCGGACAGCGGCGTGTTGTTGCTCGGGCGCACGACCACCGTATTGCCCGCGATCAACGCCGGCGCAACCTTGCGCAGCAGCGTGTAGATGGGGAAATTGAAGGGAATCAGGCAGGCGACGACGCCTATCGGCTCGCGATGCAGCACGAGGTTTTCGTCGGGCGTATCGCTCGGAATGACTTCGCCTTCGATGCGCCGCGCCCATTCGCTGTGATAGCGCGTGATCTGCGCGGCGTAGATGGCTTCGTTGGTGGCGTCCGTCAGGCTCTTGCCCGACTCGGAGGCGAGCGCCGCGCCGATATCGGCGGAGGCTTCGACGATGGCGTCCGCGAGACGCTGCATGTGCACCGCGCGCTCGGCGGCGGGCATCACGCGCCAGCGCTTTTGCGCGGCGGCGGCGAATTCAACGGCTTGCAGCGCCTCTTCGCGCGTTGCGTTGTGCACGTGGCCGAGCACTTCTTCGGTAGCCGGATTGACGACGGCGGTGCGTTGATCGCTTGCGGGCGCGATGAAACATCCGTTCACGAAATTGCGTTCTGACTTCATGTTTCTCGATGATTCCTGGTTCGATGACGGGCGACGGCGGCCGCAGCGGAAAAACCAGCGCCGCTGATGTCGCGGCTGCCTCTTACGACTTTCGGCCCATTTTTCCGCGCTTCGCGCTGCAGCGACAAGCGAAGAATTTGCTGGCAGAACATTCAAAAAACTCACGTTCGATGTTCGGCGAAATCCCTTTGCAAGCGCGCGTCGATCACGCACAATCCGTCGCTCATCGTTAGCCATCCTTGGCGTTTTCGCGTGAGCGATGCCGACGTCATCGGATAAAACAAGAAAACTTGAGACTTTCATGAGAATTAAAGCCATTCTGTTCGCAGCGGTCTGCTGCCTGTCTTCCTCCGTCTTTGCAGCGAGCAGCGTCACGCTATACGGCGTGCTCGACGAAGGCCTCGACTACACGAGCAACGTCGGCGGAAATCACGCCTATGAATTGACGAGCGGTTATGCGTCGGGCAGCCGCTGGGGCTTGCGCGGGGTCGAAGATCTCGGCGGCGCGACTCAGGCCGTGTATCAACTGGAAAGCGGTTTGAACCTGAGCAACGGCGCGGCGGGTCAGGGTGGCCGCATGTTCGGCCGTCAGGCTTTCGTGGGCGTGCAGAACGAACGCTTCGGTTCGGTGACGCTTGGGCGTCAGTACGATTCCGTCGTCGATTACCTTGCGCCGACCACCGCCAACGGCAACTTCGCGGGCTATCTGTTCGCGCATCCGTTCGACAACGACAACACGGACAACTCGTTTCGCGTGAACAACGCGGTGAAGTATGCGAGTCCGTCTTTCGGCGGCTTCAAGTTCGGCGGCTTGTATGGCTTCAGCAACAGCACGGGTTTCACGGACAACCGCTTGTATAGCGTCGGCGCTTCGTATGCGAATGGCGGCTTGCTGGCCGGCGCGGCATATATGCGCGCGGACGGCGTCGGCGCGGGTGGCATCGGCGCCATCGCGGCCAACGATGCGAGCTTCGTCGCGCGACGCATGCAGGTCTACGGCGCGGGCGTGAACTACTCGTTCGGCCCCGCAACGGCAGGCTTCGCCTATACGAATTCGAGTTATCGCGATCCGTCGACCAATGGCTATATAGGCGGCACGCTCGTGGCAGCAGGCAACACGCTCAACGCCGTCAAGTATCAGAACTTCGAAGTGAACGGCAAGTACCAGTTCACGCCGGCGTTCTTCATCGGCGCGCAGTATGTGTATTCCATCGAGACGTACGACGCGGCTTCAGGCACGGTCAAGCCGAAGATTCACTCGTTCGGCTTGATGGCGGATTACTTCCTGTCCAAGCGCACGGACGTCTATGTGCAAGGCGCATATCAGAAAATCCACGGGCCTTCGACGGATTCGGTGCTGGACAACGCGTATATTCCGGGCGCGCAGCAAGTGTCGTCGAATTCGAATCAGTTCGTCGCGCGAGTGGCTTTGCGGCACGCGTTCTGATCTAGCTGACATTGAGTTCGTGGTGCGGAAGGCCGGACGCTCGTTCGGCCTTTTTCTTGGGCGTGAAACTCAACTCCCGATCACCACCGAAATCTCCCCCAACGGCGCCTTCGAGCCATTCGGCACGACTGCCCTGAGCGGGAACCCGAGCGTTCCCCTGAACGTGACGAAGCGGCTCATCTGAAAACGCACACCGCCGCCGATGCTCGCAAGCGATGCATTGTTGACCTCGCCCGCTTCGGGGATGCGGTTCCACACGTGCCCTGCATCGAAAAACACAAACGGCTGCATCGCCGCGAAGCCGAACGTGATGGCCGGCGAGCGCAACTCCGTCTGCACGTTCCAGCCGCGATCGCCTTGCGCCGCGTACGGGTCGTAGCCGCGCACGGTCGAGTCGCCGCCAATCCCGAGTTCCTCGCTCGGCAAAAGCGTGTTGTTGGTCCACTGCACGAGCCCGCGCGCAGATACCGAAAAGCCCGTCGCACCCAGCGGCGTATCGCGTTGCGCGGACAGTTGCAGATACTGATAGCGCGGTTTCGCGCCGAGACGCGCGGTATCGAAGGCGTCGCTGTTGTTGCTGCCGTCGAGATAGCCGGGGCTCGCGTAGAGCGATGCATTCAGATGCGTGTCGCCGGATGCGTCGCTCTTCGTCAAATCGTAGGCAAGCACGAACTGATGGACGTGCGTATTGGCATTGAACACCTGAAATCCGCCGAATTCGAGGTCGTTGTTCGAGCGCTTGAAGTCGTAGCCGAGTTGCAGTTGCTGCTGCCACGCACCCGCCTTTTCGAGCGGCGGAAGGCGCCAGTCGTAGCGAAAACTGAGCTGCGCGCTCGTCCCCGTCTGTCCGTAACTGTCCGGCAAGCGTGGCGTACTTTGCGCATACACCCCGAACAGTTCGATACGGTCGAGCCACGGCAGCGGCGCAATCAGGTTGAACGAATGCGCGATGAAGCGCGCCCGGTTAGGCCGCCCTTCGATATCCGGATTACCCGAAATGAGGTCGTTGCTCGCCGTCGCCTGATAGCCGATGCGCGCATCCGTGCCGAACAGATTGCCATAGTCGAAACCCGCAAGCAGGCGGTCGCGGCCCAGGTCCGGCACGCCGTCGTTGTTGTAGCCGCCATAGACGCGCAACGGCAGCCGGTCCTCGGTCTGCAGGACGACATCGGTGGTATTCGCGGCGGCGCCCGGCGCATAGATCACGTCGACACGGCGATACGGGTTCGAATTCAGGAGCGCGAGGCCCGCGGCGACATCGGCTTCGCGGATCGGCTCGCCGGTGGGCAGAGGCATCTCGCGGGCGAGGAGTGCATCGGAGAAATAGCGATTGCCTTGAGGGAGCACGCGCCCCGCGCGAAACTCGGCAATCGCAATGCGCACCACGCCGTCGCTCACGTCCTGCTCGGGCACGTAGACATCGACGAGCGGCAGGCCCGCCTCGCGATAACGCTGCACGACGGCGCGGCGAATTTCGGCCAGACGCGCGAAGGTGAGAGGATGGGCGAGATCGGCCGCGAAGGTATCGAGGAAGTTGGAATCGAGCAGCGGCGCGCCACTGGCCGTGATCGCAGCGCTCTGCGTGCCTTGCGTGCTGGCGGAACCGGCCGCGCCGTCCGAGCGCACGAAAGCGATGCCGCGTAAATCCGCGATCGCTACGGCCTGCGACGCATCGCCGGATTCGGCGGGCGGCTGCGGTGCACGCGGACGCTCGGCGGCGGGCGGGACAATCGGCGCGACGTCTTTATATGATTGCGCGTGCGCTGCATCGGTATAAGCGGCGGCATAAACAGCGGCATGAGCGGCGGCAATGCAGCACGCGAGCCGCGTGAACCGCACGCTCCCCTTCGATGCCCGCGTCATGCGCTACCGGCGCGCCGATGCGCGGGCCAACCACGGCGAATATCGAACGTCTGTCGCAAAGGCGCTCCTCGTCTCAATGTCCGCATTGTCACGCGGCGGCCTGACATCGTACTCGCTAATGGCCTGACCGTGAGCGCGCGAGGCGAAGCTCGAAAGCGCCACGATGTCGGTGTCGATCACGAATTGGTCGCACACGTGCTCAGGCGCCGTTCCGGTTTCAGGTAGCATCGGGTGCGAACGCACCTCGACCAAGGGCCGTTCCGAACGCAAACGAGTGTCATGACAAAAATAGCAGACGAAACGCCGCAGTTTTCCGATCAGACACAGAGCGAGACAACGCCGGAGTCCTCATCCATCGCACGGACCGGACCGCTCACCGAAGCCAAGCTCTTCGGCCGTCAGACACCGCCTTCGGGCGGCGACCCGCTTCCGCCGCCACCGCCCGGCGGCGCGGGCAGCAGTTATCGCGCGCTCGCGGGCCTGTTGTGCGGCTATGCGCTGCTCGTCGCGGGAAACGGACTCTTCCAGACGCTGATACCGCTGCGCATCCTGCAGGCGGGGTATCCGACGCTCGTGATCGGCCTCATTCAGTCGTGCTATTACCTGGGCTTCATTCTCGGCGCGGTGGTGAACCGGCGGCTCATCGACCGGATCGGGCAGCATCGGACATTCGTGGCTTTTTCAGCGGCCGCGTCGATTCTCGCGCTGGCGTTCGGCGCGAGCGAGTCGCCGTGGCTCCTCGCGCTCGTGCGTATTCTGACGGGCGTCGCGTTCATGGGGCTTTATACGTCCATCGAGAGCTGGCTCAACGGCACGGTGGAGAACGAGCGGCGCGGCCAGGTCTTCGGCTCGTATGCAGCCATCAACTATCTCGCGGTCGGCACCGGGCAGTTCTTGCTGAATGTCGGCGCGGGCACGGGTGCGCAGCAATTCTCCATCGCCGCCGCGCTGTTCGCCGCCGCCGTGCTGCCCGTGACCTTGCTGGAAGGCTGGCCCGTCAAGGTCGCCGATGAAAACCTCGACCGCGTGCCCGCCCGAACCTGGCGCGAGAGCCTGCGCGAGATGATGGCCGCGACGCCGCTCGCGGTTCCGGGCTGCATTCTCGCGGGCTTTCTCTACAGCGCGTTCTATTCGATGACGCCGGTCTATCTTCAACGCTCCGGCTTTTCGACGAGCGAACTCGCGACCTTCATGGGCGTGGCGCTAATCGGCGCACTCCTGCCGCAATGGCCGATGGGCCGTCTCTCCGACAAAGTGGACAGACGGCGTCTCGTGTTCTACACGGCATCGATTTCGGCGACCTTGAGCTTCGTGCTGCTGTGCTTCGATTTTCGCGCGGTGGTGTGGTGCGGCACGCTGGCGTATGTCGCGGTGACGTTCACGCAATACGGGCTCATCGTTTCGCACGTGCATGACAGAACGGAGGCGCATTTGCGCGTCGCAATCTCGGCGACCTTGCTCGTGCTGTTCTCACTCGGCGGCATGACCGGTCCGGCGCTGGCTTCGCTATTGATGACCGTCTTTGGTCCGCGCGGACTCTTTCTCTTCAACGGGCTGTCGTGCGTGTTGCTCGCGCTCTGCGCACGTCGGGCCCTTCATGCCGGTTCCGGCAGCGTCGCCGCGAGAACGGCTGGCTGACCCAAGCACTCAATGAGCGCGCCGGATCGCCGCCGAAAAGTCTTCGTCGATCAGCGCGCCTTCCGGCCGCACGATGAGACTGCGCCGCTTGAGTTCATCGAACGTCGAGGTGTTGTCGAGCAGGCCCATGCGATAGGTGTAGTCGTCGGCGTGGCCGCTTAGCAGCACCTTCCAGCTATAACGAAGATGCGGCGCGACCGTTCGCGCGTGATGCAGGATATTGCTCGTGCAGTTGTTGAAGAGCGTGTGATAGAACTCGGGGCGTTCGTTCAGGTCGTTCACGCGTCGCATGTAGTCTTTGAACAGCGCGCGCACGGTGGCGGCCGTGACCTGCGCGCGATACAGCGACACGCGTTCGCGCCGTATATCGGTACGCACGCCGATCAGATCGCGCTCGTCGGCCACGACATAGATCAGATCGTAATGCTTGAAGAAGCCGCGCCACGTCGAATAATGCTGCCCTTGCCGACGGCGCGTTTCGATTGAGATGGAGAGATAACGGCCATCGTCGAAACCGAAGCTGACGAACACATGTGCAATGGATTCATGCGTCCAGCGCGACACCACGAGATCGACCGTCTGTAGTCGCGAGATGTCATAGATGGCGTCGAAATAGGCGGGCGTGGCTTCGTCCCGCGTTCGGTAGACAAAGTTGCGGACATTGCGAATACGCACTTGGTCGCCGCACCACATGGCGGACGCGGTCCGTGCATATTCCTCCACCCAAGGCGCGCTCTTTTCCGTGCCGGATTTCACGGTCGGACTCCATGAAAGGCTCGTGAACAACTGCCACTGTACCGCGAGACTTCGTGCGACTCGAAGCGCGGAACGATTCATGCGAAAGCGCCGGTATGCCCGAATATCCGCATGAACGCGCCGGTCTGAAAACAAGGATTGCGATGCCCGCTTACAATTGCTTCATCAGCCAGGATGCGCCGCCCGGAGTAGAAATGACCGGCCGTGCCGCATCGACATGCAGAAAAAAATCCGGCTCAAAGACCGGCGTGCGAACCGTAAATCGTCTTCGACCATCGTGTCAGGGCCGCACGAAGCCCGCGACCCGATCGTCGTCTTAATGCGTCTGCTGCCTGGAAGCTTGCGGCCATTGGACAAACCGGCGCGCCTTTGCGCCGCCGAAACGCCTTCTCGAGACAATGACGGACAACTCCTCCACCGCACACAGCAGTGAGTTCAATGCGCCCGATGCATCGGCGTATGCCGAATGCGCGCGCGAGCCCATTCACGTTCCCGGCGGCATCCAGCCGCACGGTCTTCTTTTGAGCATCGACGCACAAGGCGCGATCTTGCAAGTGAGTGGCAATGTCGCGCAACTCACGTCGATCGCGCCCGAGCGTTGCCTCGGCGAGCCGCTGTCGTTCGTCATCGGCGATGAAGCCAGCCGCCGCGCCGTCGCCGAATTGGGAAGGCTTACGCGCGATGGCGCGACGATCCACACGGGCAATGTCGTCATCGATCATTGGAGCCAAAGCGGCCCGTTCGCGCTCGTCGTGCATCGGCATGAAGGCTTGCTTTTCGTTGAACTGGAACCCGCGCAACATACCGCCGAAGTGTTTTCGAGCATGTATCCGCTCGTGCGCTCCTTCGTCACCGAAGTGCAGTCCATGCGCACGGTCGAGCAGCTTTGCCAGTTCGCGGCGACGGAGATTGCGCGCATTACCGGTTTCGGGCGCACGCTCGTCTATCAATTCGACGATGCCGGCAACGGCCACGTGCTCGCCGAAGCCATCGAGCCGGGCTATCAGTCATACCTGAACCAGTATTTCCCCGCGTCCGATATTCCCGCCCAGGCGCGCGAACTCTACAAGCGCAATCGCATCCGCCTGATTTCGAACGCCGATTACGAAGCCGCGCCGCTCGTGCCCGCGCTGCATCCGCAGACTGGCCGGCCGACCGATCTCACCTACGCGTCCTTGCGCAGCGTTTCGCCCGTGCATCTGCAATATATGCGCAACATGGGCACGCTTGCCTCGATGTCGATGTCCATCGTCGTCGACGACACGCTCTGGGGATTGATCTCCTGTCATCACGCGACGCCGCGCCTGCCGCCCTTCGAAGTACGCACGGCTTGCGAGCATGTCGCGCAGATCGTCTCGCTGCAGATCGAGGCGCGTGAAACACAAAACGAAGCGCATTACCGGCTCGAACTGCGCCGCATGCTTTCGAAGCTGCTTTCGTCGATGGCCAATACCGACAGCTTCGTCGAAGCCCTGGTCAACGACTCGAACGACCTGCTCGGCTTGACGCGGGCATCGGGCGCGGCGGTGATCTTCGAGGGGCGCACGTCGCTCATCGGCGTGACGCCGAGCGAGCACGACGTGACAGCGCTTGTCGACTGGCTCGATCAGCAAAGCGAGGACGTGGTGCTGTCGGATCGCGCATCGGCGGATTGTCCCGTGCTGCCAGATTCGCCGAATGTCGCGGGTTTTCTCGCGGTATCGATCTCGAAGATCTATCGCAATTACGTGATCTGGTTTCGCCGCGAGGTGGTGCAGACCATCGAATGGGCAGGCGATCCGCGCGCGAAGCTAACGGGGCTTTCTTCTTCGCTCTCGCCGCGCGTGAGCTTCGAAACGTGGACCGACGAGGTGCGCAATCGCTCCTTGCCGTGGCGCACCGCCGAGCGCGAGATTGCGCTGGAGTTCCGCGCGGCCGTGCTCGGCATCGTGCTGCGGCGTGCGGAAGAGATCGCGCAACTGGCGACCGAACTCGGCCGCGCAAATCACGAACTGGAAGGCTTTTCGTACACGGTGTCGCACGATCTGCGAGCGCCGTTGCGGCATATCGTGGGCTTTGCGGATCTGCTCAAGCAGATGGACGGCCAGAAACTGTCGGAGCGTGGGCGCGGCTATCTGGAGCGTATCGTGACATCGGCACGCTTCGGCGGGCGTCTCGTCGACGACCTGCTTTCCTTCGCGCAACTCGGCCGCGCGGCGTTGCGGCCGCATAAGGTCGATATGCATGCGCTCGTGCATACGGTCATCCAGACCGACATCGACGAGGAAACGTCAGCGCGTGTGCACTGGAAGGTGGATGCGCTGCCGCCCACCGAAGCGGATCACGTCTTTTTGCATGTGGCGTTGAACAACATCATCGCCAATGCGGTCAAGTTCAGCGGCGCGCGCGAGCAACCGGTCATCGAAATCGGCTCGCGGGAAGGCACGGGCGAACTCGCGGGCTACACGGTGTACTTCGTGCGCGACAACGGCGTGGGCTTCGACATGCGCTACGTGGACAAGCTCTTCGGCGTGTTCCAGCGGCTGCACGTCGATGAAAAATTCGATGGCACGGGAATCGGGCTTGCGAACGTGCGGCGGATCATCGAGCGTCATGGGGGCAAGGTCTGGGGCGAAGGCCAGCCGGATCACGGCGCGACGTTCTTCATTGCGTTGCCTAAGCAGTATCGGCCGGAAAGCGGCGTGCGGCGCGATACGGCGGCTTCGGCGCTGGCGCGGCTGGCAGCGGGAACGGGCGGCGCGGCGCAGGATTTCGAACAGCTCGTCAAGCGCTCGGAAGAGAAGAAATAAGCGCTTCGTTATTTGAGCAAAAAGGGGCTGCGATCATGAGATCGCAGCCCCTTTTTTATCGCGTGATGCTAGGGCAACAACGAAGCACGCACGCTTAGAAGCGGTGACGCAAGCCGACCGCCGCCGCCACCTGATTCTGTGTCGTCGAAGGCGACAGCGTGTTGATCATCGCGACATTGGCGCCTGCATTGCCAAGCTCGCCCGAAGCATGCTGATACACGCCTTCGACGTACACATCCGTGCGACGCGAGAGCGAGTAATCCGCCTTGAGCGACACCGTATGCCACTTCGGATCGCCCGAGCCGTTTGCGCCGTCGATCTTGCCGTCGGTGTACGCGTAGGACGCGTCGAGATCGAGAGCTGGCGTCAACGCATAGCGGCCGTTCAGTTCGAAGTTGTTCATATGCAGGTTCGTGCCGCCCGGCAACGCGAACGTGGAGCCGCCTTGCGACGCCGCGATCAGGTTGTCGTAATGCGTATTCGTCCACACGAAGCCGACGGTCGCCGGGCCATAAGCGTAATTCAAGCCTGCGCCGAAGGTGCGTTGCTGATCCGCGGTCAGATTGTTGTTGCTGCCTTGACCCGCCGCTACCGCGCCGCCCGTATTGCCCGTGCGCGAGTTATTGATTTGCAGGTAAGACGCCGCAAAGTTCAACGGACCCGTGCTGTACGAAGCACCCGCGCTCCATGCGCGGTTGTTCGAGAACTGGCCGGCGTCATTGCTAAAGCCATACAAGCCGCCGAACTTGAAGCCGCCATAGTTGGCGCTTTGATACTTCACTGCATTCTTGATCGAGAACGAGTTGTCGAGGTTGTCGTTATCGAACGGATGCGCCGTCAGGTTATTGCCATAGCCGCCGCCCGGCTCCGACAAGGGCGCGAGATAATCGACCATGGAGTCGTATTGGCGACCGAGCGTGATCGTGCCGTACTGGTCATGTTGCAAGCCGACATACGCCTGACGACTGAACATGGAGTTGCTTTCGCTATAGCTGCCGTTGTTGAGGTTGAAGCCGCTTTCCAACTTGAAAAGCGCGCGCATTCCGCCACCCAGATCTTCAGACCCGCGCAAACCGAAATACGTGTCCGATACCGAACCACTGCCTTGCTGCCAGTTACTGTGTCCCGCGGAGTTGTTGGTGTAGACGAGGCCCGCGTCGAGCGTGCCGTACAAGGTGACGCTGCTTTGCGCCTGAGCCGTGGCGGCGAATGTGCCAAGAACGCCTGCGATGAGAAGAGTTTTTTTCATGGTTCTCTAAGTGCCCTGCTAAGTGTTCATGTTCAAGACCAGGCTTCTTCAAGATCAGGCTACCGCGCAAGCAGAAGCTCGCTCCTCAAGAAACTTGAGGGACACTATATGTGAGCACTTCGCTTATTCCGCTGCGGTCGCCAGGAAACAATATTTTGCTAAAACCGCACTAAGCTAAGTGGACGCTTCATATCCCTTTAAGCTCAGACGCTTAGGTCTCTTGGCGAGTAATACAGACGAGGTTTCGTGTTGTGCATGAACGACGGCATTCCGCCGATCCACGCAAGAGCCATTTGCGAGACATGCGGTTTGTTGTTGGCGATCGGGTTGTTACGCTTCGTCATGTCCTAAAGAACTCCGAATTGCAGTCCAGGGACAGGGGCGACTTCGCGAGAGGAAGCCGCCCTTTTACGCTTTGATTGCGCTTGATTGTCAAGCGTCGCTTAACGCGCTTTCATGACTTAAGGCCCTTAAGCCGCGCGCTTGGGAAATGCTAAGAAAACGCTAAAGAAAACTTAAGAAGCGCGCTTGACGAATTGCGCGACGAACGTGCGCGTCGAGTCATCGGCGAAGCGGACGGCAACGCTTTCACCGCTCATCATTTCCACGGTGCCCACGCCATAGCGACGCACGCGAACACGATCGCCCGCTTCGAAAGTCTTTAGTTTGCCCAGCGGCTTCGACGCTTCATCGACGCGTGCGTGCTCACGTTCTTCACGCGCGCTTATGCTGATCTCCGGCGGATGCAGGCAATTATCGCAAGCGCCGCATGTCTTGCCGCCAAGCTCGTCCTCCGGCGATCGATAATTCATCTCCGCCTGACGCAGAAGCTCATGCGACTTTGCATCGTCGATATCGGCAGCGAAATAGTCGAGCACGATGCGCCAGCGGCATTGCGCGCTCTGCACGTACGTGATCATTCGTTCAAGCACCGCGCGGTCACGCTCCGCTCTCGCGGTGTACGCGCCCGCTGCTTGATCGAGATGCGCGAAGGCCGCGCCATCGTCGATGAGTTTCATGCCGCCGCGCTGCGTGCGCCGCGTCATGCCGAGTTCGTTCAACAATGTTGCCGCCACGCGCAATTTGTTCGCACCGATATTCGGCATCGCTTCCTGCAAGCGTTCAAGCGGCTTCTGCAGCGTGTGACCAGCGTCTTCCTTGGCGAGCTTGCATACGGTTTCGGCCACGAGTCGAATAGTCTCCGCACTCGGATAGCGGCCACCGAGAAAGAACTGCTGAACCTGCTTGTCCTTCATCTCGAAGAGCAGAATGCAATCCGCAGGTTCGCCATCACGGCCCGCGCGGCCTGCTTCCTGATAGTACGCATCGAGGCTGCCGGGCATCTGCGCATGCAGCACGAAGCGAATGTCCGGCTTGTCGATCCCCATGCCGAATGCATTGGTCGCCACCATCACGCGCACGCGATCTTCCATGAAAGCGTCCTGCGCTTCCGAACGTACACTCGCCGCGAGCTTGCCGTGATAACGCTCGGCCTCCACGCCGGCATCGACGAGCGCGGCATGCAGCGCCTCGCACTCGGCCACCGTCGAGCAATACACAATGCCGCTGCCTTGCATTGCGCTCACGCGTTCGATTGCACGCGCGCGTTTTTCCTCGGGATTCGTCAACTGCTCGACGGAGAAATGCAGGTTCTCGCGATACACGCCCGTATGAATCACGTTTGCATGGCGCATTTGCAATTCGCGCACGATGTCCGTGACGACCGCGGGCGTCGCGGTTGCCGTCAGCGCGAGCACGGGCGGTCGGCCCAGCGTCTTGACCGCATGAATGAGTTCGACGTACGCGGGACGGAAGTCGTGTCCCCACTGCGAGATGCAATGCGCTTCGTCGATCACCACGAGCGGAACTTCGGGCATGCCATCGGCAAGAAGTGTTGCGTTGAACTCGGCATCGACGAGACGCTCGGGCGTGACGAACAGTATGCGAACCGCATGATCGGCGATGGCCTGCATGGCTTCGCGCGCTTCGCTTGCCTTGAGCGTGCTATTCAGAACCCTCGTCGCCACGCCCGCTTCCGCGAGCTTGGCAGCCTGATCGCGCATCAACGAAATGAGCGGCGATACCACGATTGTCATGCCTTCGAATTGCAGCGCCGGCAGTTGATAGCAAAGCGATTTGCCGGCGCCTGTCGGCATGACGGCGAGCGTATCGGCGCCGTCGAGCACGCTTCGAATGACCTCTTCCTGACCCGGCCGCAGGTGCGGAAATCCGAATACCTTGAGTAGTGCCTTTTCCAGTTCGGCGTCGAGCGGTCGCGACGAACGGCTCTTGCGTGTGCGGCTATCGTTCATGAGTCGAAGATGGCGAGGGCTTAGTCTTTCCAGTCTTTTCTTTTCGAATCGGCCTTGCCAGAGCCACTGCTCTTGGCGTTCTTCTGTTTCACGCGTTCCTCTTCGGTACGCGCGAGCGTCGTGGGATCGGTGCCTGCCTTGCCTGCGGCGCCCGCGCCGCCTGCGGTGCCAGCCGACTTGCCGGATGCGCCAGTGCCCGATTGCGTGTTGCCCGGCACGGTGCTCTCTTCAGCATGCGCCGCGATGGAGCCGATGAGTCCGGTCAACGCAACGGCGCAGCACAGGATGGAAGACGCTGTCTTTTTCATTGTCGATACCTCGATGGAGGCTAGCGCGTACGCAGGAGTTGCCGCGCTGCCTTCGAACAGCATCAAAGCAATCAGCAGACCCAGCACCGCTTGCTTGAAGAAAGCGCCAAGGCAATGAAGAAATTTCCCGTTGATTCTCCCGTGCTTTGCATGCGTTCCACGCCTCGAACGGTCGTTCGGAGAAAGAATGAGGGAAAACCCGCTCGATGCCAAAAGGTGCGGAAACGAGACCAGATAAGCCTCACCGCAAGCTGGTTTTCAATTGGAAACAATTTCGAAGAAGGTAAAGCGAACCTTCGGAACGTCAATTGCTCAGATCTTTACTTTACGAATTGAGCAGGAAAAGGACTATGAAGAAAGGCATCGATGCCGCCATCCCCGAGTTTCGACAGCGCCGAACCGCGCAACTCGCAGAAAGCGAACTCAGACATCTGGAATTGATTCTCGCAAGCTATGCCGGGCCGCCCGACGTGGCGCCGGGACGCTTTCCGACCGGATATTGGGACAAACGCATCGCCCAGCTCGATGCCGACTACGATCTCGTCCCGTCGCAGTGCCATCGCGTCGCCTCGCTGCAACGCAAGCTTGCTCTTTTGGATAACGCGCTCGACTCCGCGTACCCCGAGTCGCATGAGGACGCTCAGAACCGGCGCGCAGCCGCCTGAGTTTGGTCCGTTCTAGGCCCACCGACTACTTTGCTCGCCGGATGGCCATACGCGCCACATCCGCCGCGAGATCCGCGCAAAGCTCGGCCCACTTGCCGAGCAGCGATGAATCGTTAGTCAGGAAGTACGGCGAGCCGGCCCAGACCGGGCCGTTTTCATCGTCGTAAGCCACTTCGAAGATTCGCAGGTCTTCGTCATCGCCTTTGCCCATTGCGACGAGTTCGGCAAACGAGTGAACGTGTTTTAGCGCGACATCGTAGATGCCGATGCCGCGCAAGACCGCCATCACCGTCTTGCCGATTCGCCATGCCGCTTCGCGGCTGTCCGCCATGACGAAGGCCACGCCTTCTGCCGGCGTTTCAAGTGTGATCCGGAAAAGCCGGGTCCTGCATTCGTTGCTGAGTTGGGTATTCATGGTCCGCAAGCTGGCGCGCCGCTTTGGCTCTACTCCAATCGAAGAAAGAGCCGCCGCGAGGCACGCGTGTGTCGTGGACGCGATCGGCGCCTGAGGCACTGTCGCGTGTTTGTCGACCCCTTAGAGCCCCACAATAAGCCGTTGTTCCCGAGTGAAAGCCATTCGTCTGCGCGTAGTGTGCACCACGCGCCGGGGGACCGCGTGAAGCGGTTTGTAATTGCGCCGGTGCGCGTCGTGGAAGCATCTAGAATGAGGAACGATCCATCCCGCGTGCCCACCGAAAAAGGCGCCATCCATGACCGATCATCCCCACGCAGCCGACACACAGCGCCAGTTGCAAACCTGCATCTCGGTACGCGACATCGGCAGCTTCTTCGTCGGCGGCGAGATGCTCACGCTAAGCGGCATGCCGCATCGCGACCGCGTCAGCACGAACCAGGGCGCGGTGCATCCTGTCGATCAGAATGGCGAGATCATCGCGGGACAGATGTACGTGCAATACATCAGGCTCGAGCGTCCCACCGGACGATGGCCGCTCTTGCTCTGGCATGGCGGCGGCATGAGCGGCGTCAACTGGGAGACCACGCCCGACGGCCGTCCCGGCTGGCAGATGTTCTTCCTGCGCTCGGGTCTGGATGTGTATGTCTCCGATGCGGTCGAACGCGGACGCGCGTCGTGGGCGCCGTATCCCGAGGTATATGCCGAAGCGCCCTACTTTCGCACGGCGCGCGAGGCGTGGGAAGAAACCTTCCGCTTCGGCCCGGCGGGCTCGTGGCATCCGGATGAAGCGGCAAGACGCTCGCACGAAGGCGTGCGCTTTCCTGTCGGGCGGATGGAAACCTTCATGCATCAGTTCGTGCCGCGCTGGGCGACCAACAATGCCCGCACGCAACATGCTTATGACGCGCTCATCGCGAGCCTCGACACCAGCATCATCCTCACGCATAGTCAGGGCGGCAACTTCGGGCTGACGGCCGCGCTCAATGCGCCGGAACGCGTGAAGGCGGTGATCTCGCTGGAGCCATCCGGCGCGCCGTCCCCTGACGATCACGACGCCGCTCTTCTGCGCGATGTGCCGCATCTCTTCCTTTGGGGCGACTATCTCGATCAGCATTCGTTTTGGGTCGATTCGGTGCCGAACGTCCGGCACTGGCATGACGCGCTGGCCGCGGCGGGCACGGATGTCGAATGGATCGATCTGCCCGCGCGCGGCATTACCGGCAACTCTCACGCGCTCATGGCCGACGACAACAGCGACGCCATCGCTGCGATTGTGCTCGAATGGCTGCGCAAGCACAGCCTCGCGGCCTGAGCATATGCGTCCTTACGATCCCGTTATGCCGTTCGCCGAATTCGCATGCCCCATGATCGCCGCGATATTGCCGATGGCCGGCTGCACATAAACGGGCGGCGGTGCATCGAGCGGCAGCGGCGCGGGGCCGGAGTACATTGCGTGCGGGTAGACCGGCAGCGGCGGCGCGCTCTGCGCATTGGAAGCCACGGGAAACACGGGCCCGCCCACGATACCCACGCCAATGAACGGATGTGCCTCTGCCGCCGTCATGCAAGCGGCGCTCAAGGCCAGTGCCAGCGTGATGTTTTTGATCGTCTTCATGTTCGTCTCCTGTTGTTTCCGGTTCGTCGATGAAGCCATTCTGCGAGCCGAAAATGAGAGAAGAATGAGGACGTAGTGCAAGTCAGAAGAGTTCGGTATCCATCGGCAGCAGGTTGATCCACTTGACGGCGGTGCGCCGCTCGACGCCATCGTCGTGAATGGAGCGAATCATGACGCGTTCGCCGCGAGCCTCTCCCAACACTTCGACGATACGGTTACGATAGCGCGCGAGCGTGCCTCTGAGTGGCTTGCGTCTCTTGCGCCTGCGGGTTAAAACAGCGTGCATGGGCGTGACAGCGATTTATGACGGCATCATCATAACCATCGCCGCGCACAGGCTCAAACAAATCTCCCGTCTTCGAGCGAATTCAAGCAAACCCAAGCGAGCCGCCACACCATGCGACGAATCACAGTACGAACTTCTCCCGTCCATGGCCGGGGCGTTTTCGCCCTCGCCGATCTACCCACCGGCGCGCTGCTGCTCGAATACAAGGGGCAGCGGCTGACGTGGAAGCAGGCGCAACGCAGCCATGAACGCTCGACCGCCGAGGACGGTCACACCTTCTTCTTCGGTCTCGACGATGGCAGCGTGATCGACGGCGCACGCGGCGGCAACTCCGCACGCTGGCTCAATCACAGTTGCGCGCCGAACTGCGAAGCCGAGCAGGACGGCGAGCGCGTCTTCATCTTCGCCATCCAGCCCATTCGAAAGGGCGATGAGCTCTTCATCGATTACCGCCTGACGGTGGAAGGACGGCGCACGGCGGCAATGAAGCGGCTTTATGCATGCCGATGTCAGGCATCGGGCTGTCGGGGAACGATGTTGTCGGCGGGAAGGAAGTGCCTCGCCGACAACGTCGACGCTTAGATTTGCGCCATCCCTCCATCGACGAACAACTCGGCCCCGTTCACGAAGCTTGCGTCAGCGGATGCAAGAAACACCACCGCGCGTCCGATCTCACGCGGCTCGCCCAGTCGCGCGAGCGGCACCGACGAAGCCAGATGCGCATACAACCCTTCCTGCTGACCTTCGGGCACGATGCCCGCAAGCCCCGGCGTGCGCACCGGGCCCGGGCTCACCACGTTCACGCGAATGCCGCGATCCTTCAAATCCAGAATCCATGAGCGCGCGAAGTTACGCACCGCCGCCTTGCTCGCGCTGTAGACGCTGAAATTTTCCGTGCCTTGAATTCCAGTGGTCGAGGCCATCAGGACGACCGAGCCGCCATCCACGAGCAAGGGCAAGCTCTTTTGCACCGTGAACACGAGCCCCTTCACGTTGGTTCCGAAAATGCGGTCGAAGTGCTCCTCGTCGATCTGCGAAAGCGGCACCATGTCGCCACCGCCTGCGTTCGCCACGACGATATCGAGCCGCCCCGCACGCTCGCGAATCTCGCTGAAGACGCGGTCGAGATCGTCGAGCTTCGATACATCCGCGCGAATGCCCGTCGCGCCCGCGCCAATGGCCGCGACCGCCGCATCCAGTTCCGCCTGACGACGGCCTGTGATGAACACCGTCGCACCTTCCGCCGCCAGTTCCTGCGCCGACGCGAGACCAATGCCGCTCGATCCGCCCGTCACCAGTGCAATCTTGTTTGCCAGCTTGCCTTGCGTTTCTTGAGTCATGATGTTCTCCGATTCGATGAGTTAAGCCGGCGTCGTCGCCAGCGCATGAACGTCACTGTACAAACAATGGATTGTTGAATAAAGTCGTCGAACGCGATTACTTTATCCACCTGCGTAGATAATCAATGGACCAGATTCTTGCCATCCGGGTGTTCGCGCGCGTCGTCGAAACCGGATCGTTCACGCGCGCCGCCGGCTCGCTCGACATGCCGCTTGCAACCGTGAGCAAGCTCGTCGGTTCGCTCGAAAAGCATCTCGGCATGAAGCTGCTGCAGCGTACGACGCGTCAAGTCTCCGTTACGCCGGAAGGCAATGCGTACTATGAACGCACCACGCGCCTTCTGCACGAACTCGAAGATATCGACGCGAGCTTCAGCGCCGCGCAGAAGCGGCCACGCGGACGGTTGCGGATCGACATCGGTTCGTCCACGGCGAGTTGCGTGCTCATTCCGGCGCTGCCCGAATTTACCGCGCAATATCCGGAGATCAACATCGGGCTCGGCGTGAGCGACCGTCAGGTCGACCTGATCGGCGACAACGTCGACTGCGTGATTCGCGGCGGCCGGGCAGACGAACCATCGCTCGTTGCCCGGCCGCTCGGACGCGCGCGCTTCGTCACGTGCGCCACGCCCGGCTACATCGAACGATACGGCAAGCCGCGGCATCCGTCCGATCTGGAGAAAGGGCATCGCGTGGTGAACTACATGTCGGCACGATCGGGCCGCGTCGTGCCCATGCGCTTCGAAAAGGGTGCGACGAAGGTCGTCGTGGACGGCGTGCAGAACCGCTACATGGGCGTGAACGAAAGTACGGCGCACTTCGCGGCGGGGCTGGCGGGACTCGGCGTCATTCAGACGTTCGCCTATGCGGCCAATGCCGCGATCGCGCGCGGCGAACTCGTGCCGCTGCTGCAAGGCTGGCAGCCGGCGCCTTATCCGTTCTTTCTCGTCTATCCGCCCGACCGGCATATGAGCCAGCGGTTGCGCGTGTTCATCGACTGGGCGATGGCGCGCTTTTCCGAGGCGTTCGAATAGCCGCGGCTTGCATCCCGTGCGCGTTGTGATCCGTATCTTCCCTGAGAATACGAACGGGATGCCGGAAGGACACGGACATGACGAGGCTTCTTTATAGCGCCCTGGCGACAGATTGCTTGCAGCGCGCCGGCACGGTGATATATTTCGGCAGGACCTCACCCCCGAGCGCGGCTCGACCCATTCTGCCCATGACGGACACTACCTCCGGCAGCACCGGCAATTACTCCGACCGAAACGACGGCAGCGACACCGACGCCGGCTTGTTGCGGCGCGAGCGCCTGAACGACATGCTCGTGCGCGTCGCGAAGGGAGACCAGAAAGCGTTCGCGGAGTTATACCGCGTGACCTCGTCGCGCGTCTTCGGCGTGATCTTGCGGATGATGCACGACCGAGGCGAAGCCGAGGACATCCTGCAAGAGGTCTACGCCGCCGCCTGGCGTCGCGCCGATTCCTTCGATCCCGAACGCGGCAGCGCCATCACCTGGCTCATTACGCTCGGGCGCAATCGCACCATCGACCGCATGCGTCAGCGCCGCGAGGAATTGCTCGGCGACGACGAAACCCCCGAAATCGCCGACGATGCCCCGACACCCGCCGCCGCGGCCGAATCGAGCGAAGAGCGGCGGCGGCTCGAACAATGTCTCGACCGTTTGGAGCCGCAGCAAGGCCGCGCGGTGCGCGAAGCGTTCTTCACGGGCGCGACGTATAACGAGCTGGCGCAACGTCTGGCAGTGCCGCTCGGCACCATGAAGAGCTGGATTCGCCGAAGCCTCATGCAACTCAGGACGTGCCTCGAACAATGAACACGCCCGCCCAAAACGAAGACGATCTGCGCTGCGCCGAGTACGCGCTCGGCGTGCTCGACCTGCAGGAGCGCCGCGCGCTGGAAACGGACGTGACGCGCAATCCCGGTCTGCAACGCACGCTGGATGACTGGCACGAGCGGCTCGCTCCGCTCGCGCAGGACATCGCGCCGGTGACACCGCCCGCACGCATCTGGACGCGAATCCAGCGCGATCTCGGTTTCCTGCCGGAAGGCTCGGTGGCCAAGAAGAGCGGCTGGTGGAACAGCCTCGATCTGTGGCGCTGGCTGGCCGTCGGCGCGAGCGCCGTCGCTCTGGTGCTGGTCGCGGTGAATCTCACGCGCGCGCCGCAAGCGCCGCCGCAGCCAACCGTCGCTCAGGCGCCGCAATACATGGTGGCGACCATCGCGCAGAAGGACGGCGTCGCGCACTGGACCGCAACCGTCGACGTCTCGCGTTCGCGCATGGTCGTCGTACCGGCGGTGCAATCGGTCATCGCGGCGGATCGTGCGACCGAGCTCTGGCTGATCCCGCCGGACGCGAAGCCGATCGCGCTAGGCGTATTCCCGTCGAACACGCCTGCGACCATGAACCTTCCGCCCGAGATCATGGCGCTCCTGAGCAACAAGGCGGTGCTGGCGGTGTCGGTGGAACCGCCGGGCGGATCGCCGACCGGTGCGCCGACGGGTCCCGTGATCGGCACGGGCGAGATTCGCGGCACGTAACGCGCTACGTTACATAGGCGGTGCGCTTGCATTCTTTGCAGCGCACCGCTTGGCTTCGCGATCGAAAGTAGTCGTCGCGCCGCCTGACGAGCCCGCTTCACCGATGATCCGACGAACCAACGCCCACGCCGACGTCGAGTTTTCGTTCGCCGTCAACAAGACGCGCTCTAACTGCATCCATCCCAAACCGGCATCCGTATTGCTCTATCGAACGCATGTTCGTGGAGCTTCGCATGCCCGTTGTCGTCTCCTTCCTGATTGCCTTCGCCGGCCTCGTGCTAATCTTCAGCGCCGTATGGCTCTGGCAATTGCGCTCGAAAAACGCCGGCATGATCGATCCGATCTGGGCGGCATCGCTCGCACTCGTCGCGCTGTTTATCGCGGTGGCCGGGACTGGCGCGTCCATCAATCGTCTATGCGTTGCGGCTGGCGGATGCGTCTGGGGCGCGCGCCTTGCCTTGCATCTGTGGCGGCGCAATCACGGCAAACCCGAAGACCCGCGTTATCACGCGTTTCGTGAACGCTGGGGCGCGGCAGCGGCGCGCAACATGTTCTGGTTCTTCCAGTTGCAGGTGCTCATCTCCATCTTGCTCGCGCCCGCGTTCTTCGTGCCCGCATATTCGGTCGAGCCCGCGCATCCGGTGGCTATCGCGGCGGCGGTCGTGGTGTGGATCATCGCCGTGGCAGGCGAAGCGCTGGCCGACCGCCAGTTGAAGCGCTTTGCCGCCGACCCATCGCATCGCGGCAAGGTGTGCCGCGACGGCCTCTGGCGTTACTCGCGTCATCCCAACTATTTCTTCGAGTGCGTGCACTGGGTTGCCTACGCGGTGCTGTCGATCGGCCTGCCGTGGAGCTGGCTCACCATCGCGCCGCCGCTGTTGATGGCGTGGCTCCTTATCAAGGTGTCGGGCATTCCGCTGCTCGAAGCGCGGCTCGCCGAAACGCGCGACGGTTATCGCGACTACATGCGCACGACCAGCGTGCTGGTGCCGTGGCCGCCGAAGCCGCCCGTGCATTCATAACCCGAGGATTTCGCCGATGAACGCATCGACACGACAAGCCAGCCCGCTCGACAATTCGAATCCCCCGTTGGACGAAAGCTGGATGATCCGCCTTTGCGAACGCGGCTGGCTTCCCGACACGCTGGTGCGCGCCGGCATGCGCGCGTTCATCCGCCAGCGTCTGCGCGACGAACACGCGGGCGACGGCGAGCGCCGCACGCAAGCGCTCGATACGCTGCTGGCCGATTTGCGCACGAGCCCCATTGCCATCGAAACGCAAGCTGCCAACACGCAGCATTACGAGTTGCCGGGCGCGTTCTTCGAAGCTCATCTCGGGCCGCGCCTCAAATATTCGTGTGGCTATTTTCCGAGCGGCCAGGAAACGCTCGCACAAAGCGAGATTGCGATGCTCGAAAGCTATGCCGAACGCGCGCAACTCGCCGATGGCCAGCGCATTCTCGATCTCGGCTGCGGCTGGGGCTCGCTCGCGTTGTGGCTTGCCGAGCGTTACCCGAAGGCGCGCATCGTCGCGTTGTCGAATTCGCATGGACAGCGCGCGTTCATCGAGGCTCGCGCGGCCCAGCGCGGTCTCACGAACCTGCTGGTCACGACCGGCAATATCGTCGATTTCGACTTCCCCGCCGATGGCGACGCCGTCGCGTTCGACCGCATTGTGTCTGTCGAAATGTTCGAGCACATGAAGAATTACGGCCTGCTGCTCGAAAAGATTGCGCGCTGGCTCGCCGACGACGGCAAGCTCTTCGTGCATATTTTCGCGCATCGCACGCTCGCTTATCACTTCGCCTCGCGCGACAGTTCGGACTGGATGTCGCGCTATTTCTTCACCGGCGGAACCATGCCGTCCGCCGCGCTGCTGCTCAACTTCCAGGACGATTTGTGCGTGACGCGCCAATGGTGGGTCAACGGCTCGCACTACGCGCGCACGGCCGATCTCTGGCTCGCCGCGCTCGACGCGGCGCGCGCTCGCGTCATGCCGATGCTTCAGAACACTTATGGCGACGACGCCGCACTCTGGCTGCAACGCTGGCGCATGTTTTATATGGCAGTGTCCGAACTGTTCGGCTATGCGTCCGGTAGTGAGTGGGGCGTCGCGCACTACCTGTTCGAGAAGCGGCTGAACACTCGGCCGAACACTCTTCAGTCAAAGGTCATCTCATGAAACGCGCACTCATTGCCGCGCTCGCTGGCGCGGGCATCATCCTGCTGGTTGCAAGCTGCTCGAATGGTCCGCCGAATCCGAACCCGCGCGCCGAACAGCCTTTGCAAAGCGTGCCTGTCGATCTGCCGCGCTATATGGGACGCTGGTTCGTGATCGCGAATATCCCCTACTTCGCCGAACGCGATTTCGTCGCGAGCCATGTCATGTGGACCTTGCGCGACGACGGCAAGATCGTCGACGAGTTCTTCGGCCGCAAGAAGGGCTTCGACGCGCCCGAAACGCATCATCAGTTTCTCGACTCGGTGAAGCCCGGCAGCGGCGGCGGCGAATGGAGCGTGCGCATCTTCTGGCCGATCCACGTGACGCAGATGACGCTTTATGTCGATCCGGATTATCGCTACACCATTCTCGGCTATCCCAACAAGAAGCTCGGCTGGATCTTCTCGCGCGAGCCGACCATGAACGACGAGACGTATCGCTCGCTCCTCGCGCGTCTGGACGCAATGGGATACGACACGACGCAGTTCCGGCGCGTGCCGCAAAGCCCCGAGCAGATCGGACAGCCAGGCTTTCAAAGTCCCGGACAGGGCGACTGAAAACCTTTGCATGCCATTTGCATCCGGCGGGCGCGCCGCATCGTATTGATTTGCGACGACACGTTTGACCGCTGCCCGCAATGGCCCACTCGGCGCGAGGAGACCTCTCGACATGAACCGAAGAGCACCAGGACAAGGTCAGCGCATCGCCGTGGTCGGCGCGGGAATCGCCGGACTGGCGAGCGCGTGGCTACTCGCGCGCAAGCATCGCGTGACGTTGTTCGAATCCGCGGATTATCTCGGCGGCCATACCAACACCGTGGACGTGGAACTGGATGGTAAACGGCATCCCGTGGATACCGGCTTTCTCGTCTTCAACGAGCGCACGTATCCGAACCTGATCGCGATGCTCGCCGAACTCGGCGTGGCGACGCATCAAAGCGACATGTCGTTTTCCGTGTCGCTCGATGGCGGGCGGCTCGAATGGGCAGGCACGAGTCTGAACACGGTCTTCGCGCAGCGGCGCAATCTGTTTTCGCCCGCGTTCATCGGCATGTTGCGCGACATTCTGCGCTTCAATGCAGCGGCGCAGCAGCATTTGGAGCGTGCAACGCTCAACCGGTGTTCGGTCGGCGAGTTGCTGCTCGAAGGCGGTTATGGCGCGCCGTTTCAGCGTCACTATCTTCTGCCGATGGCCGCCGCGATCTGGTCGAGCGCCGCCAGCGACATCTTGCGTTTTCCCGCCGCGACCTTTCTGCGCTTCTGTCTCAATCACGCGCTCTTGCAGGTCAACAATCGGCCGCGGTGGCGCACCGTGACGGGCGGCGGACGCGAGTATGTGCGGCGTATCGCGGCAACGCTCGACGATGTGCGCATCGGCACGCCCGTGCGCGGTATTCGTCGCGATGACGAAGGCGTCGTCGTCATGACCGATGACGCCGGACCCGAGCGTTTCGATGCTCTCGTCCTCGCCACCCACGCGCCAACGAGCCTGCATCTGCTCGACGACGCTTCGGCCAGCGAGCGCACATTGCTTTCTGCCGTGCGCTATCAGCGCAATCTTGCCGTGCTGCATACGGATCGCGCGTTGCTGCCGCGCCGCCGCCGCGTGTGGTCGGCGTGGAACTATCTCGGCGCGCGCGCGTGGGCGGGCCACGGTGAGGCCGAACCGGTGTGCGTGAGCTATCTGCTCAATCAGCTTCAGCCGCTGCCGTTCGAAACACCGGTGATCGTGACGCTCAATCCCGTCGATGAACCCGCGCCCGGCAGCGAACTCGGCCGCTACGAATACGAGCATCCGCTGCTCGATCTCGCCGCCGTGGATGCACAGCAGCGCCTGCCCGAGATTCAGGGCGTGCACAACACCTGGTTCGCGGGTGCGTGGACCGGATACGGCTTTCACGAGGACGGCCTGAAGTCGGCGTTGAGGATCGCGCGGGACTTCGGCGTGGAACCGGAATGGGCGCGCTTGTGAAGGTCGCGCGCGGCCACGGCGAGGCAGCACGTTTGCTCACGGGCCGCGTGATGCACGAGCGCCTGCGGCCGGTGCATCATCGCTTCGAGTATCCGGTTTGTTATGTCTCTTGCGACCTCGCGCGCCTTGGCGAAGTGAAGCGTGCGTGGTTCGGCATCGACCAGGTTCGGCCGTTCGCGTTTTTTCAGCGCGACTTCGGTCCGCGCGATGGCAGCGATCTGCAAACGTGGATGCGCGCCCGCCTCGCCGATGCCGCGATTCCCGCCGATGGCGAAATCCGGCTGCTCTCCATTCCGCGCGTCTTCGGCCATGCGTTCAATCCCGTGAGCTTCTGGTTCTGCCATGACCGCGCGGGCAACTTGCGCGCGCTGTACGCGGACGTGCGCAACACCTTCGGCGAGCATCGCGGCTATCTCTTGAGCGCGCCCGACCACGCGCCTATCGTCGATGACACCGAGCTCGCCTGCCGCAAGACGCTGCACGTATCCCCTTTCTGCGACGTCGATGGCGACTATGCCTTTCGCGTGCGGCGGCATGGCGACCGGCTGTCGGTCGCCATCGACTATCGCGACCGCGACGGGCTATTGATTCGCACGGCAATCGGCCTGAAGGCGCGGCCGCTGACCGGCCCGCTTGCCTTGCGCACGCTATTGAGCCAGCCGCTGCTGACTGTCGCCGTCGTCGCGCGTATTTACTGGCAGGCGTTTCGGCTCTGGATCAAGCGCGTGCCGTTCCACGGCAGACATCCGCCATCGGCCGAGGACCCGAATGCGATGAAAGAACGGACCGAATAACAAAACACAAGGCTAGACATGAATCTTTTGCGGACGATTTCCGCGCAGGCGGGCATGCCGCTTTCGGCGCGGCTTTTCATGGGCCTCCTCAAACGCATACGCGTGGGTCATCTCGTGCTCGTCACGCCCGACGGCGACCGCTGTGTGTTCGGCGATGCCCTGCAGCAGCCCGCGGCTACGCTGCACCTGCACGACTGGCGCGCGTGCCGGGCCGTTCTCCGTTCAGGCGATATCGGCTTTGCGCAGGCGTATCGCGATCACTGGCTCGATACGCCCGACCCCGCGGCGGTATTGCGGCTCGCGATGCGCAATCAGAAGGTCGTCGAGCGCACCGTGAACGGTGGCTGGATCGCACAGTGCCTGCATAACGTCAGGCATCGGCTGCGGCCCAACACGCGCGCCGGCAGCCGTCGCAATATCCACGCGCATTACGACATCGGCAACGACTTTTACGCGCTCTGGCTCGACCCCACGTGGACCTATTCGAGCGCGTGGTTCGACGGCGACGCGAGCCTCTCGCTCGAAGCGGCGCAGGAACGCAAGTACCGGCGCATCGTCGAGACGCTCGGCTTGCGCGCGGGCATGCGCGTGCTCGAGATTGGCTGCGGCTGGGGCGGTTTCGCGCGGCATGCGGCGCGCGAGGGCATTCGCGTGCATGGCGTGACAATATCGGCGGCGCAGCATGCGTTCGCGCGCGAGCGCATGGAACGCGAGGGTTTGAGCGAACTCGTCGATATCGAGCTACGCGATTATCGCGATCTGCGTGAGCAATATGACGCCATCGTGTCGATCGAAATGTTCGAGGCGGTTGGCGAGCGCTTTTGGGCCACGTACTTCCGCACGCTGCGCCGCTGTCTCGCGCCGGGCGCGCAGGCGCTGGTGCAGTCGATCACGATCGAGGATGCGCGTTTTCTGGCGTATCGCGCGTCGAGCGATTTCATCCGCGAGCAGATTTTCCCTGGCGGCATGTTGCCGAGCCCCGAGCGCTTCGTGCAGGCGGCGCAGAAAGCGGGGATGAACGCGGCGCCGTCGCTTGCGTTCGGCGCGGACTATGCGCGCACGCTGCATCACTGGCGCGCCGCTTTCGAAGCGCGGCTCGACGCAGTGCGCGCACTTGGTTTCGACGATGCGTTCATTCGCACGTGGCGGCTGTATCTGGCTTTTTGCGAGGCGGGCTTTGGTGAAGGGCGGATCGATGTGATGCATTTCGTGGTGCGGTAAGGCTCCGACAGGGCGGAACGAATGCGTTAAAGACGTGCGCTTAACGGCCGTAAACACGCGCAACGAACCATTCCGACCGACACGATGAGCCAAGACCCATTTGAAAGCCCGCTCAAGGCTGAATTCCTGCGCCACGAAGACACGCTCGCGCCAGCCGAACGCGCGCTCGGCGAAGACGATCACGCGGTCTATCGAACGCTGCTCGAATCGACCAAGGCGATTCCGTGGAAGATCGATTGGGCCACCATGCAGTTCGCGTATATCGGACCGCAGATCGAGGCGTTGCTGGGCTGGGCGCCATCGTCGTGGAAGGACGTCAACGACTGGGCCGCGCGCATGCATCCCGACGATCGCGAGGCGGTCGTGAACTTCTGCGTGGCGCAGTCGCAGGCGGGCACGGATCACGAAGCGGACTATCGCGCGTTGACCAAGGATGGCGGCTATGTCTGGCTGCGCGATGTCGTGCATGTGGTGCGCAACGAGGCAGGCGGCGTGGATTCGCTGATCGGCTTCATGTTCGACATCAGCGAACGCAAGCGCACCGAGGAAGAACTCGCGCGCCTGCATAAGGAACTGGAACATCTGTCGCTGAGCGACGGCCTCACGGGCGTCGGCAATCGCCGCATGTTCGACAACGTGATGCAGCGCGAATGGCAGGCCGCGAAGGAGTCGGGCAAACCGTTGTCGCTCGTGATGGTGGATATCGACTTCTTCAAGTCCTTCAACGACTACTACGGCCATCTGCAAGGCGACGAATGCCTGAAGCGCGTTGCCCGCGTGCTCGCCGAGGCGGCCGGGCCACGGCATTTTCTCGGCCGTTTCGGCGGTGAGGAGTTCGTGCTCGTGCTCGCGGATACCGACGCCGAAGCGGTCATGCGTATTGCCGAGCGCTGCCGGGAATTGATCGCGGATGAAGACATCGCGCATCTGCGCTCGCCGCATAATCAGCGCGTGACGGCAAGTTTCGGCGTGGGCACCGTCGTGCCGACCGATGGCATCGATCCGACGACGTTCATCAATCTGACCGATGCGCAGCTTTATCAGGCGAAGGAACACGGGCGCAATCGCATCGCGTCCGTGGATCGGGCGGGGATTCGTGGGGAGGCGTTCAGGTTGCAGTCGCGGTGAGGTGAATCAGCCGCGCGGGGTTTCCGGCCCCGATGAACCACGCCAAGCCAACACTCAAACCCGCCCCGCCACCGGAATCGCCGCGCCCGTGATCGAGCGCGCATCGTCCGACAAGAGAAACGCGATCACCGCGCCGAGTTCCTCCGGCTGCACCCAGCGCGAGGAATCCGCCGATGGCATATCGGCGCGATTCTGTGCGGTATCGATAATCGAAGGCAGGATCGCGTTCACGGTAATGGCTCGATCCTTGAGCTCTTCGGCAAGCGCTTCGGTCAGACGCAGAAGCGCCGCCTTCGAAGCCGCATAAGCGCCCATCCCCGCTCCCGCTTTCAACGCCGCCAGCGCGCCCACGTTGACGATACGCCCGCCGCCCTCGCGCATGAGCCCGAGGGCCGCCTTCGATGCGTTGAGCGCCGTCTTCACGTTCACATCGAACATGAGGTTCCATGTGTCCACGCTGCCATCCGCGATGGTTTCCCAGCGAAACGCGCCCGCCACGTTCACCAGCGCCTGCACGCCGCCGAGCTTTTGCGCGATCGCGTCGAACGCGGCTTGCGCGGCTTTTGCATCCGACAAATCGGCGCCCGTGACGATGAACGCTTCCGCAAGCGGCGCGGGCAACGGGTCGTGCCGCGCGTCCCTGCCGATGAGCGCGATGCGTGCCCCGCGCTCGGCCAGCACGCGCGCGGTCGCAAGCCCCAGACTGCCGAAGCCGCCAGTGATGACAACGGTTTTTCCTTCGAGTGTGTTCATCGCGTGCTCCTTGAGCCGTGGCTGTTCAAGCATAGGATGGAACAGGCTTCAGAATTCGTAAAGCTCGGCGGGGTTATCGACGAGGATTTTGCCGCGCGTGGCTTCATCGGGCATGCAATGAGAAAACCAGTCGAGCAGGCTCGCGTTATCCGGAACCGGCTGCACGTTCGGATGCGGCCAGTTCGACGCCCACACGCCGCGCTGCGGATAGCGCGCGGCCAGTGTGCGCACGATCGGTGCGATGTCGTCGTATTCCGGCGCACCGCTGCGTGAACTCTCGTAAGGCGCCGAGAGCTTGATCCAGCAGCGCGGTCCGTCGAGCAGGCGGCATAGGGACGCGAAGCCATCGCTTGCAGGCGTGACCGGCCCCTGAAACTTGCCGATATGATCGATCACGAGCTTCGACGGCAAACGCGCGAGCAGCGCCTCAAATTGCGGCAGCGTGTGTCCGTCGAGCTGAAGATCGATGTTCCAGCCAAGCGGCGCGATACGTGCCGACATCGCCTCGATGCTGTCCCACGCAAGCAGCCCGCCAGGAAACATCATGTAGCGCACGCCGCGTATGCCGGCTTCGTGCAGACGTTGCAATTCGGCATCGTCGACGTCGGGCGGAACGACCGCGATGCCGCGTGCGCCCTTGCCCAGTTGTTCGATGGCCGCGAGCGTGCAGCGATTGTCGAAGCCGTAGCCGGTCGGCTGCACGACGATCGCACGCGACAAGCCCAACGCGCGCTGCACTTCGCGATAAGCCGATGCGGGCGCCGATGGCGGCCGGAACGTCGCGCTCGGTGCAAGCGGGTAAGCGTCGTCGTAGACGTGGAGGTGGCAATCGCAGGCGTTCATCGCGCGTCGCTCGAAATGGCGTCGACTTTCGGCGCTTCACGCTGCGCGAGCCTGAACGCATGCCGTGGATTGACCGCGCCCATCGGCATGCGCCCTTGAAACAGCGCTTCGGTTTGCGCGACGGTTTCCATCGACTGATGCTCGATCGCAGCCGGCGTGAGGCCGCCGACATGCGGCGTTGCGATGACACGTTCGTGCGCGCAAAGCGCCGGCGAAGGCATCTGGTCCGGCGCACGCCCCACGTCGAGCGCCGCGCCCGCAAGACGGCCGCTTTGCAGCGCGGCCAGCAAGGCATTGTCGTCGACGAGTTCGCCGCGCGCCGCATTGATGAAATACGCGTCCGGCTTCATCGTCGCGAAGGCTTGCGCGTTCATCAGATTGCGCGTCGCATCGTTCGCGGGCGCGAGGCACACCACGAAGTCGGCGGCGGCGAGCAAGGCCGGAAGATCGCTCTGACTCAGGCGAGCATCGTCGATCTTCGCGTGCGGATCGGACACGACCACGCGCATGCCGAACGCCAGCGCAAGCTCGCACAGATAGCGCGAGATCTGCCCGTAGCCGATCACTCCGAGCACGCTGCCGCGCAACTCGCGACCCATCTTCGGCGCCAGCATCTCTCCGCGATGGTATGCCGACGCATAAGCCGTGGTGGCGCGGCCCAGATCGATCATCGCGCCGATTACCCATTCCGATACCGCCGGCACGAAGCCCGCGCTCGCCTGCGTGACGAGCACGCCATGATCGCTGGCGGCATCGACATCGATGGTACGGATATCCACCGCGCAGCGCACGAACGCGGCAAGCCGCGGCAAGGCTGCGAACAGTTCGCGTGGCGCGGGGGTCTGCCGGTAGCCGATGATCACGTCGGCATCGCGCGCGGCCGCGATGAGTTCGGCGGTCGTGAGTTCGCGGTCTTCCGTGTTGTAGGTCGCATCGGCGATGGCGTCGAGCGCCGCGCTCGCGCGTGCGCCGAAATAGTGTTCCAGCATGTGCCGGGGATGACTCACGAAAACCTTGTTCATGTCTCGGTCCTGAAGGGCTTCTACGTTGCTTTTGCGGCAGGCGGCGCCACGGATTCGCGCTCGACGAGCGTGATGTCGGTGAATAGCGCCTGCGCGGAATCGATTACAGCGTCGTCTTGCTGACGCATCACGCGCTCGACCATGGCCGCGGCCATCGCAGGAACGGGCAGTTGCACGGTCGTGAGCGCGGGGTTCGAGATAGCGGCGAGAAAGTGCCCGTCCATGCCGACCACGGACATATCGTCCGGTACGCGCAAGCCCGATTCGCGCAGACCCGCCATCAGACCGAGCGCCATCAGGTCGTTGACCGCGACGATTCCGGTCGGCCGCGCGGCGTCTTCCGAGAGTTGGCGTGCGAGCGCGCGACCGTTCTCCGCGATCATCGAGTCGCCGTATTCGTTCACCGGGCCGCTGTCGAGCACGCGCGCGCCGTGGCCGAGGCCCGCTTCCTCGGCGGCGGCGAGAAAGCCGCGAATCTTGTCGCGTCGGCTCAGCGTCATGCCGGCGAGCGTCGCATAACCGAGCCGTGTGTGACCATGCGCGATGAGATGCCGCGTCGCGAGCCGCGCCGCCTCGAAATTGTCCGGCGTGACGTGATCGATGCGCGTGGTCTCGCCTTCGGTCGCGCGCCGGTCGTAGCTCACGACGACCATGCCGCGCTCGGCCGCGGTTTCCAGATGGCGCTCATCCGCGAGCGATGAGATCACGATCACGCGCCGCACGCCGTGCGAGAGCAAATCTTCGAAGAACGACGCTTCCTTCGCCGGGTCGCGATACGTATTGCCGATCAGCACGCGATAACCGTAGCGCTCCTGCGCGTAAGTCTCGACTTCGCGAGCGATATAGCCGTACATCGGATTGGCGATGGACGGCACGAGCAAGCCGACGAGCGGCGTCTGACCGGTCTTCAGCTGGCGCGCGAGCGTGCTCGGACGGTATTGCAACGCGGTCATCGCGGCCTGCACGCGCGCGAGCGTTTCCTGACGCATCTGGTCGGTGCGGCCGTTGAGCACGTTGGAAACCGTGCTCACGGATACACCAGCGTGGCGGGCTACGTCCTGAATGGTGCTCATGACAGTTCTTGTTTCGGACTTCGGACAACAGGCTACAGGCCGAGCCGGGTCGGCAGCCACAGAGAAAACGATGGCACCAGAATGAGTACCACGAGCGCGGCGCACAGCACCACCAGATATTTGACCATCGGTTTCGCGACGGCCTTCATTTCCGTGCCGGTGATCGCGCAGGTCGCGAAAAGCCCCAAGCCGACGGGCGGCGCGAACAGACCGAGCCCCATCGCCACGACGATCACCGTGCCGAAGTGCAGCGGGTTGATGCCGAGCTGCGTGGCGATCGGCGTGAGAAGCGGTCCAAAGATGATAAGCGCGGGTGCGCCTTCCAGCACCGCGCCGAATACGATCATGATGAGCACGGACAGCAGCAGGAACATCGTCGGCCCGTATTGATGCGCGAAGTTGATCATGGCATCGGAGACGAGCGCGGGAATCTGCTCGATGGTGAGCGCGAACGACACGCTCGACGCCGCCGCCACGATGAACAGGATGCTGCTTGCCATCGACGCCGAACGCACGAACACGCGCGCCACCTTGCGCGGCGTGAGTTCGCGAAACGCGAGCCAGCCGACCACGAGCGCATAGACCACGGCGAACGCCGACACTTCCGTCGATGTCGCGATACCGGAGGTCACGCCCTTGCCGATCATCGCGATCATCACGAGCGCGACGAACGCGCCGCCAATCAGCGGCAGAAACGCACGCGGGTTCTTGAGCGCATCGGCCACGTTGATACGACGCCCGAAGATCACCGCGACGACGGCAAGCGCGAGCGCCAGCACCGCCGCCGGGACCACGCCCGCGAGAAACAGCCCCGCGATGGAAATGTTCGCGACGAAACCCATGATGATCATGTTCACGCACGGCGGAATGGTCTCGGCCATCACCGCGCTGCACGCGAGGAGCGCCGCCGCTTCGTTCGGATCCTGCTTGCTCTGACGCACGGCCGGCATGACCACGCCGCCGACCGCCGCGATATCCGCGAGCTTCGAGCCGGACACGCCTGAGAAGAACGCCGTCGCCATGATGGTGATGAGACCGAGCCCGCCGCGCACGCGACCGAAAATACGCAGCAGGAGTTCGATCAGCCGCGACGACATGCCGTTGGTTTCCATCAGCAAGCCCGCAAGCACGAAGAACGGAATGGCAAGCAGCACGAAGTGGTCGGCGCCGGCCATCACCTGTTGCGAGTAGACGAGGATCGGCAGGGTCGGCTCGGCGAGAAAATACAGCAGCGCGGAGAACGCGAGCACGAAGCCGATGGGCACGCCGAGCACGAGTCCGCCGACAAAACCGGCCGCGAGCAGAATGCCCGGCTTGATCGCGTGATCGGGCATGAGCGCGTTCCAGCCGAACAGCGCCGCCGCGACCACGACGCAACCGATGAGCGCGCCGAACACCGTTTTGCGCGGCCCGTTCAATGCATTGGCGAGCGCGAACACCGCCATGAACACACTGCCCGCGACGAGCGGATACACGTTGATCCACGCGGGCAGGCCGCTTGGCGTCATCTGGCCGTAGGAATCGACGAGCAAGAGGCACGACGAGAAGCACAGATTGGCCGCCACGGCCGCGATGATCCAGTGCCCGGCCTGAATCAGCGCCGGTTGCCAGCGTGCGGGCAGCGCCGCGCGAAACAGATCGACGCCGACATGCTGACTGCGCGCAAGCACGGTCGCCGCGCCGAAGAAGACCAGCACGATCATCAACGCACGCGCGATCTCCTCGGCCCAATCGACTGGATCGTGCAGAAAGTAGCGATAGATGACGGAGACGAACACCACGATCACATCGGCCGCGAGCACGGCGGCGCAAAGGTATTCGATCCAGCGCATGACGACGGCGAGCGCGCGCGTGAGCGCGGTCTTCTGGCCAAAGCCGGGCGCGGCCGCAAGCTGCGCTTCGGGGCCGGGCGTCGCGGAGAAAGAGGTCATGGCGTTCAGCCTCGTGCGGCGGCGATGGCCGGAAAAAGCGGCGCGGTCGCGGGATACTGTTTCGCGAAATTCGCGTACAACTGCGTCTGCATTTCGTGACGCGCGGTCTCGCGGTCCGCGGGCGACATCGGGAAGAAAGTCATGCCTCGCTGCTTCAGTTCCTGCTCGGCGCGCGCCGCCGTCTGCACGGCTACCGTACGCTGCTTCGCCGTCGCATCCTGCGCGGCCTTCTGGAAGGCCGGCCGAAGACTCGCGGGAATCTTGTCGAGCGAGCGGCGGCCCATCACGACGACGAGCGGGCTGAACACGTGCTGCGTCTGCCAGCACGACTTCACCACTTCGTCGTATTTGCTCGCGAGCACGGTCGCGCAGTCGTGCTCGAAGCCGTCGACCACACCGGTTTGCGCCGCCATGTACAACTCGCCGATGGGAATGGGCGTCGGCACCGCGCCCATCAGCTTGAACGTGTCCATGAAAGCGGGCGTGGGCAGCACGCGCAGTTTCACGCCCTTGATTTCCGCGAGCGAGTGCGCGGGCTTCTTCGTGAACACGTTGCGGCCGCCGAACGAATAGCCCCACGTGATGACCGAACAACCCGCGCGCTTTTGCAGCAGGCTGTCGAAGCTCTGGCCGACGCTGCCGTCCATCGCGCGGCCGACGTGATCGAAGTTATCGAAGACGTAACCCAGATCGAGCATGCCGAGTTCGGGCAGAACCGTTGCCCAGATGGACGAGCCCGTCACCATCATGTCGACCGCGCCGACCTTCACTTGCTGAACGACGTCGCTTTCCTTGCCGAGCTGATTGTTCGGAAAATAGTCGATGCGAATCTGCTCGCCCACGCTCGCCTTCAGGTTTTCAGCCAGGTACTGATACCAGACGTAGTGCGCGGCGTTTTGATTCGCGGGCATCGACGACGAAAGCCGCAGCGCGACCGGCGCCTGCGCGCGTGCGAGCGACGGCAACGCGCCGCCCGCCACCGCGAGCGAGGCCGCCGAGGCGGTTTGAAGGAAGCGTCGCCGGGATGTCGATTGCATGTCTTGTCTCCTGAGAGCCGCGGATCGCAGTGCGCCGGTTGCGGCTGTATCGATTTAGTGTATCGATACAGTAAACGGCGGGCGGATCTTCACCCATAGGGGTTATCCCGCTGATTCTTACGCGCACGGGATGGTTCTCTACGCGTCGACTCGCACAGCGCTAGCCCGCTCGCTGCGTCCGGCAAGCACCCACACCGCCGACGCCACGAGCAACGCACTCACGCCCGCCACACCTAACGCAGCCGCGAAGCCGCTCGCGAAACTCGCACGTGCGATCGCGATGACAGCCGCGTTGCCGCCCGCGCCCGCGTGTGCCAGATCGCCCGCAAGCACGCGCGAGAGGAAGGTTTCATCGAGCGCGTGCATGAGGACAGGGAAACCGCTTGCATGCAGATCGAGCGCGCTTTTCGTGCGCGCCGCGAGCACCGCGCCGAGCACGCCCACCGACGTGACGATGGCCGTAAAGCGCGTCGTCGTGCTGATACCCGACGCCATGCCCGTGCGATGCGCCGGCACACACGCCATGATCGCTTTCTGCGTGTCGCCGTTGAGGATGCCCGCGCCGAGTCCGGTGACGATCATCGAGACCGCGATGAGCCCGTAATACGACATCGACGCGAACCACGCCGTCAGCAGATTGCCCACGCCGATGGTCGCAAGCCCGAGCGTGAGCAGCGCCATTGCAGGCACGCGCTTGCCGAGCGCCGCGCCTAGATGCGGCCCGGCGATCATCGCGAGCGCGAACGGCAACATGCCGACGCCCGCGCGCACCGCGGTCAAGCCGAACGCGTTTTGCAGATAAAGCGGCAGGAACGTCATCATGACTTGCGCGCAGGCCGCGTAGCCGAACATGGCGAGCACGGCGGCGACGAAGCGCGGTTCGCGAAACAGCGAGAGATCGATCATCGGATGCGCGCGCGAGCGTTGCACGCGCACGAACACGACCAGGAGCGCCGCGCACGCGGCAAGGCGCGCTTCGGTGCGCCAGCTCGTCCAGCCATCGGCCTGACCGCCGATCAGCGCCCAGATGCCGAGCGAAAGCGACGCGGCAAAGATCGCGCTGCCGAGCAGGTCGAGCGATCCCGCATGCGGATTACGCGACTCGCGCATGCCGCGCCACGCGCACCACGCGAGCAGCGCGCAGATCGGCAGGTTCATGAGGAAGATCCAACGCCAGCCGAACCATTGCGTGATCGCGCCGCCGACGAGTGGCGCGACGGTCGTCGAAATACCCATGCAGGTGCCCCAGATCGCCCATGCACGAGCGCGCGCCGCGCCTTCGTGGAAGGTGTTGGCGATGATCGCGAGCGCGGACGTAAGCAGCATTGCCGCGCCGACGCCCTTCGCCGCGCGCGCCAGATTCAGCGCGAACGCGGAAGGCGCGAGGCCGCAGCCGAGCGAGGCCAGCGCGAACGCCGCGAGCCCGGCGATCAGCATCTTCTTTCTGCCGATGCGGTCGGCGAGCGCGCCCGCCGGCAGCAGACACGCGGCGAACGCGACCATGTAGGCGCTCACGACCCATTCGACATCGGCGAAACCGGCGTGGAAATCGCGCGCGATGGATGGCAGCGCCACGGCGACGACGTTGGTGTCGAGCGTGATCAGCGAGCAAGTCGCCGATGCGGTGAGAAGCACGAAGCGCGCGGCGGACTGGTTCGGCGAGACATCGGCGGTGTCGGACATGGCGGGCGAATGTTGACGATGAAACTATCGATGCTAGTGAGATCACTCTTGTCTGTCATTGACATAGAATCTCCAAATAATTGATGCATTCGACAATACGAAGCGAGGCTCTCATGCCAGTGGAATTGCGCCATGTGCGCTGCTTTTTGAGCGTCGCGCGGCATCTGCATTTCACGCGTGCCGCCGATGAACTCGGCATTGCGCCGCCCGCGCTCACGCGACGAATTCAGGAAGCGGAGCGGCTCCTTGGCGTGCGGCTTTTTCAGCGCACGAAGCGCTCGGTGGCGCTGACCGCGGCGGGCGAGGCGTATCTCGTCGAGGCATCGAGCGCGCTCGATCATCTCGCGCGCGGGGCCGAGCGCGCGGCGCTGGCGGAGCGCGGCGAGCTGGGCAGGATCGTGATCGGCTACGTCGGTTCGGCGGTTTATTCGGGCGTGCTGCAGACACACGTGCGCGGCTTTCGTGCGCGCTATCCGCAGGTTGCCATCGGTATCCGCGAGATCGTCATGCGCGAGGCGGGCGCGCTGCTCATCGACGGTCATATCGATATCGCTTACGTGCGGCCGCCCGTGCCGTATCCGGATGGCGTCGAGGTGCGCACGGTGCGTCGCGATGCGTTCATCGTCGCGCTGCCGGCCGATTCTCCGCTGACGGAAACGGAAACCATCACGCCCGCGCAACTGCGTGGTCAGTCGTTCGTGTTGCCGGAGCAGGAGTCCGGCACGCTCGAGGTTGGAAGACGCGGGCGCTTCGAGCCGCACATCGCCGGACAGCCGGGCACGCTGTCGGATGTGCTCGCGCATGTGTCGCTCGGCGGCGATGTGGCGGTCGTGCCACGATCGCTCGCGCAATGCGTGACGGTGCCGGGCGTTGAGTATCGCGAGATCGCGGGAAAGCCGGTGCCTTCGGAAGTCGCGGTGGTGTATCGGCGGTTCGAGAAAGGGGCGGCGGTAAAGGGGTTTTTGGAAATGGCTTCGAAGGCGTGAAGCGAATTTCCGGTTGCATTGTTGGCTTTGCTTGGATGATCGATA
The DNA here is from genome assembly GCF_022878925.1 of Caballeronia sp. TF1N1. Taxonomy (NCBI): domain Bacteria; kingdom Pseudomonadati; phylum Pseudomonadota; class Betaproteobacteria; order Burkholderiales; family Burkholderiaceae; genus Caballeronia; species Caballeronia sp. TF1N1. Next base: position 674,849 of record NZ_CP084628.1, read on the forward strand.
CATATCAATTGGATTGGCCGATCGGGGTAGTTTTCTGATTGCGTCGGTTGGTGCACGATAAGACGCATGAGCAAAAACCTTTCCGCGCTTTGTTCGATTTCCTTTGACTTCAAGAACGCCGCCATGCAATCAACCGTTCCTTCGATCCGTCTGGTACAGTACACACGTATGTACACACACGGTGCCAACGTGGCTATTACCCGAATCTTTCGCAATGGCAACTCGCAGGCCATTCGCATTCCCGCCGATATCGCGTTTCCCGAAACGGAAACGGAAGTCGAGATTGAACGCGTGGGCGACGAATTGCGGATTCGCCGCCTGCGCCGCCCGCTTGCCGGCGCGCTCGACTGTTTCGGGCGTTTTGGCGCCGACTTCATGTCGGAGGGGCGTGGCGATCAGACGCAAGACAAACGGGACGCGCTCTGATGCCCAAGTACTTGTTCGATACGAATATGTGTATCTACCTGATGAAAAATCAGCCCGAACAGGTGGCGCGGCGTTTCGCGCAGCTCTTTGTCGGCGACGTCGTCATGTCATCGATTACGTTCGCGGAGCTGGCATACGGCGCAAGCACGAGTGCGCGACCCAGGCGCGAGCGGAACAATCTCGCTGCGCTCGTGAAACTGATCGAAGTCGCGCCTTTCGACGAGGCAGCGGCAAGCGCTTATGGCCCGATCCGCGCGGCCACGCGAGAGCGCAAGCACGACGCACTCGACAAGCTGATCGCGGCCCATGCGGTTGCGCTCGGCGTACCGGTCGTGACCAACAACGTGAGGGATTTCACTCACTATCCAGGCGTCAAGATCGAAAACTGGCTCGACGGTCCCGCTTGAGACGCGCGTCCTGACGCAAGAGCCTTGCGGCCTCACACTGTCCTAACTCTTCGCGCCCAGACTTCCCCTCACACGCTGCATGACAGGAGGGGAAAATGAAGATCGAACCGACACCCATCGCAGGCGCATCGCTCGTCGACATCGACATCGGGCGCGACGCACCCGTGATCGATACCGCGCCCACCTTGCCCGACACGCAAGCGACGGCCATGTCTTACGAAGCGCTGCTGCCCTATCTGCTGTTGCCGATCGCAGGCGCTTACTAAGCGAACAAGCCATGTTCGAACGAGACGGCGCCACTTACGAGTTTCACCACATCTGCATTCCGATCGCATCGACATGAAGCCGTCGTAAAGACGCTGAACGAGGAAGACTCGGCGCGCCGCACGGTCGTGCATCGCGCTTGACCTGTGCTTTTTCAGCGCCTATACAGGACGTTCACCGCGCGCATCGCACGATGCCGCCTCGATCGAGACCGGAGTCCAGAGTGACGATAACCACAAGATTCAAGCCGCCAGTCCCGCTGACTTTCACATTGCCGCTCGCCCTGAGTCTCGCGCTCGCGGCCTGCGCAACCGACTCTTCCGCTCCGCCACCGCCCGGCACCGTCACGACGACGCTGCCATCGGGCGGCGTCTACAAAGGGACAATCGACAACAGTCAGGCCGATGCCACGCTGCTCGTGCTCTTCGATGGCTCGGCGTATCTCTTCTACGGCACTCCGAACGACACGCGCGGCACGAACCTGTCGGGCGTCGCCATCGCCACGGGCGGCACGCAGACGAGCGACGGCAAGTTCGCGAGCACCTCGGCGTTCGACTATCGCGTGGGCCGGGCGCCCGCCACCGCCGCCAACTTCAGCGCAAACTTCGCGCAAGCGCCGGCCGTAAGCGGCACGGTCGCAAGCAAAAACGGCGGCGCGAACCTCTCCTTCAACGTGCACGCCGCGCCGATGCTCGACACCGGACCGAGCCTCGCCAACGCGGGCGGTCTTTACAGCGGCCGCGGAATGTCGCTCGGAGGCGCGACGACCACGCGCATCACCGTCGCCGCCGATGGCTACGCCGCCGGCACGACGAGCGCCGGTTGCATCTTCAAGGGAACGGTGGCGCCGCGTCCCGGCGCGAACGCCTACGACGTCTCGGTGACGTTCGGCCCCGCGCCCTGCCCGCTGCCCGACGCGACCGTCAAGGGCGCCGCCGTGCTCGACGGCCCGCGCCTGCTGGTCGCGCTGCCGAGCCCCGACCGCGCCAACGTCTTTCTCTTCGATGGCAGGAAATAGCTGCCGACGCTTTTTATCAGCGCGTGAAAAAAGCCGGCTCGCTGCTTGCAGCGGGCGATTCGTATTCTAAGATTGTTGCTACCGTAGGCAGCGGCGTCGTAATACGCGTGCTTGGTCGAGGTTCGCGTGACGCCGTCTCCTTCGGCGAGAGTCATCAGTCGTGTTGTTCAGTGAGGTTCAATAAGCCGTAACAACAAGGAGACAACCAGATGAACGCAACGCTCAAGCTTTTGCCGTTGGCGGTCGGCGCCATGCTCGCCTGCCTGCCGTATGCGAACGCCGCGCAAGACAATCTCAATTCGCTGTCCAACTTCAAGCAGACCGGCACGAGTCAGGCCGAAAAGGTGCCGCAAGGCGGCCAGACCGCCGACGCGCTGCGCGAAAATCTCAAGCAAATCAAACTGCCGCCAGGCTTCAAGATCGACCTGTATGCAATCGTGCCGGAAGCGCGGCACATGGCTATCGAGCCTTCGACGGGCGTGGTGTTCGTCGGCACGCGCAAGAATCGCGTATGGCAGGTGACGGATCGAACCAAAAGGCGCGTCGCGGATGACGTCGTTCAATTCGCCTCGTCGGTCACGTTCAAGGTGCCGAACGGCGTCTGCTTCTCGCCGGATGGCGTGCTTTACGTGGTCGAGCAGAATCGCGTGCTCGGTTTCCCGGCGGCGCAGTTCTTCGGCGACGGCGGGCCGGACGTGGCTGCGGCGGTCGTCGTGCCGCAAGGCAAGCTGATCCCGGCGACGTTCGAGAGCTTCAATCACGGCGCGCGCGCGTGCCGTATCGGGCCTGACAAGAAGCTATACATCGCGCTCGGCCAGCCGTGGAACGTGCCGCCGAAAGACAAACTCGCCGATATCGACAAGAACGGGCTCGCGGGCATCATCCGTCTGGATCAAGACGGCAAGAACCGCGAAACCTACGCGCACGGCGTGCGTAATTCGGTCGGCCTCGACTTCAATCCGAAGGACAAGACGCTCTGGTTCACCGACAACCAGGTCGACGGCATGGGCGACGACATTCCTCCGGGCGAACTGAACCGCGCGACCAAGGCGGGCGAGAACTTCGGCTTCCCGTGGTATGGCGGCGGCAAGGTGCGGACCGTCGACTACAAGGATCAGAATCCGCCGGCGAACCTGGTGTATCCGCAAGTCGAATTCGCGGCGCACGCGGCCGACCTCGGCATGTCGTTCTATAACGCGAAGACGTTCCCGGACAAGTACCAGGGCGGCATCTTCGTCGCGGAACACGGTTCGTGGAATCGCACGAAGCCGATCGGCGCACGCATCATGTACGTGCCCGTCAAGGACGACGGCACGGCGGGCGAACCGGAAGTCTTCGCGGATGGCTGGCTCACTTCGAGCGGCGAGTACATGGGACGCCCGGTCGATGTCCAGGTATTGCAGGACGGCTCGCTGCTGGTATCCGACGACTATGCCGGCGCCATCTATCGTATTTCGTATTCGGGGTCGAAGTGATGCGGCCGGCGCAGACAGCCGTGGTGGCAAGCCTGATGCTGGCGGTATCCAGCGTCGCGCTCGCAGCGGGCGATATGAAGGCGGGGCGTGCGAAGGCGGCACAGTGTCAGGCGTGCCACGGGCTCGACGGCATGTCGAAGCTGCCGGAAGCGCCCAACCTCGCGGGGCAGACGGAGGAGTATCTCGTGAAGGCGCTGACCGACTTTCACACGGGCGCGCGCCAGAACGAAATGATGTCGATGGTCGCGAAACCCTTGTCCGAGGCGGATATCGCCAATCTCGCGGCGTACTACCACAGTCTCGGCAAGCAATGACCGAAGCAGACTTGCTTGACGATGCCCTTCCCCAGCGCAAATTTTTTTGGTTTGACGCTTGACTTGGATGGGTAAGGGTTTATACTAAGCCTTGTCTCCTCCATGTCTCAACCGATATGGATTCAAGCCCGCTCAATGCAGCGGGCTTTTTTTTCGCCCGCTTGCGGCGCTTACGCACGTCTCACCGCCGAAGCGCACCCCCGCGCGCCTCGTTCCCCGCATTGACTGTTGGTCTCCCCTGCGCTTTTCCGCGCGGTGAATTTACGTTCGTATCGAACCTCGAACCTGTTGGCCCCGCTCGCCTGGACGCCTTCGCGTCTCATTGTATGTGGTCTCCCCAGCGCTCCCCGTGCGCCGGTTGGGGTTTTCGTTTCCAGGGCGCCCCCGGCCCTGGTTGTCCACAGATCTTCTGCACAAGCCTGTGGATATCGTTATGGAAATCAATGCAACGTGTTGATTCGAAACCGCTAACCGTGAGCGCCTTTGCATCGTGCGGCGCGCCTCGAATAGCGTCAATCTACGTCTGACACGCACGACGCCAGCATCGTCGTCATGCGATTCAATTCGCTGCTGAAGAAAGTGTGCGGCGCGGTCGCTACGCTGAGTTCGTCGGCGGCCGAGCGCGGCATCGCAAATACGATCGTGCCCGTTGCCACGAGCGCGACGATCATCGATAAGAGCCAGGAGAAGACGTACATCGCCAGTTACCTCGTCTGTCTGATTTGCGCTCGCAAACGTGAGCGCCTGATGAGCAGATTAAGGTTCGATGGCGTTCCGCACAGCCCCGCGGATGGGGGGACGTGAAGGAGGGACGACGTGCGCCCGCGTTCACGCGTCGAGCCGGAAGGCTGCTAGCGCGAGCCGAACGGCCGCATATCCGGCGATGGATCGGGCGACACGCCCTGCGCGACAGCCGCGTCGCTTTGCGCGCGCATGGCTCGCTGGAAACCATCGCGTTCGCGCAATCGGGACCAATAGCGCGCGATCGGCTCCGCGAAGCGTTCGTGCAAACCGATATGCTCCGCGAGCATCAACGCATAACCAACCGAGATATCCGCGGCCGTGAACCGCCCCGCGCATAAAAAAGCCTCGCGCTCCAGCAGCGGCACGAGCGTGCGCAGACGCGCATGAAACCACTTCGCGTAATCCTCGGCGACTTGCGGCTGCCGGCGCTCGGGCGGCTCCAGATGCGTGTAACGCAAGACGAGCGTCTGTGGAAACGTGAGCGTCGCCTCGCCGAAGTGCAGGAAGTTGAGATAGCGGCCGAAGTCCGCTTCGTGCGAACCGACATCAAGGGCGCCGGGCGAATAACGCGCCGCAAGATACTGACAAATCGCGGCCGATTCGGTCATGAAGAGCGCGTCGTCATTGAACGCCGGAATCGTACCGAGCGAGTTCACTTGCATGAACTCGCGCGCCACCACACGCGGCGGAAACGGCAGCATCTTCAGTTGGTACGGCACGCCGATTTCCTCGAGCGCCCAAAGCGGCCGGAACGACCGCGCGCTCACGCAATGATGCAGCGTGATCATCGCGTCACCCGAGCCATGACGGCTTGCGCTTTTCGAGGAAGCTCTGCACGCCCTCGCGCCCTTCGTCCGATGCCCGAATGCGCGCGATGCGTTCGGCCGTATCGGAGATCAACGAATCGTCGATGACCTTGCCCGCGAGTTCCGACACCAGCCGCTTGCACTCGCCCACGGCGTTCGGGCTGTTGGACGCGATGCCGTTCGCCATTGCATCGACGGTTCGGTCGAGCTCGCCGCTCGTCGTCAGTTGATGCACGAAGCCGATACGCAGCGCTTCCGTCGCATCGAAACGCTCGGCCGTCACGAAGTAGCGATGCGCGGCGCGCGCGCCCATCGCGCGAATGACGTAAGGCGCGATGGTCGCGGGCATGAGCCCGAGCTTCGCCTCCGATAGGCAGAAGTTCGCGCTGTCCACGCTCACCGCGATATCGCACGCGGCGACGAGGCCCATGCCGCCCGCGTAGGCATCGCCCTGCACGCTGGCGATCACCGGCTTCGCGCTCGTGTAGATGGTGTTGAGCATGGTCGCAAGCCCGAGCGCGTCCGCGCGGTTTTCCGCCTCCGAATATCCGGCCATGCGCTTCATATAGTTGAGGTCGGCGCCCGCGCAAAAGGCCGGGCCGTTCGCCGCGAGCACGATGACGCGCACGCTCGTGTCGTCGTTGAGCGCGCGAAAGGCGGCAGTCAGTTCGACGATGGTCGCGTCGTCGAAGGCGTTGCGTACATCGGCGCGATCCAGCGTCACGCGGGCGACGTGTCCCGTCACCGAGAGCTCGATGCGTTGCAGATTCATGGCGTCGGACATGTCCTTGTCTCCTTATGCTTGCCGCCGAAAGTTGAGCCGTGCTCAGTTCCAGGCGGATCATTTGCAAAGTTTCGGCGAACATCGCGGCGGCGGTCAATCGATTTTCATGAGTCTCACTCACACGAAATCATCCGAGGAGACCCATACTCGTCATGTGACGCAGCGAGCATGCCCGAACGCAATATAGTCGTATATATTACGGTGCTCGCCGGATCGCATGACCGCGCGAAGATCCAAGACCAGCAGCGCGCAATCCGGTGCAGCCAATAAAACAGAACCCAAGGAGCTTTACGTGAAGACTCGTTTGTTGCGCACTTTGCTTTCGTTGGCGGTGGGCTTCGCCGCTTCGTCGGCGTTTGCAGGCGAAGTGCAGATCGCCGTGGCGGCCAATTTCACGGCGCCCGTGCAGGCCATTGCAGCGGACTTCGAAAAGGATACCGGCAACAAGGTCGTCGCTTCGTTCGGCGCGACGGGTCAGTTCTATGCGCAGATCAAGAACGGCGCGCCCTTCGAAGTATTCCTCGCCGCCGACGACACCACGCCCGCCAAGCTCGAAAGCGAAGGCATGACGGTGCCGGGAAGCCGCTTCACTTACGCGACCGGGGCGCTCGCGTTGTGGTCGGCGAAGGAAGGTTACGTCGACGCCAAAGGCGAAGTGCTGAAGAAGAACCAGTTCACGCATCTGGCGATCGCCAATCCGAAAGCCGCGCCGTACGGACTTGCCGCCACGCAGACGCTCGACAAGCTCGGGCTCACGCAGGCGGTGGCATCGAAGATCGTCGAAGGGCAAAGCATCTCGCAAGCGCAGCAGTTCATCGCGACGGGCAATGCCGAACTCGGCTTCGTCGCGCTCTCGCAGATCTACAAGAACGGCAAGATCACGAGCGGTTCGGCGTGGATCGTGCCGGAATCGCTGCACGAGCCGATCAAGCAGGACGCGGTCATTCTCAACAAGGGCAAGGACAATCCGGTCGCGAAGCAGTTCGAGGATTACCTCAAGGGACCGAAGGCCGCCGAGGTGATCCGCTCGTTCGGCTATCAGCTCTGATTGTTCGCGATGCCGCTCGATAGCGCCGATCTCCAGGCCATCACGCTGACGCTCGAACTGGCGTCGCTGGCGACGGCGCTTCTGCTCGTCATCGGCACGCCTGTCGCGTGGTGGCTATCGCGCACGCGCTCGCGGGCGAAGGGTGTCGTCGGCGCGGTGGTGGCGTTGCCGCTCGTGCTGCCGCCTACCGTCATCGGCTTTTATCTGCTCGTGCTGATGGGGCCGAACGGCTACGTCGGCAAGCTCACGCAGGCGTCGGGCATCGGCCTCTTGCCCTTCACGTTCGCGGGGCTCGTAATCGGCTCGGTCATCTATTCGATGCCGTTCGTCGTGCAGCCACTGCAGAACGCGTTTGAAGCCATCGGCAGCCGTCCGCTCGAAGCCGCCGCGACCTTGCGCGCGGGACCGTGGGACACGTTCTTCACTGTCGTGTTGCCGCTTGCGCGGCCGGGCATCGTCACGGCGACGATCCTCGGTTTTGCGCACACGGTCGGCGAATTCGGCGTCGTGCTGATGATAGGCGGCAATATTCCCGGGCGCACGCGCGTGGTCTCCGTGCAGATCTTCGATCACGTCGAAGCGCTCGAATACGCGCAGGCGCACTGGCTCGCGGGCGGCATGGTGCTGTTCTCGTTCATCGTGCTGTTGCTGCTCTATTCGAGCCGTCGATCGGCGGCGGTGCATGCCTGAAATCTCATCGACCGGTCAAGCCATCGAGGCGCGCTTTCTCGTCGAACAAGGCCGCTTCACGCTCGATGTCGATCTGCGCTTGCCGGGACGCGGCGTGACCGCGCTCTTCGGCCATTCGGGTTCCGGCAAGACCACGCTGCTGCGCTGTCTCGCGGGACTCGCACGGCCGCGCGCGGGAAGGCTCGTCGTCAATGGCGACGTGTGGCTCGATACCGACCGCAACGTTTTTCTGCCGACGCACAAGCGTCCGCTCGGCTACGTTTTTCAGGAAGCCAGTCTTTTCGCGCACTTGAGCGTGCGCAAGAATCTTCGCTATGGGCTCGATCGCGTGGCGGCAAGCGAGCGACGCGTCGACCTGGAACAGGCGGCGGAACTGCTTGGCATCGGGCATCTGCTGGAGCGCGATCCAGGCGGATTGTCGGGCGGCGAACGCCAGCGCGTGGGCATTGCGCGGGCGCTGTTGACGAGTCCGCGTCTCTTGCTTCTCGACGAACCGCTCGCCGCGCTCGATCAGAAACGCAAGCTCGAAATCCTGCCGTATCTCGAACGTCTGCACGACGAGCTCGATATCCCCGTGCTGTACGTGACCCACGCGCCCGAGGAAGTCGCGCGCCTCGCGGATCACCTCGTTCTGCTCGAAGCCGGCCGCGCGCTGGCGAGCGGCGCAATTGCCGATACGCTCGCGCGGCTCGATCTGCCGCTCGCGCTCGCCGACGATGCATCGGTGGTGCTGGAAGGCATCGTCGCCGATCACGATGCGCGTTATGGTTTGCTGTCGCTCGCGCTGCCGGGCGGGCGCGCCTCGCTCACCGTCGTGCATGCGCCAGTCGAACGAGGCCGCGCGATGCGTGTCGCCGTGAAAGCGCGCGACGTAAGCCTGATCGCCGGCAATGAACCGCACACGTCGAGCAGCGTTCTCAATCTGCTGCCCGCAGTCGTGTCCGACATCGCCGACGATGCCGACCCCGCGCAAGTCGTCGTGCGCCTCGACGTGGACGGCTCGCCGCTCCTCGCGCGCATCACGCGTTATTCGCTGGACCGGCTAGGGATTGTCGCGGGCGTGCGGGTCTGGGCGCAGGTAAAGGCCGTCTCGCTGCTCGCCTGATCGCGGCGCTCTTTCAGCGCGGCGTATTGCAGCAGCATGATGGTCTTGCCGTCGGCGATTTCTCCGCTGTCGATCATGGCCAGCGCTTTCTCCAACGGCACCTCGATCACTTCGATTTCCTCGCCTTCGTCCTCCACGCCGCCGCCGTCACTGACGCGCATGGAGCCGTCGTATTCGCCGAGATAAAAGTAGAGTTTCTCCGTCACCGATCCGGGGCTCATGAACGCCTCGAAGATCTTTTCGACGTGCTGCACGCGATACCCGGTTTCCTCCTCGACTTCGGCGCGAATGCGCTCTTCCGGCGTCGAGTTGTCGAGCAGGCCACCAGGCGCTTCGATCAACATGCCGTCGTGGCCGTTGACGAAAGCCGGCATGCGAAATTGGCGCGTCAGGAGCACGTGGCCGTTATGCCGGTTACGCAGCAAGATGGTCGCGCCGTTGCCGCGATCGTAGGTCTCACGGCTCTGGCGCTGCCACGTGCCGTCGCGGCGCAGAAAGTCGAAAGTGACCTTTCTCAGCACGTACCAGTCGTCGGATAAAACAGCGGTATCGAGCACGCGTACTCGTTCCTTGGTCTCAGTCATTGCAGTCTTCCATGGCGTGGTGGTGCCTTCCATGGTAACGTGCAGTTTCGTGCAATTACAAGCAAATTCGTGCAACGATCATGCTCACGAGTCAACGCAAGAAAACAATCCTCGACGCCCTCGCGCGTGACGGTCAGGTGCTCGCCAGCGAGTTGAGCGCGAGTTTCGGCGTGTCGGAAGACACGGTGCGCCGCGATCTACGCGAGTTGGCTGCGGAAGGTCTGCTGCAACGCGTGCACGGCGGCGCCCTGCCCGCCTCTCCGGCCGTGGCGCCGTTTGCGCGTCGGCAGGAAATGGAATCGGAGGCGAAGCGCCGTATCGCGCGGCGCGCCGTGGAGATGATCGAACCGGGGCAAATCGTGATAGTCGATGGCGGCACGACTTCGGCCTTGCTCGTACAGCAACTTCCCGCGAGCCTCGCGGTTACGATCGTCACGCATAGTCCGAGCGTGGCCGTCGCGCTCGCCGAACACGCGACGGTGGAAGTCGTGCTGATCGGCGGCAAGCTTTTCAAGCATTCCATCGTCACGGTCGGCGCGGCGGCCGTCGAAGCGATGTCGCATATCCACGCCGATCTGTATTTCATGGGCGTCACGGGCGTTCATCCCACTGCCGGGCTGACCACCGGCGATTTCGAGGAAGCGCATATCAAACGCGCGCTCGCGGCGCGCGCGGCGGAGACCGTCGTGCTCGCGTCTGCCGCCAAGCTCAACGCGGCATCGCCATACCGTATCGGCGATATCGAGCTTGCGCAGACGGTCATCGTCGAAAGTGCGACGGATGCACGTCTCACCGATCCCATCGAACAAGCAGGCGTGACCATCCTTCGCGCCTGATCGATGCCGCAACTTGTTACGGGGTAACGCGCCGAAAGAATCATCGGGAGAGCCGTAATTGAATTTCCTCCGCAACTGGAATAGCGTAGAAAAATACGCCAAACGCGGTCCGGGCAGGAATTCTCCATGCTGTACGGGTAACGGGTCAGGCGATAATTTTTGGAGAAATGTCGTGAATCGCGTGAAGGCTCTCATCGCGTTGTCGGCGCTTGCCGCGGCGGGTTTCGCCGCCACGGCGCACGCGGGCGGTCACGTCGGCGTGTTTATCGGCGGGCCGCTGTACTACCCGTATCCGGTGGCGCCCGTGCCGTACTACTATGCGCCGCCGCAGGTCATCGTTCCGGCGCCCGCCGCGCCGACCACTTATGTCGAGCAAGGCCAGCCCGACCAATCACAGGCTCAGGCTCAGTCGGGCGGCACTTGGTATTACTGCGAGGGATCGCGCACGTACTACCCGTATGTCAAGCAGTGTCCCGGTGGATGGCGCGAAGTTCCGGCGCAACCCCCGCCGCCATCGAATTGAATCGAAGCTGGCTTTTATGAATACTCGCAGGCTCGTTATTTTTCTCGCGCTCTCAGGCTTGGGTCTGTCCGCGTGCACGGTCATGCCGACCGGACCCAGCGTGATGGCGCTGCCCGGCACCGGCAAGACCTTCGACCAGTTCCGCGCGGACGACGCATCGTGCCGTCAGTTCGCGTTTCAGCAAACGGGCGGCGTCACCGCAGATCAGGCTGCGACGAACAGCGCGGTGGGGAGCGCCGTGGTTGGGACCGCCATCGGTGCGGCAGCGGGCGCGGCGTTCGGCGGCGGCACGGGTGCGGCTATCGGCGCGGGCGCGGGATTGTTGACCGGCAGCGCGGTCGGCATGGGCGCGGCGCAAACGTCGGGCTACGGCGTGCAGCGCCGCTACGACTACGCGTATCTGCAGTGCATGTACGCAGCGGGCGATCGTGTTCCGGTCGCAGGTCCGTTGCGCACCGCGCCACCGAACGGCGCGGCGTATTACGCGCCGCCACCGCCGCCTCCGCCGGGCATGCCACCGCCTCCTCCGCCTTCGAGCTGACATCGACACGCGCCGCTTGAGCCTTCCTCAGCGGCGCTTTTTTTACGAAGGCATCGCAGCTCAGAGACGCGGTTTCCATTGATCATCGTCGGGGCGCGCCAGTGCCGGCGCCACGATTCCCGGCGCCACGAGCAGTCCGGTCACCCAGCCGATATAAAACCGCAGATCGCTGAAGAACTCGGCTGTGTCGTAAAGGCGAAACGACTGCACGTGCGCGAGCCATAGCACGCATTGCACCGCGCCCGAGAGCACGAGCCACGCAAGCGCGATCACCGCGAGTGCCCGTGCGCAGCGGCGAAACGTGTCCGCATCCCACTGTTCGCGCACGATGATGCATCCCGAGATCAGCACGAGAATCGCCGGAATCACGCTCGTGACCAGCACGTGCGTCTGCCATTCGAAGAGCACGCCGGTCAGGTAGCTGAAGATCACGGCGAGCCCGGCTGCGGTCCACATCATCCAGACTGCCCCGCGCGCCGACATCCACGCAATCGTGATGACGAACGGGATCGCCGCCCATTGCAGCGCCTGTCCCACCGCCTTCGCGAGGTTCTCGCTGGCCTGTTCGTTCGAATGGCTCGCCGCTACATACACGGTGATCGCTTCGTGCACGCACACCGCGACGACCGCGAAGCTCAACGCTTCGCACGCGGCGAAGGCGGGCGATTTCTCCGCGCGATGCACGTGTCCCTGCAACCCGCGCAAGCGCTCCAGCAGCGGCTCGACGAAGAACGCGAGAATCGCGCCGATGAGCAACGCGGCGGCGGCATCCCTGAAAGAGAAATGTCCGAAGAGCGAGAACAGCCCTTGCCAGAGAAACTCGGGCGCGGCGGCGCACACCGCCACCCACAGCGCAAAAAAGAAACCGTTCGAAGCGAGTCTGAACGGCATGATGACCTCGATGGTCGATGAGCGCTGCGTTAGAGAGGAGCTTGCGGCAAATCGGCGGCCACGACGCGCGCCGCGATGGCATTTCGCACGCGCTCGCGCAGCCCGGGCGGCATGCCGAAACCTTCGTAGGCGAGCGCTTGCGCCACGGTCACGACCTTCATCTCTTCATAGCGCCGCCCGCTGCCGATGAGCGCCTCGAACGCATTCGCGCGCTCGTTGATCTCGATGGGATCGGCATCGACGAGCAGAACGGCGTGAGCCAGCACGGCATGGCGCGGTTGCTCGTCGAGGGACGACGACACGCGCCGCCAGTATTGCGCCGTGCCGGCGATCTTGCGCGCATCGTGGCCGGGACCCCAGGCGAGATTGAAGCGGCCATCGCAGAACGAACCTTCTACCGCTTGCCAGTGCGTGAGCACGCCGAGGGTGTTGAGCGCATCCGCGATGATGCCGCACAGATGCAGATAGACCGGCTCGGCAAGCGCGCCCATCGGCGCGTGCACGGGATACGCGAGACTCAGATTGAGAATGCCGGGACCTTGTGGAACCAGCCCGCCGCCCGACAAACGCAGCCAGACGGGACAGCCGCGTCGCGCGAAATCATCGCGAGCATCGGCCAAAGGCGCATAACGCTGATAACTGCGCGGCACGATCAGCGAGCGCGGCGCTTCCCACAGATGCGCCACCGCATCGCCCGCTTTCGCGCGGTCGAGCAGCGCTTCCTCGGCTTGCAGCGGATTCCCGGGCAGCGTTTCGAAATCGAGCAATTCGAAGGGCATGGAGTGGATGTCAGGACGCGCGGTGACAGCGACATCGCACATAGTAGCGAAGAAGCGGGCGCGCGGCTGAGAACGCGCCGCCGCGACGGCGCGTTGCCTCGACCCTGCGCGCGATCAGACGGTCTTGCCCACATGCTCCTTTAACAACGCGTTGACCTCGTTGGCTTTCTCCATCTGGCTCATGTGCCCGGCATCGTCGAATACGCGCACGGTCGCATGCTTCGGCGCGTTTTCGGCATGCGCCGCCGGGATGATCTGGTCCTTCGCGCCCCAGATCACGAGCACCGGCTTGCCGCTTTCCGCAAGCTTTCTTCCGGGCTGACCGCTCTGGCTGCCACCGCCGAAGAGCGCGCCACCGAGCGCAGTCAGTGCTTCGCTCACGCCATCCAGACGCTTGTATTTGAGCAAGTCGTCGAGCATTTGGCGGCTGACGAGCTCCGGATTGGCGAACAGCAGCTCGACCACTGGCTTCAGCTCGCGACGCGATTGCGCGCTCACGAAACCCTCGGTGTACGCGTTGTTCACTTCATCGCCGAAACCGGAGGGCGACACGAGCGCGACCGATTGCACGCGCGCGGGCGCATCGACGGCGAGTTGCGCGGCGATGCCGCCGCCCATGGAGTGCCCGACCAGATGCGCCTTTTCGATATTCACCGCGTCCATGAAGTGCGCGACGAAGCGCGCGAGATCGGCGAGCGTCGTGCCCGGCACCTTGGGCGTCGATTGCCCGTGGCCCGGCAAATCGAGCGCGAACACGCGAATGTGTTCGGCGAGCGCGTCGAGATTGAAGAGCCAGTTGTCGAGATCGCCGCCAAAACCGTGGATGAACAGCACCGCGGACTTGCCCGCATCGTCGCCGCCGCGCGCGGCATAGCGCACGCGAATGCCGTCGACATCGACGAAGTGATATGCCGACGCCGCTTCGTCGCCCTCGCCTTCCTCGTCCGGCGGCGTTTCGTAGGACGACACGTAGGCGTCGATATCGGCGTCGCTAACCTCGGCCGGCGCGAGCACGCCGAGGAGCGCTTTCACCGGCAGCGTGTCGCCCGCCGACGCAACCCTGCGGCGCAACGTACCCGCGTCGGGCGCTTCCACCGCGTTGGCGATCTTGTCGGTTTCGACATCGAGAATCGGCATGCCGACGGCGATCTGCGCGCCCTCTTCCACGAGCCACTCGTTTACCGTGCCTTCCTTCATCGACAAGCCCCATTTGGGCATGACGATCGGTGTGATTGCGGGCATCAGTGCTTTCCTCCTTTCATCGTTTTACGCGCGGCGTCGGCGATTTGTGCAGCGCTCGGAATGTACAGATCTTCGAGCGTTGGCGAGAACGGCACGGGGGTGTGCGGCGGCGCGACCATTTCGATGGCTGCTTTCAGCGCGCCGAACGCTCGCTGCGCGACTTGCGCCGAGATATCCGTGGCGATGTTGCAGCGCGGACTCGCTTCATCGACGACGACGAGTCTTCCCGTGTTCTCGACCGTTTCGAGCACGGTGTCCATATCGAGCGGCGACAGCGAGCGCAGATCGACGATCTCGGCTTCGATGCCTTCCTTCGCGAGCGTCGCGGCCGCCTCCAGCGCGCGGTGCACCATCAACCCGTAAGTGACGATGGACACATCCTTGCCGTCGCGCACGATGTTGGCCTCGCCGAACGGAATGGCATACGAGTTCTCGGGCACTTCGCCTTCGAAACCGTAAAGGTTCTTGTGCTCGCAGAAGATGACCGGGTCGTTGTCGCGAATCGCCTGAATCAAGAGGCCCTTGGTGTCGTAAGGCGTGGACGGACAGACGACCTTGAGACCGGGAATATGCGTGAAAAGCGGCGTCAGCATCTGGCTATGCTGAGCGGCCGCGCGAAAGCCCGCGCCGACCATCGCGCGAATCACGACGGGCGTTTCGGCCTTGCCGCCGAACATGTAGCGGAACTTGGCGGCCTGATTGAAGATCTGGTCGAAACACACGCCCATGAAGTCGATGAACATCAATTCCGCGATCGGCCGCATGCCGCACGCCGCCGCGCCGATTGCCGCGCCCACGTACGCCGATTCGGAGAGCGGCGTGTCGAGCAGCCGGTCGCCGTGCTTGGCGTACAGTCCTTTCGTGACGCCCAGCACGCCGCCCCACGCGTCTTTCTCGCCGTCCGCGCCGGCGCCGCCGACGATATCCTCGCCAAGCAGAATCACGCTCGGATCGCGGGTCATTTCCTGGTCGATGGCTTCGTTGATCGCCATCTTCATGCTCAGTTTTCGGGCCATGATGATTTGTCTCGCTAAGTGTTTTGAATGGGCGATCAATACTTCACGTACACGTCGGTGAGCAGGTCGGCCGCGGCCGGCAGTGGCGCGTCCTTCGCTTCCTGCACGGCGCGGTCGATCAGCGCGGCGACTTCGCGGTCGATGGCATCGAGTTCGCCGGGAGAGATCACGTCGGCTTGCGTCACGGCATGCGCGAACTTCTTCAGGCAATCCTTGTTCGAGCGGATATCGTCGAGTTCGCCGGGCGCGCGGTACGTCTGCGCATCGCCTTCGAAGTGGCCGTAGAAGCGGATCATCTTGCATTCGAGCAGCGCCGGGCCGCCGCCTTCACGCGCTCGGCGGATCACTTCGCCCGCTGCTTCGTGCACCGCGAAGAAGTCGGTGCCATCCACCGTCACGCCGGGAATGCCGAAGCCCGCCGCGCGATCCACGTAGCTATCCACCGCCGTGCCGTAATCGCGCGCGGTCGATTCCGCGTAGCCGTTGTTCTCGATCACGAAGATCACCGGCAGATTCCACACCGCCGCGAGATTCAGGCTTTCGAGAAAGGTGCCCTGGTTCGACGCGCCATCGCCCGCGAAGGTGATGCCCACTTCGCCCTTGCCGCGAAACTTCGCCGCGAGCGCCGCGCCGCAGATCAATGGCGCGCCCGCACCGAGAATGCCGTTCGCGCCCATCATCCCTTTGGACAGGTCGGCGATATGCATGGAGCCGCCCTTGCCGTTGCACGAGCCGCCCTTTCTGCCGTAGATCTCTTTCATCATGGCGACGGGATCGACGCCTTTCGCGATGCAGTGCCCATGTCCGCGATGCGTGCTCGCAATGCGGTCGCCGTCGTTCAGGTGATGCATGATGCCGACGCCCGCCGCCTCTTCGCCCGCATAGAGATGGACGAAACCGGGGATGTCGCCGCGACCGAAATCGACGTGCAGACGCTCTTCGAAATCGCGGATCGTGCGCATCTTGCGGTAGACACTCAGCAGTTCTTCTTTCGATAACGGCAAGCCTCCCGCATGCTGCGGGGTTTGCGACGATGTCATGTCTGTCTCCTTCGATCGGGTTAAACGACGGTGCTGGCAGTGTTGCCGGATAAGCGCATGAGTCCGGCGCGCGCGGCATAGCGCATGCACGCGGCGACATCGATGCTGCGAAACGCGTTCTCACGCAAGGTGATGGTCACTTCGTCGCCGGGGCCGAAAGCAAGCTCGCGCTCGCCGTCCAGCGCGACGATGCCCGCGCGCTGCTTGACGTGTTGCGGCACACCGTCGGCCAGGCGCTGCCAGCTTGCGATCGGCACGCGCTCCATCAAGCCCGGCGCAATGGGCGCGCAAAGTTCGAATTCGCCCTTGCCCGTTGCGGCCAGTTCGACGGCGAGGCCGCCCGGCTCGTGACGGCCGATTGGTTCGAGCAAGCCCGCGATGGCCGACATGCCGATGGCCTGCGGATCGGCATAAGACACGTAGACGGCCGCGAGCGTGTCGATCTTCCAGAGCGCGCGTGCGCCGACGAATTTTTCGTGCGAGATGACGGCATCGACGAGCGCGATGTCATGGCGCACGGCGCCGTTCTGATCGCGTATGTCGATGTCGAGGCGCTTGTTCGACATGAGCGCCTGCGCAGCCGGAATGCGGCCGGTGGCATAAAGACCCGTGGCAAGCCCGGAGATGGTCGGCTCGCGCATTTCCGGGTAGGCGTTGTTCGTGCCCGTCGATAAGCCCGCGAGCGGCACCGCGCCGCACTCGCGCACCACCGCGCGATGCGTGCCGTCGCCGCCCAGCACGATGAGCGCCGCCGCGCCCGCGTCCTGCATCATGCGCGCCGCGCGAAAGGTGTCGTCGACCCGCGCGGTCACGGGCATATCGAGGAATTCGACGCTCGCGAGATCCGCGTCGTGCCCGTGCTTGCGCGCGAGATGACGCGCGAGCATGACCTTGAGCCCTTCGCGATCCGGCATCATCAGGACGCGCTCGACGCCGCACGCCGCAAGCGACGACAAGAGCCGCAGCACGATATTCACGCGATCCGCGAGTTGCAGGCTGTTCGCGTTGGCGATCACGCGCCGGATGTCGCGCGCCGAAACCGGATTGGCGATGATGCCGACGAGCGGCTCGACGCTGTCACGCATGCTGGTGTCTCCGTTGGCCCTGGCCGAAAGAAAGACGCTTCGTCGGGCGTTGGAACGGTTGTGAGGCGAGTAAAGGCAAGCGCTATGCCAATTGGAATAGCGAGGGATTACCCGGAAATAACGGGTGTTTTACGAGAGGTAGTGCACGTTGCACGCGTGCCGCCGTGACAGGTGTCACAGCGGCAGGTGTCTCATGGAGTACAGGCGTATCGCGAAATGCGGATGCTCAACGTTCGCCCGCGTCACGCTGATTCGGCGAACGAATGCCATAGCGCGCCATGCGCCGATACAGCGTCATGCGGCTCACGCCGATCTGCCGCGCCACGGCGCTCAGATTCCAGCTCGCCGCGCGCAGATACTGCATCAGCAACATGCCCTCGGGCGGCAGGCGATGTGTATCGAACGCTTCGTCGGCCACATGTGCATGCGGCGGTTGCGGCGCTGCGTCGCGCGCGGTGGATTCGACAAATCCATCCGGAAGATCGTCGACCTCGATCACGCCATCCGCGCACACCGCGCGCGCGTAGCGCAGCACGTTGTTGAGCTCGCGCAAATTTCCCGGCCACTCATGCCGATGCAAACAAACCCGCGCCGCCGGCGACAACGCGACGGGACCATGCGCGGTATCGGCATCGAGGAACTTGCGGATCAGCCAGTCGAGATCGGATCGTTCGCGCAGCGGCGGCAACGCGAAGCGCGCGCCGTTCAGACGGTAGTACAGGTCTTCGCGAAAACGGCCGTCCTGCATCAGCGCGTCGAGCGAATGATGCGTCGCGGAAATCACGCGCACATCCACGGAAACCGGACGCGACGCGCCTATCGACAGAACTTCGCCTTCGGCCAGCACGCGCAAGAGACGGGATTGCAACTCACGCGGCATGTCGCCGATTTCATCGAGGAAAAGCGTGCCGCCATCGGCTTCCTGAATCAGGCCGCGTTTTGCTTTTGGACCCGCGCCGGAAAAACTGTTCGGCAGATGCCCGAACAATTCGCTTTCGATGAGCGTCTCCGGTATCGCCGCGCAGTTCACCGCGACGAACGGACCCGCGCTCCGCGCACTCGCGCGATGCAGCGCCTTCGCGAAGAATTCCTTGCCGCTGCCGGTTTCGCCGTTCACGAGCAGATTGATCGGCGAATCGACGAGTTTGGCGGCGCGTTCGAGTTGCCGCGCAAGCGCGGAATCGCCGCCGCCGAGGGCCGCCAGCGGCGCGGGAATGCCGGGCGCGCCTGCGGATTTTTCTTGCGTCGATGGCGCGAAACATGGCGCGGGCGGCATCACGCTCAGATAAAGCAGCGCGCCGCTGCGCGCAAGCGGCAGCGCGCGCAGTTCGCTCGGCCGCGAATAGACGAAACGGCTCAAATCTTCCAGACGCGCTTCGAAGAGCGCATCGAAACGCATGCCGAGAATCGACGCCGCCGTTTCTCCCGGCGCGATAGGCTTCCCGATCTCGGCCGCCAGCATTTCGTGCGCGCGCCGGTTATGTCCGACGATGCGCCCGCCCTCATCGAGCGCGATCAGATATTCAGGATCGACATCGACGAATTCGGGCGATGTGTTGAGCTTGAGAATCCAGTCCTGCCGATGCGTGCGCAGAAAAATCGCGTTCTCGATATGCCGCACGTAGATTCGCACGAGTTGCAGCGCGAGGTTCTGGCTGTCGCGCGCTTGCGGTGAAGTCAGCGCGGAGATGTCGAGGATCGCGGTGAGCGCGCCGCGCGAATCGAAGAGCGGCGCGGCCGTGCAAGTGAGCGGAATATGCGTGGCGTCGAAGTGATCGATCTGATGCACGGTCAGTGCCTGCCCCGTCGCGAGCGCAGTGCCGACCGCACACGTGCCCGCGCCGTCCTCGCTCCATTCCGCGCCGAGATAGAGCCCGGCGCGACGCAAGGCCGTATCGGTGTTGGCGTCGCCAATGTAATCGACCGTCACGCCGAGCGCGTCCGTCAGCAGCACGACGTAACCCATCCCCGCGACCTGCTCGTGAAGTGTTTCCAGTCCATGTCGAGCGATGCGCGCGAAATCGTCGATCCGTTGCTGATGCTCGCGCAAGCGCGTCTGCGTCAGGATGCGCGCTTCCTGCATGCGCGACGGATCGAGCCCGTATTGATGAACGCAACGACGCCATGAAGTCTGAATGATGCTTTCTTGCGTGCGCGCAGGGGCCAGAATCTGCGCGCGCGTCGTCGCCGCGACGACTGCCTCGATGTGCTCGCGTTGCCGCATGTCCATGCGTGCTCTCCTGGGTGTCTCGTGCCCGGACGCTCGTTGGTTGGCGTCTTTGTCGCTCGCGCACGGTCGTGCGACCGCGGGTAAACCGCTCCGCGCGCGGCGTCGTTCAGGCCATATGATGCTCGAATCGGCAGGACGCGTCATGCGGCGCACTGGTTGCGCCGCAGCAATCAACGTGGAAAAACAGGAGACGAGCGATGGCAAAAATCGCCTACGAAGACTTCGAGCGGCAAGTCGTGCAGCATCACCTGATCAAAGGCAACGTGTATGAGAACGGCGCGACGCTGGTCGAGCGCGCGAACCGGTGGATCGAGGAAAACGGTGTGGATGTACTGAACGTCGAGAGCCTCTCGACGTTCGGCGCGGGCGACGATACCAGCGTCAGCCATTGGTACTCGGGCATTCGCGTCTGGTATCGCACCACATGAAAGGCGCGTTCGACTGAATCAGCCGCGACCGACGAACGGCATCTTGGTCGCCATCACGGTATGGAACAGTACGTTGGCTTCGAGCGGCAGATTCGCCATGTAAAGCACCGACTGGCCGACAATCTTCACGTCCATCATCGGTTCGATGGCGGTCTCGCCGTTCGCCTGCGGCACGCCGCGGGACATGCGCTCGGACAGATCCGTCAGTGCGTTGCCGACGTCCACTTGACCGACCGCGATGTCGTACTTGCGGCCATCGAGCGATGCGGATTTCGTCAGTCCACCGACCGCGTGCTTGGTCGCCGTGTAGGCGGCCGAATTCGGACGCGGCGCGCTCGCCGAAATGGAACCGTTATTGATGATGCGGCCGCCTCGCGGTGTTTGTGCGCGCATCGTCCGGAACGCCTGTTGCAGGCAATAGAACATGCCGTTCAGATTGACGTTCACCACGCCTTGCCATTGCTCGGGCGTCCATTCCTCGAACGGTCCCGGCGGATTGCTCACGCCCGCGTTGTTGAACAGCAAATCGACGCGTCCGAAGCGCTCGACTGCCGCCGCAAAGAGCTTTTCGACCGATTGCGGATCGGAGACGTCCGTTGGAACGGCAAGCGCGCGTTCGCTTGCGTCGGCTTCGCCGATGACCGCTTCGAGCGGCGCCGCGCGTCGGCCCGCGAGCACGACCGACCAGCCGTCGCCGAGTAGAGCAAGCGCCGCCGCACGGCCGATGCCGCTCCCCGCTCCGGTGACGATGGCAATGCGCTTCTGCTGATTCACTGCGTCGGACATGTCGGCGTTCTCCTGTTGTGGTGCGCGCGCACCCTTGTGAGTGCATCGCGCGATTGGAAGAACATTATCGACGAATGCGGAGACAAGCGCGGCGCTTTTCAGCGAGCGCTTTCAAAGACGTTTCAACGATTACTCGATGCTTCCGTCGCCACCGTGCGCGCGGTGTTGCGCATGTTGCTGCCATCGCAGAAGACGACGGTCATCATCATCGGCACGACTTCATGGACGATTGCGTTGCTGCCGGACTCGCGCACGCGATCCTCGACCGTATCTTTCGCGCCGAGCACGACTACGCCGTAAGCCGAGTCGTTGATCGGACGACCGTTGCCCTGCTTGAACATGGCATCGCCCTGTTCGTAGCCGAGCACGGCATATACGCGAAACCCGTAGGCCGTGAGTTCGCTGCCTTGAGTCGGCTTGAACGCGTTGACCGAGTTGGCTTCGACGCGCATCGGCGCAGCGTCGATCGAGCGGTCGTCGCGCAGTGGCGCGATGAAGCGATGCGCGCTGGATTGGCAGTCGAGCTGGCTTTCGAGCGGACGGGCAGTCGAGAGGCCGGGTATCAGCGTGCCGGCGAGAGCGGCAAGGACGGTAAGCGTCGCGAAAGGGACGGTTTTCATGGCAGCAGCAATTCAACGGTTGGTTGATCGACACGACATGGACTACGTTTTGTGTAATGCAATAAGCAAGCCAAATTCTTAGCTTGTCTTTGTTTGCGGCTGCCTGGGGCGGTAAATCGTGACGGTGGTTTGCGCTAACTGCTTGTCTTCGCTGTGGTTTTTACAATTGCGCGTGTAGTTGATCGTGCGGTTTTGTAGGCGCGATCGAATTGCTTCGATACCCGAGGTGTTTGAGTTTGGACGACAAAGTTGCATGTGCAACGACAGTCGGCCCGAGTGCGCGTCGGCGAAACAACGGGGCCTTTGGATAGAATTAATCGCAAGCGCCCAGGCCAGCTAATGATGCGAGCTGTCGATTACCATCGGCTATATTGAGCAATTCTTTTCTTCTGGAACCAGCATGACTTCTTTAGTCGATTTTCCGATCACCCAGAAGTGGCCAGCACAACACCCCGAACGCATTCAGCTTTACTCGCTACCGACGCCCAATGGCGTGAAGGTGTCGATCATGCTGGAAGAGACAGGGCTGCTTTACGAGCCGCATCTCGTGCGATTCGATACCAGCGATCAAATGTCGCCCGAATTCCTGTCGCTGAATCCGAACAATAAGATTCCTGCGATCATCGATCCGAACGGTCCGAACGGCCAACCGCTGCCGCTTTTCGAATCCGGGGCGATTCTGCTTTATCTCGCCGATAAAAGCGGCCAATTCGTTCCGGCAGACCCGGCGCAACGCTACGAAGCCATTCAATGGCTGATGTTCCAGATGGGCGGTGTCGGCCCAATGTTCGGTCAGGTCGGATTCTTCAATAAATTTGCCGGCAAGGAATACGAGGACAAGCGTCCGCGCGATCGCTACGTCGCCGAAGCGAAGCGCCTGCTCGCAGTCCTCGACAAACACCTCGCCGGCCGCGACTGGATTTCGGGGAATGAGTACAGCATCGCCGATATCGCGACGTTTCCGTGGTTTCGCAATCTAGTCGGATTTTATGAAGCACGCGATCTCGTCGGTTTCGACGATTTTGCGAACGTAAAGCGCGTGCTCGATGTGTTCCTCGCGCGCCCGGCGGTTCAACGTGGACTAGAGATTCCGAAGCGCGTGTGATCGTTGGATTTTTGCTTGATCAACCGTCGCTGACGATATTGCCGAAATCGTGCGGAAACAGTTAAGGGCGAACGCGCGCGCCAGCCGCAGCTTTTTGACACGTTAGACGCGTTCGCTGGGACAGGTCCACAATGTGGGGCATCGCGCGAAAATCAGACGTCGGGTTTAAAGCCTTTCGCATCAATAGTTTGCCCCGGCGTTGCTCAGGATATCCACAAGCTTGTCCAGTGCGGCTGTGGATAAAAGCAAACCGCGCCTTTTCAATGCAACCGTTTCGGGAGCCGGCAACCCATGAATGTTATTTCCTGTTCCCAAACCGCGACGCGGCCCGGCCGCCGATTCGCCGTTGCCGTGTTTGCGTTGATTTGCGTGGTCGCTCATGCGGAAACGCAGTGTCCGGGTTACGTCGAAACCGGCGCCGGCAGCGCGTTCGATCTCGCTGGCATCATCAAGGACACCGGGTCGCCGCAACTTGCACTGGATCGGGTGCGCAAAGCGGTATCGAAAATCGATGCGGGCGGCGGCTGCTCGATATTCGCCAACACTCGCGCGTGTGAGGAAACGCTTAACCTTGCGCATAAGGCAATCGACGCGTTGCAGACGTGTTCATCGACGTCGGCGCCGAAAGGCACATCGCACGGTTGAGAAAATCGCGGACGAAAAGAAAAGCGCCGCCAAAACTGGCGGCGCGTTTCGATGCCTCAACAGCCCTTAAAACGATCAGCGATCCAGGAAAGGACGCAGCTTGTCCGCGCGGCTCGGATGCATGAGCTTGCGCATTGCCTTGCTTTCGATCTGGCGAATACGCTCGCGCGTCACATCGAACTGCTTGCCCAATTCTTCGAGCGTGTAGTCGGACGCCGTATCGATACCAAAGCGCATGCGCAGAACTTTCGCTTCGCGCGGCGAAAGCGCGTTGAGCGCATCGTCGATTGCGGCGCGCATGTTCGCGTGCACGGCCGCATCCGCCGGCGATGCCGCGCCTTGGTCCTCGATCATGTCACCGAGCGTCGCGTCGGCATCTTCACCGACCGGCGTTTCGAGCGACACAGGTTGCTTCGCAATCTTCAGGATGCCGCGAATCTTCTCTTCCGGCATTTCCATGCGTTCCGCGAGCACCGACGGATGCGCTTCCTGTCCCGTCTGCTGCAGGATTTCACGCGAAATGCGGTTCAGCTTGTTGATCGTTTCGATCATGTGAACCGGCACGCGAATCGTGCGCGCCTGATCGGCAAGCGAACGCGTCACCGCCTGACGAACCCACCAGGTTGCGTACGTCGAAAACTTCCAGCCACGACGATATTCGAACTTGTCCACTGCCTTCATCAAGCCGATATTGCCTTCCTGAATCAAGTCGAGAAACTGCATGCCGCGGTTGACGTACTTCTTCGCAATCGAAATCACAAGACGCAGATTTGCCTCGATCATTTCACGCTTGGCCTGACGCATCTTCAACTCGGCAGCCGTCATCTGACGATTGATCTGCTTGAGCTGCTTGAGCGGCAAGGCAACACGCGCTTCGATGTCGATGAGCTTTTGCTGTTCGGCCTGAATGGCCGGCAAACTGCGCTCGAGCGACGCGCCGTATTGACGCGAAGCCGCCGCCGTGCGCGCCGTCCATTCGAGATCGGTCTCGTTGCCCGGGAACGATTCGACGAACTTGTCGCGCGGCATGCCGCAACGATCTACCGCGATTTGCAGCACGCGACGCTCGATCTCACGAACTTGCGCTACCTGCTGCTGGACGTCCGCGCACAAACGGTCGATGGTCTTCGCCGTGAAGCGAATGGAACCGAGCTCGCGTTGAATCTCCGCGCGTGCCCGTTCGACGGCCTTCGAAGCCGCGGCGCCTGAACTCTTCGGACTGCTTGCTTGCTCGGCAAGCTCGCTCACGCGCGCGAAAACTTCCAGGCAATCCGCTTTGAGTTGCTTCAAACGCGCTTCATTCGATGCAGCGGAATCGCCGCCTTCGAGGTCGTCTTCGGAGTCTTCATCGTCGCCGGATTCGTCGGTGTCCGTATCAATCTCGGACGTGTCTGATGTATCGGATGCCGAAATATCTTCTTCTACCGTATCGTCTTCCTTCAGACCGTCGACGAGTTCGTCGATTTTGATCTCGCCCGATTCGACTTGAGCCGCGTCCGCCAGAATGGTGGCGACCGTGGACGGGCACGCGGCGATGGCCTGAATCATTTCATGCAAGCCATCTTCAATGCGCTTCGCAATGGCGATTTCGCCAGCGCGCGTCAACAGCTCGGTTGCGCCCATTTCACGCATATACATGCGAACGGGGTCCGTCGTGCGGCCGAACTCGGAATCGACGGTTTGCAGCGCGTTCTCGGCTTCTTCTTCCGACTGTTCATCGGCGACTACAGCAGGCGCGTTATCGCTCAAGAGCAGCGTTTCAGCATCGGGCGCTTGCTCATACACCGCGACGCCCATGTCGTTGAACGTGCTGACAATGGTTTCCATCGCCGCCGTTTGCGCGAAGTTGTCCGGCAAGTGGTCATTGATTTCGGCGTGGGTCAAATACCCCCGCTCCTTGCCCAACTGAATGAGCGCGCGCATTTGGCGCTGACGCTCCTCTTCCTGCTCCGCCGTCGTGGGGACGTCGGGCTGCATCGTGCCGGTCTGGCCCTTACCCTTCCCTGCCCGTCGACCCGCGGACCTGCGCGCCGGCGCGACAATATCCAGCTCCGAATCTTCCCGATCAAAACTTGCCATACTTTCTCCTCGACAGGTTTGCTCGACGATGACAGGTCCGTGCGCGAGCGAAAAGGCTCGCTGACTTTGGTAAGCATTCGGCGCACGCTTTTCGCTGCCGAAACTACTGACTCTATATGGACGGGTGGCTGAAAATCGCTTCGAGCAAAATGCACAGTCCCGTCTAGTTCGACGTACTGCACCTTCCATTCGCCCTAGCGGGCGCAACCTTAGACTATATCAGCATTCGTTACGGTGTGGGCTGTTTTTTCAATATGCCGGCTTGGGCTCTAACATAGCCAGTGTCGGCGACGAGGCTCGAGATTCGCCTATGCGCTGACACTTGCGATGCTCGCCTTTTTTGCTGACGGACGCACTGTTCAACGCTCTTGGCAGTCCATTTGGCCCGTCGGCCTGTTTAGCAAGTATGAGCAACTTCAGCGCTTTCAAGCGCGACTGCGCCGCGTGTGAGCATGTCGACGTCTTCAGTTCATGTGTGTCATCGATTTGAGGTTTGGAGCGCGATGCTTGCGCTGGCGGCGCATCAGACGTGTGCGGAACGATCTTCCCGGCTTTGATGGCCGCGAGGAAGTCGGTCGCCCAGGCGCCTGCCCTAGTGCGGGGGTGTCGCTCGTCGCGATGATGCGTCGTGACGGATTTCGCGTCCTCAGAAACGAGGAATGTTCTTGCTCCGTCATGGCTCACAAAAGATTGACCGGCGAGTTCGGCAGAAACTTTTTGCAGTTCGATGTCGCGAGCTATTCGAGTTTGCGTCTCAACGTTTCCTTCGTGAATGGTCCGCACGCGGTATGTAAAGTCGACAGGGGCACGAAGGAGTGCCCGCAGATAGCTGATCGGATGCTTCGCCCGTTGGAGGTGTTTCCAGGAGGCTTCGACCACATCGGACAGACGCTTGGCGTGTTCGGACGCTTCGCGCATGAGCCGGAATATCAGGAAATGACGAAAGCCCAGACCGCGCAGGCGTTCGAGGTCCGCTGGAAGCTTTCCTGGTTGTCTCTTTTGATTAGTAGGGTATAGATCCTTATATATAGTGCGGTCTGCCACCGTGGCAGACGGCGAAACCAAAGAAGAAGGTTGCTCGCGGTTTGATTTCCGTTCGTTTGGATTTTGAGCATTAGTTGTCGTATCGCTACCTGACTCAACAAGACCTAGAAGGGTAACGACCTTTGGCGTGAGATGTAGGTAGGCACGTCCGAACAGCCCAGCGGCGCCGTAGCGAGTCTGCGGAGGGCGTGTAATTAAGGCTTCCTTCTCCAAATCCTCAAGGCTTCGATAGAACGTACGCATCGACTGCATTGCGCGGCCGGTTAGCAATTCACGGCGAGCGAAGATTGCCGCGTAGGGACGACGTGCGTCGACAGTGCGAGCCAGAGCGGCGAGTAAGGCTCGAGCGCGGGCAGGTAGCGCGGCGAGATGATTCGCTCGGTGAGCGGCTCGAAAGATGACCCAGGGAAGATTGGATCGATCGCAAGCGTAATCATCGAGCGCTTGTTGGTCCGCAAAGTTCTCGGATGATTCGTGTTTTTCGAGGCGAGAAAAGTCCTCGCCTGCAACGGAAAGTTGCGCGATATGCATGTCAAGTACATCCATTTTTGAAAATGGAGGACAAACGCTTGACTGCCGATCGCGATCCGCTAAACTTCGATCTGTGTACTTCGTGACCCGATTGGCGTCGGGAAGCGGACCGGGCGAGCAGCAGTTGAGCCCGAATTCAAAAGCCTTCGGTTGGCGCCGAAGGCTTTTGTCTTTCTAACGCAAATTACTTACATCGTTGCCTCGCGTTTATATTTTTCAAGTGATTGATTATTAACGAGTTTCTAGTAGGCTCATCGGTTGGCGTCATCTGGGCTACAAGTAACTCGTTGATTTAAAAGTAAAACCTTCTAGAGTCTCAATTTCTTTCGGTTTCGGTCAACGTCTTGTTGATGAAGTCCGCAATTCGTTGCCCCCATTGCTCGGCGTCACTTGCGTCGTTCTCAAAGAATCGAACTCCGACTACGCCGTTCCTCGTTGAGACCTCGCAGACCTTTCTCCGTCCCGCGCGAACAACAGTAGTGCTAGGCGCGATCGCCTTAGGCTTCTCCGCCGCCAGCGCCACTGCTTTGTCTTGCGTGAAATTTTCGTCATCAATCAATCGACGAATTGCTTCAACGACCTTTTCCGCTTTGCCTGCTTCCGTTAAAGCGGCGAGCTTTTGCGCAGCATTGCTGCCGAGTCTTTCCGGTTTTTCCGCAAGCGCCGCTTTCGCAGCCTCCGGCAGAGCGTCGAACGAAAAAATGCGGGTAACGTGGCTTTTGCTAAGTCCCGCGCTTTCCGAAATTTCGGTGCGCGAAAGCCCGCTCAGCTCCTGCAGGCGTTTGAAATTCCAATACTTCTCGAAGTCGGTCAGAGAAGGTGAAAGCAGGTTCGAGAAGAACGCCGCAAATTCAATTTCACCTTCTTCGATCGACGCCACGTTAGCGCGGATGGTGTTGCGACCAAGCTCGCGATATGCGGCCACACGATTGTGACCAGCCACGATTTCATAACGCCCATCGGTAAGCGTGCGCACCAAAATTGGCGTCGCAAGAGCGTGCTGGGAAAGGTTGCTCTTCAGTTCCTGGAACTGCTCGCTGGTCAGCTTCCGCCGACGCCCGCTGACCTCGATCAATGCGTCGAGCGGTACTTCCAAGGCGGCCCGCTCTTCGAGTTGCGTTTCCAATTCCTTGATGCGTGCCTGCGCCGTGTTGATGCGATGCTGCGCGTCCATCAACCTTCCGGGTGACGTCCGCGCCTCCGTGCTCGTGACACGCGGCTGATTTGGCTCGGCCGGCTTGGTTCCGATGTTTGCAGTTTTTGCCAGCAGTCTGTCGCCGATACCCATTTAAGCCTCCGATTGATTCCAGGCGCGGACGAACTGCGCGTCGAGATGTTCGGCGAGCCGATCGAGCGGCTCTTTGAACCGGTTGTACGCGGCAGTGCTTCCGTCGGGCTTCGACAAGTCATAGACCGTGGACAGCTGAGCAGAAGCGCCCTTCGGTACCGTCGACTCGGGAATCTCGAACGGAAGGACGCGATCGCCATAAGCTTTCTGAAGCCAGCCGCGCACGACGCGCGACACATCGTCGGACTTTGCCTTGGTCAGAATCACATTGACGAAGTCGAAGCGCTTCTGTTCGAGCACGCCGGGCAGCTTCTTCGCGATGTCCGCGAACAGATGCCAGAATTGAGTCGAGCTGGCAAAGTCGAGTGCCTCGGGCGGGCAGGGCAGCAAGATTGCGTCGGAAGCGAGCAGGGCGTTGATCGTGAGGTAACTAAGCGCAGGCGGCGTGTCGATGACAACGGCGTCATACTCCGCCGTCAGCGGCAACAGGCCTTTGCGCAAAATCTCCCAAAACTCGAACGTGCTGTCGTTGAGAACCTTGGCCGGAATCTCGAACTCGGCGTCAAACAAGGACGATGACGCTGGGACGAGATCCAGGTTGTGCCAATAGGTTTCCTGCACCGCGTAGTGCAGCGTTTGCTGATCGCCGTATATAAGTGGAAGCAGCGTCTGATCGTCGGAGATCTCCGCATCCGGTGCCCAGCCGCAAAGCTGCGTAGTCGTGCCTTGCGGGTCGCAATCGATTACCAGCACGCGCCGGCCGAGCAGAGTGAGCGCTTGGGCGGCGGATACTGCAGTAGTGGTTTTCGCAACACCACCTTTGAAGTTCGCGACAGTAACGATACGTCCGCGTTTACCCTCGGGTCTTCGCGCGCGCTCTTTGGTCGCCCGAATCCACGTCAACGTTTCTTCAAGCGTGAACTCCTTGCTCCGGCCGGCGCCTTTCGACGTTCCAGCGGGAAGTTCACCCTTGGTCGTGAGGTACTGAAACCGCTGCTTATCGACTCCGCAAAGCGAGGCCACCTGAGCACTCGTGAAAGTCGGCGCGCTTTTGCGGGGATACGGCTCCAGCATTGCGTCGCGGATTTGATTAAGAATGTCAGTGGCTTGGGCGGCCACTCCCAAGAGCGTCTCGATTGAGACGGATTGATCGACTTCGGGAAGCCGAGCGCTTAGCATTGAATTCGCGGTCACTGGCGGGCCTGAGTAAGCTATAGATTCTTCGGTTTGTGGAAAACATGCTGCAAACCGAAGAATAAACGGCTAACCGATAAACCTCAAGTAAACTCTGAAGTTGTTTTATCCCGAAATCGGGCGTTTTTACAACACGACGTTTACTTGACGGGCAGCGAATCAGTCGACAAGGGCCCTTGAGCAGCCAATGTTGCCCTGCGAATCAATCGTTCGACGCCTAGTAGTTTGGACGAATCCTGATTTTCCAGGTAAACCTTCGTCGTCGAAAGTTTCGAATGACCCAAGTTAGCGCTGACCTCCGGTAACGCAGCGCCGTGCGTGAGCGCATGAACGGAGTGCGTGTGTCGAATCCAATGAGTGCTGGCCTGTGCGAGGCGCTTCCCGGAGCCGGGAACATGACCCTCGGCGAGAGCGGCCGCGTTTGCGAACACCCGCTTGAACAGTTTGCCGATGCCATCCGGCCCAAGGGCGTTGCCGCCGCGAGTCTGCGCGAGAATCGGCGTGCCTTCTGGACAGGCCAAGGGATCAGACAAACCGCGAAGCGCCAGATTTTCGATCAGCGCTTCCGCAACGGCCGGCGGCAAAAACACTGTTCTTGGTTCGCCGCGCTGACGCGCGACGCTTACTCGCCAGATCGGACCGGCAACGCCGGAAAGCCGTCCGACCGATAGCGCGTCCGTGGTCGCTGCGGCTAGTTCTCCCCGACGCATGCCGGTGGCATACGCCAAAAGCAGCGCCAAGCGGTCACGATGCTCGGCGAAACCATAGACATCGCGCGATACCGACTGCAGCACAATCTGCCACTGATCCGTATCGAGCGAGCGGTCCACGGCGTCGAAGACCGGCGGCTCGGCCACACGCGTCTGTCCAATAAATGGGTTTGTCGCCAGATACCCCTGCGCCTCTAGCCACGCGCCCATCGCGCTTAAAATTGCGCGCGCGGATTCCCGGCTTCGATCAGAAAGTGGCCCGGCAAAAGGCCGCCAGCTCGAAAGGCATCGATCGACGCGACCTTTTGCCACCCAGCGCGCGGAAGGCTGCGGATTCGGTAAAAAAGCCGTGATGTACTCGTTGCAGTCGGCCTCGTCCAAAGACGACATCGGCTTGTGTTTTTCCACCAAGGCCCAGAGCAGCAACCGTTCTGCTTCCCGGCGATAAGCCCTTTGCGTGTGCGCGCTGGCCGATCGCGCTGCAAGCCACGCGTGGATCGCCTGCAGATCCGTGCCAAATTCTGACGGCCGTCGATTCGTCCCCTTCGATCCATCGAGCGCCGCAGGAACTCGCAGCGCTTCGAGCGGGGCAATCCGAAGCGTCTCGTCCCGCGACCCGGTCCATTCAGAACCTCGTGCCGATGCGTCACCCGGCCAATCGCGCCGCGGCACAAGAGCCAACGGTGAAAAAGTATGGCGAAGCGCGTGCGCGTGAAGCTGCAACCAGTCCACGATTCGCTGCGCGCCTTTAGGCCCGAGTCGCGGAACCACCGTGTACCAGCGCTGGCGCCGGGTTTCGATCAGCGAAACGACGTCCCCGACGGTGGAAAGCCCGGCCGCCGCGAGCCGCGCGGTCACAGCCGGTTCGAACCAGCCGTCCAGTGGGTGATCCGGCCGTGGCTCTTGCGCGAGACTTGCCTCCATTCGCGAAAGCGCGTCGGTCTGCCGCCGTCGCAGCCGGAGATTGCGAGAAGCCCGCCGATCCAGCGCCGGTGTGGCTCCGGGCGGATATTCTTCCTCGTAGAGCGCTAGTAATTCGGCTTCGCGATAGACGCCGTCGGGGTCGATCCGCTCACGGTATTCATCGAGCGATGGCGTGTCCTGCGTTTGTGGCGGCTCGAAAAGCGGGATACTGCCCGGCCGCAACCGTAAAAGATAAGCGGCGTCGGTGTCGTGCGCGCGTCGGGCCAGCACGGAAAGCGTGTCGCGCAACGTGACGATAAGCCGACGCGTGGTACGGACATCCGTACCGGCATCGCCGTAAGACGCGTGAAGTTTCGCTTCGGAGACGCCATCTAAATAGCCGCGATACAGCGCAAAGTGTTGGCGAGTCAGGCGGCGCGTGGGCGAAAAGCGGGGCGTGTCCGCAGCCGGATTGGTTATACTCGCCGGGTTAGCTGTTGCCATCCTGCTTGATTTCCCTTTGTATTCAACTATTTGCGGAAAGGTTATCAACCAGCTTCGAATTTGACAAGGAAAATCGCACAGTCTGATAAGTGGATTTATCAGACTGTGCGATTCGAAGGCCGACGTCGAACGAACCGTCAGCTTGAATGTTCAATTCGCAAAGCGCATATTTCCAGCACGTTCATATCGGACTTTCAGGAGAGACGTGCCGATGCGCGAACCCAGACGCCCCGAGTTGAAGCAATCGGGAGAGGACGACGCTCCCCGCCCGAGTCTTCCGGAGGTCTTCGCGTCGGTGCGCGTGCCGGTGGGCGGATGGTGGTTCAGGCGCTTTCTCGCTTTCGCCGGGCCAGGCTACATGATCTCCGTCGGCTATATGGATCCGGGCAACTGGGCGACGGACATCGCGGGGGGATCGCGCTTCGGCTATACACTGCTCGCCGTCATCCTTCTTTCCAATCTGATGGCGATTCTTCTGCAATCGCTTGCCGTGCGCCTCGGCGTCGCGACCGGCCGCGATCTAGCGCAGGCGTGCCGCGATCATTATTCGAAACCGGTGAATCTCGCACTTTGGCTCGCCTGTGAGGCGGCGATCATCGCGTGCGATCTGGCCGAAGTCATCGGCACGGCCATCGCGTTGAAGTTGCTGTTCGGTATTCCGTTGATCGCCGGCGCGCTCGTCACCGCGCTCGATGCTTTCCTGCTGCTCTTCCTGATCAACAAGGGTTTTCGCCTGCTCGAAGCGTTCGTCATCGTGTTGCTCGTCGTGATAGCAGGCTGCTTTGCCTTGCAGATCGCCGCAGCCGCGCCACCTTGGGGCGAGGTCATGCGCGGCTTCGTGCCATCGACGGAAATCGTGACGAATCGCGAAATGCTGTACGTGGCCATTGGCATCCTCGGCGCGACGGTCATGCCGCACAACCTGTATCTGCATTCGTCGGTGGTGCAGACGCGCGCGTTCGGCGATTCGATTCCCGCCCGCCGCGAGGCGATCCGTTTCGCGACCATCGACAGCACGATCGCGCTGACCCTCGCGCTCTTCGTCAACGCGGCGATTCTGATCGTGGCCGCCGCCGTGTTCCACGCGAAGGGCCATTTCGAAGTCGTCGAGATCGAGGAAGCGTTCCGGCTCTTGTCGCCGCTTTTGGGTTTCGGCATTGCATCGACCTTGTTCGCGGTCGCGCTGCTCGCGTCGGGTCTGAACTCGACCGTCACCGCGACGCTCGCCGGCCAAATCGTCATGGAAGGTTTTCTGCGATTGCGCATTCCGAACTGGGCGCGACGGCTCATCACGCGAGGTCTTGCTATCGTGCCGGTCATTGTCGTTACCGCGCTATATGGAGAGAAGGGCACGACGCATCTGCTCGTCCTGAGTCAGGTGATCCTGTCGATGCAATTGCCTTTTGCCGTCATCCCGCTCGTCCGATTCGTTTCGGACCGACGCAAATTAGGTGTTTTCGTCGTTTCGCGCTGGACCGCCGCGTTGGCGTGGCTAGTTGCGGCGGTGATCGTCGTGCTCAACGTGAAACTGCTCGTCGATACCTTCTTCGTTTGAACGCGCCACGTCCTCTATATAGATAGATCGGCAGAGTCGTCGAAATGGCTTAAGGACGGAGTGATGGCACAAAGCCTTCCGACGACCATCCATCAGAGACGAAGTCCCTGAAAACGCCGACGCGATAGATTTTTCAGCATGCTTTGCTTAAATGAAACCCGTGCACTAACCTGACCTTTGCACCGTGGTAGCAGGTGAGTCGGTCGTTGGCGTGCGTGCAACTCTCCGCATCCGCGCCAGGAAAAACGAAACAGTCGGGGCGTCGGAAAAAACATGAACTGCTTGAGGCCCGCTGTTCACCTGACGCCGCTCGTTCGAGGGTTATCGCTCGCGTTCGGTGTTTTTTGTCTTTCGCGCGCGCTGCCGGCTCTGGGCGCATGTGATAACAACGCACCGCAATCCGGCGAGACGGCTACGTGCGATACCCGCGTGCCCAATCCCTCGACCTTGCCGGTCATCGCGGTTTCAGGCAGCGTCAACGTAACGATCGAAGTGTTGCCCGGCGCCGAACTCGATGTCGGTAGCAACAGCGGCATCCTCATCCGCGACACGAGCCTCGCAAGCAACAGCGGCACGCTGCGGATCAACGCTGGCGGCGCCAATGCCATGACCAGTCAAGGCATTGGCGCCGGTCGCAATACGCTGTTGAACCGCGGCGCCGTCTTTACCACCGGCTCGGGCGCAGCGGGCATCTTCAACTCCGCTGCCGCGGTCACGATCCACAACGAATCGACGGGCGTCATCCGCACGAACGGTGCGAACGCCGCAGCGATGATCGACTCTCAAAGTTCGGGCAGCGGCACGCTGATCAATGACGGAGGCGTCGCCACGAGCGGCGCGAACTCGTACGGCATGGCCGCCGTGATGCATGGCGATTCCCTCGTGAACAACGGCACGATCACGACGACCGGTGCATTGGCGCACGGCGTCTTTGTCAACGCCAGTGCGGGCGGCAACGTCATCACGAACAATGGCGCGATCGACGTGTCGGGCGATGGCGCGCATGGCATCGCTTCGCTCGATGCCTCGCCAGGCGCGATCACCAACACCGGCACGATCACCGCGCGAGGCGCTGGCGGAACGGGCGCCTCCATCACCGGGCGCGTGTCCTTCGTGAATGCGGCGGGCGCGAGCATCGTGAGTCAGCAGGCAAGCGGGATCGCAGCGAACGGCGGCGGCACGCTCGACAACGCCGGCTCGATTCAAGGCGCGACCGGCGTGACGATTGCCAACGGAGCCGAGACGATCAGCAACTCCGGGACGATTCGCGGCGACACCGGTGAGGCCGTCGTGGCGAACGGGCGCATCAACGTGTCGATCAGCAATACGGGCGTGATTGCCGGAAGCGCGGGCGTTGCCGTGCGCACCGATACCGGAAGCGACACGTTCAACATGAACGGCGGAACGGTCACGGGCCAGGTTCGCCAGGGCGATGGCATTGACGCCTTCACGATGACGGCGGGCCAGGTCGATTCGCTCGATCAAGGCGATGGACGCGACACGCTCACGATGTCCGGAGGACGCATCGTCGGCGTGTTCGCGAATGGCGATGTTGCGCAAATCACGGGCGGGCGCATTGGCACAGCGGACCTGAACATCGGCAACAACGTCTTCACGATGTCCGGTGGACAAATCGACGGCAACGTCACCGCCGCCCAGAACGACGACACTTTCTCGCTTTCGGGCGGGACGATTGGCGGACGGGTCGATCTCGGCAGCGGCACGAACAAGCTGACCATCACGGGCGGCACGATCGGTCAGGGCGTGACGACGACAAGCGGAGCGGACACGCTCGCCTGGAGCGGCGGCGCGATTAGCGGGCCGGTGTCGCTCGGCGCGGGCAACGACACTGCCACGATTCGCAATCTGACCGATGCGACATTCGCCGCGACGACGCGCATCGACGGCGGCGCGGGCATCGACGCTTTGACATTCGACAATTCGCAAGTGAGCGGGCTGAACCGCTTCGTCGGTTGGGAGACGATTACTGCATCGAATGCAACGCAACTCACGTTCGATGCAAACGGCCTGACGCTCGGCGATACCACGACCGGCGCCGGATTACTCGATCTCGATGCGACGAGCACGATTCTGGCGGGCGGCATCGGGCGCGCGGCGATCCAGCCCGCCGTCGCCGGACAACTCGTTACGCTGAACAACGCGGGAACGATCGACCTGACGAACGGCGGGCCGAGTATAAGCGATGCGTTCGTCGTGAATGGCAACTACACGGGCAACAACGGCCGGCTGCTGGTGCAGAGCGTCGTAGGCGCGGACGGCGCGCCGAGCGACAGACTCGTGATTGCGCAAGGCGTGGGCGCCGGAACGACTTCGATTGGCGTAACTAACGTCGGCGGCGCTGGCGGGCTCACGGCGAACGACGGGATCCAGGTCGTGCAGGCAACCAACGGCGCGACGACATCGGCGGGCGCGTTCACGCTGGCGCATCCGGTAGCGGCGGGCGCTTTCCAGTATTACCTGTTCAAGGGCGGTGTCAGTGATGGAACGGCTGACAACTGGTATCTGCGGTCGAGCGTGCCTCCGGCTCCGGTTACGCCCACGACACCGACACCGACACCGACGCCCACGCCAACGCCGACACCGACACCGACACCGACACCGACACCGACACCGACACCGACACCGACACCGACACCGACACCGACACCGACACCGACACCGACACCGACACCGACACCGACACCGACACCGACACCGACACCGACACCAACGCCAACGCCAACGCCAACGCCAACACCAACACCAACGCCAACGCCAACGCCAACGCCAACGCCAACGCCAACGCCAACGCCAGCGCCGACGCCAACGCCAACACCAACGCCAACACCGACACCGACACCGACACCGACACCGACACCAAACCCACCGACTCCAACCGCCGCCGCCGGAACACCACCGCTTCCGCCGCCGCCACCGCCAGGCGCGGCTCCGACGCCGCTTTATCGAACCGAAGTGCCCGTCTACACCGAAGTGCCGATCATCATGCGCGAACTGGCGATCCAGCAAATCGGCACATTCCACGAACGTCAGGGCGAGCAGTCATTGCTAGGCGAAACCGGCGCGCTGCCCGCCGCATGGGCGCGCGTCTGGGGCGGCCACGCGACGCTGCGCAACAGCGGCGCGGCGGACCCGGAATTCAGCGGTGGAATCGGCGGCGCGCAAGTTGGACACGATGTGTACGCCGATGCCAGCTCCACCGGTCATCGCAATCACTATGGCTTTTTCCTCGGCTTCGCGCGCGCAAGCGGCGACGTCAGCGGCTTCGCGCTCGGCTTCCCCAACTCAGCCGTGGGCCATCTCTCGGTCGATGCCTACAGCGCCGGCCTCTACTGGACGCACATCGGCCCCGGCGGCTGGTACACGGATGCCGTCGTGCTCGGCAGCACGCTCACCGCCGATCCGGTATCGAACCGCGGCGTCGGCGCCAGCACACACGGCACGACATTCGCCGCATCGTTCGAAGCAGGGCTGCCCATCGCGCTGCCCGCGGGCCTCGGCATCGAGCCGCAAATGCAACTGATCTGGCAGCACGCGAGTCTCGACGATATCGATGACGGCATCTCGCACGTATCGTTCGATGAAGCGAGCGGTCTGATCGGGCGGCTCGGCCTACGTTTGTTCGGCAACTTCGATGCGGCCGGGACTTCGTGGCAGCCTTATTTGCGCGCGAACCTCTGGCGCTACTTCGGCGCCACCGATACCGTGACCTTCGCCGCATCGACCGTGATTCCGACGAGCGTATCCGCCACGACCGCGCAACTCGGCGCGGGTATCGTCGCGAAGGTGAGCGCACGCGGCAGCGCGTTCGCCAACGTGAACTACACGACGAATATCGGCGGCGCGCGTCGCAGCGCGATCGAAGGCGGTCTCGGCGTGCGGTGGAAGTGGTGAGCGCTCGTTGAAACCTGTTCGCTCGCGTGACTCCATGGATACTATTGGAGACTAAAAGAGCACGAACACAGGAGACGAAGATGAGCAGCGCGCCGCAATGCCCCCTGCACGACGATGCCTCTCTCGCCCCGAACGGCTGCCCTGTCAGCTCGCGCGCGGCCAGTTTCGATCCCTTCGGCGACGGCTATCAGCAAGATCCGCCCGAATATGTTCGCTGGGCGCGCGAGCAGGAGCCCGTCTTTTATAGTCCGAAGCTCGGCTACTGGATCGTCACGCGCTACGACGACATCAAGGCGATCTTCCGCGACAACCTCACGTTCAGTCCGTCGATCGCGCTCGAAAAGATCACGCCCACGGGTCCCGAAGCCAACGCCGTCCTCGCGTCCTACGGGTTTGCGCTCAACCGCACGCTCGTCAACGAAGACGAGCCCGCGCACATGCCGCGCCGCCGCGCGCTGATGGAGCCCTTCACGCCCGACGAGCTCGCGCATCACGCGCCGATGGTCCGCGCGCTCACGCGCAGCTACGTCGATCGCTTTATCGACGATGGCCGCGCCGATCTCGTCGATCAGATGCTCTGGGAAGTGCCGCTCACCGTCGCGCTGCATTTTCTCGGCGTGCCCGAGGAAGACATGGACACGTTGCGCCGCTACTCGATCGCGCATACGGTCAATACATGGGGTCGTCCGAAGCCCGAAGAGCAGGTCGCCGTGGCGCACGCGGTCGGCAATTTTTGGCAGTACGCTGGCAAGGTGCTCGACAAGATGCGCGAAGATCCGTCCGGTCCCGGCTGGATGCAGTACGGCATCCGCAAGCAAAAGGAGCACCCCGAGGTCGTCACCGACTCCTATCTGCATTCGATGATGATGGCGGGTATCGTCGCCGCGCACGAAACCACCGCAAACGCGACCGCCAACGCCATGAAGCTGCTGCTGCAACATCCCGACGCGTGGCGCGACATCTGCGACGACCCGAGCCTCATTCCCAACGCGGTCGAGGAATGCCTGCGCCACAACGGTTCGGTCGCGGCGTGGCGGCGGCTCGCGACGAAGGACGTGGTCATCGGCGGCATGGCGATACCGGCGGGCTCGAAGCTGTTGATCGTGACCTCATCGGCGAATCACGATCAGCATCAGTTCGCCGACGCCGACCTCTTCGACATCCGCCGCGAAAACGCCAGCGATCAACTGACTTTCGGCTACGGCGCGCATCAATGCATGGGCAAGAATCTCGCGCGCATGGAGATGCAGATTTTCCTCGACGAACTCACGCGCCGTTTGCCGCACATGAAGCTCGCGGAGCAGCGCTTTACCTATGTGCCGAACACATCGTTTCGCGGACCCGAGCACGTGTTCGTGGAATGGGACCCGGCGATGAACCCGGAGCGCGCGGACGCGTCGGTGCGCGAGGCGCGCGAAGTGGTGCGGATCGGCGAGCCGTCGGCGCATGCGGTGAGCCGGCCGGTGATCGTCGAAAGCGTGGAGGCGTGCGCGGATCGCGTCGTGCGCGTGCGTCTCGCTTCCGCCGATGGCCGCGCGCTGCCGCGCTGGACGGCGGGTTCGCATATCGATGTCGTCTGCGGCGACACGGGACTATCGCGGCAGTATTCGCTGTGCGGCGACCCGGACGAGCGCGGCGTGTTCGAGATCGCCGTGCTGGGCGAAACGGAGAGTCGCGGCGGCTCGGCATGGGTGCACGGCAATGTGAAGCCCGGCGCGCATTGGCGCATTCGCGGGCCGCGCAATCACTTCCGGCTCGACGAGACCGCTGACAGGCTCGTGCTGATCGCGGGCGGTATCGGCATTACGCCGATCGGTGCGATGGCGCGGCGCGCGCGCGCCGTTGGCATCGAATACGAAGTGCACTACAGCGGCCGCTCGCGCGCGTCGATGGCGTTCGTCGATGAACTCACCGCGCTTCATGGCGACCGTCTGCGTGTGTATGTGTCGGCGGAAGGCGAGCGCATCGACTTCGCGTCGCTGCACGTCGATGGCGGCACGCAAGTCTATGCATGCGGTCCCGCGCGCATGCTCGATGCGCTCGCCGCAGTCAGCGACGCGTGGCCGGAAGACGCGCTCACCACGGAACATTTCGAATCGACACTCAGTGCACTCGATCCTGGCAGCGAGCACGCGTTCGAAGTGGAACTGAAGGACTCCGGCTTCACGCTGACGGTTGGAGCGGGGGAGACTTTGCTTGCGACACTGAGGCGCGCAAACGTCGATGTGCAAAGCGATTGCGAAGAAGGTTTATGCGGCTCTTGCGAAGTGCGCGTGCTCGAAGGAGAAATCGATCATCGCGATGTGGTCCTGACTAGAGCAGAGCGGCAATCGAATCGACGCATGATGACATGCTGCTCACGCGCGAAAGGACCGCGGCTCGTTTTGGAGCTTTGATAATCGGCTGGGGCGAACTTTCTGTGCGGCGCTCGAGCGCATTTAAAAGGTCGTTCATACGCCCGATCTTTATCAATCGTAAAGCCGATTAACCCGAAGGTGAAATGTTGATATTCCGCTCCGTCATCGTTCGTATAAGTTTTCGGAATGTTTTGTGATAACCAAAGCATATTTGTAACGATCCAAATAGTGAGTTGTGATCACACTTCTTATCTGCAGATACCCGTCCATATACGGACGGGTTAATGTCATGCAAGATTTTGACTGAATAAGATGATTAATGAACGGCCGTGCGGTCCTTTAGACAATGCATCTGCTGCAATTCAAAGGACTTTTTACTCCAACTAGGGTTATTACCTAGTAATATGTAATTTATTGTCCACCTTTGTCGTTTAAAATCAGTCTCAATTGGTGCGACGCACAAGCAACATTCATCGAACAACTTCACGTCTCCGTTTGCGCATTCGCACGATATCCGTGCGACGGAGTCGCTCGCTCGCGATTCTTGCACAGCCGGAGGTACGCGAGGGCAAACGCTGAACCTGAGAGATTTTCAATAAGGTCCATTAAATGGACCACTCGATTTTTGCAAGCTATTTGGTGCAAAACTTCCTCAATCGACATTACTGAATTTGTCGTTGCGTCGACCGAATGCATAGGCGCAACGCGCTAAAGGCTGCATCGTCGCGAACTGGAGGATGCTTTCTGAACATTTCGGGCAAGCATGCTTTTGCATGACATCTTCGCGCCGCGAGACTGCAAACCAAAAGTGCGGCGCGAGAAGCAGTTGAACATCATCAATCTGAGAGAAACGTAACGAGGGCTATCATCAATGACCAAGCGAATTGCAGTGGTAACGGGCGGCATGGGCGGACTGGGCGAAGCCATCAGCATCAAATTGCACGATGCGGGTTTCGCTGTCGTCGTGACGCATTCGCCGGGAAACGCGTCGGCGTCCGAATGGCTCGCGAACATGGATCGTCAGGGCCGCGCCTTTCGCGCCTACGAAGTGGATGTCGCCGATTACGATTCCAGCCAGCACTGCGTCGCGAAAATCCAGCATGAAGTCGGTCCCGTCGATATCCTCGTGAATAATGCGGGCATCACGCAGGACACGACTTTCAAGAAGATGAGCAAGGTGAACTGGGATTCCGTCCTGCGCACGAACCTCGATTCCGTCTTCAATATGACGAAGCCGGTTTGCGAGGAGATGGTCTCGCGCGGCTGGGGCCGCATCGTCAATATCTCGTCGGTCAATGGATCGAAGGGGCAAGTCGGGCAGACCAATTATTCGGCGGCGAAGGCGGGCATGCATGGCTTCACCAAGTCGCTCGCGCTCGAAGTGGCGAAAAAGGGCGTGACGGTCAACACGATCTCGCCGGGCTATCTCGCCACCAAGATGGTGACCGCGATTCCGCAAG
Source organism: Caballeronia sp. TF1N1 (assembly GCF_022878925.1). NCBI lineage: Bacteria > Pseudomonadati > Pseudomonadota > Betaproteobacteria > Burkholderiales > Burkholderiaceae > Caballeronia > Caballeronia sp. TF1N1. Next base: position 715,818 of record NZ_CP084628.1, read on the forward strand.
ACATTCTCGACTCGAAGATCCTTCCGCAGATTCCAGCCGGGCGACTTGGCAAGCCGGAAGAAGTCGCGGCGCTCGTCGCGTTCCTGTGCTCGGAAGACGCGGGCTTCGTGACTGGCTCGAATATCGCCATCAACGGCGGCCAGCACATGCATTGATGAGCAAGGAGCGACGCGTCATGCGTTCAAGCGCGCGTGGCGCGTCGATGACGTCCGACATGTCGATACGGGTGAGTCCATGAACCAACTCAGCGCGGATGCCGCCGTCTACAACATCGGTCATCTCGATTCCGCGATCGAGCATCTCGAACAGGTGCTGAATCTCGAAGGCGCGAATTCGCTTTTTTCGAAGACTTACTGGCGCAACCGCGTCGTGCAGGCGCTATCGACGCCGGGACTCGCGCCGAGTCAGCATACGCGGCTTCAGCGGCTGCTCGATCGCATCGCGCAATCCTGAAGCGCAGGCGCTTTGTTTCCTCTGACCCGTGAAGAAAATCGCGGGCGCTTGTAATATGCGGGCCGTACATCAATCACGGCTCATTTCAAGCGTATGTCTTTACCATTCTTCACACTCGCGCGTCTGTGCGGCGCGCTCGCGTTCGCTCTTTCACTCACCGCGTGCGGGACCACGAGCGAAGTCACGGCCGGCTCGCAGCCAGATGTCTACACCGTGACCGGCAAGGCGACCGGCACTCGCATGTCCTGGTCGACCGCGCGCAGTGCCGCAATGGACGCCGCCAACGATTACTGCAAGCAACGCGATCAACGCGTGTCGATCCGATCCGAAGCGACGAGCGGTATACGCTCGCTCGAAGAACAGACCTCGACGGTATCGTTCAGTTGCGTGGCGCGCGCGGAGCAAGCGGCGCGCGATTAAACTCCCGCACCCGAAGGCGCGGGAGCTTCACAGCGACTTACTGGCTGGCGCCTTGCCCGATGCCCGCTTTCTTCTGAGCGTTCTGGACGTCTTGCGGATACGTGGAATCATCGCGCTTCGCGGGGTTGTAGCCCGCGTCTTCGAGCTTCTTCAGCTCGGCATTCTTCTTCGCGCGTGCCTGCTTGCGGGCGGCTTTACGTTGCGCCTTGGTCGACGGTGCGGCTTGAGTCGCGTCCGTCGTGCTGCTGGTCTGAGCAAAAGACAGCGGCGCGACGGAAACACCGAATGCAGCCACGATGACGGAAACGACGAGCTTACTGGCAAGCGTTGCTTTCATATCCTCTCCAAAAGTCGATTGATTCGTGCGGCCGGGACCGGCCGCCGAGGTCGGTTATAAGCACAGTCACAATCAGAAGCACCAGCGAACAGCCAAAGCGAAGCGACCGGCGTGCGCTCACCATTTGGATTGCGCCGCCCGCCGCTGCCGTGCATTGTAAGGTGGTCCGCGCAATTGTTCAGCAAAGTGAAAGAGCGCGAACGGACGTGCCGGTTTGGGCAACGTCGCGGGTCGAAAGGCGTGTTCGTATTGGGCGATGCCATCAAGCGCCAATCAAGCGCCTTCAAGCGCCGTCAAGCGTTTCCAAGCGCCGACCGGTTATGATTCGCACCGGCCTGATTTGAAAAAAATCTTCACATGCGCGTCGGCCGAAGCGCGCAAATACGTGCGCCGCGTACCGAGCGTCATTCACGAAACCATATCCATCGGAGTTGTCCATGCCATTGCGGTCCGGTGTCGATGAAACCACGTTTCGTCGCATTCTCTTGCGAAATATCGCGCTGCCGTTGGGGACGGGTATCGTCACCGCGGTCGCGTTCGTCGCTCTCGTGTTGTATCTGCTCTCAGGCATCGACTGGGTCGAGCACTCGGAACGCGTGATCGGCAATACGCAGGAAATCGGGCGGCTCGTCGGCGAGAAGGAAAGCGCGGTACGCGGCTATCTGCTCACCGGCGACGAGAGCTTCCTCGCGCCTTACGAGACCGCCAAACCCAAGCTCACCGCCGATATCGATACGCTCGCCGCGCTCGTCTCGGACAACACGCCGCAAGTGGACCGCATGATCCGCATCCGCGCGTTGCAGACACAATGGGACAAGGTCGCCGATGCCGTGATCGCCGAGCGTCGCGCCAACGGCAATGCGCTCGCGCAGATGCGTGCCGGAGGCGGTGCGGCGGAACGCGCCGAGACGGTGCGCGAGCTGGACGCGTTTCTCAACATCGAGCAGACGCTGCGGATTCAGCGCGTGGAGTCGGCGAAGGAACTGACGACCATCACCGTCATCGTGTTTCTCGTGCTGAGCCTGTCGCTTTCAGTGATTCTGGCGGTCTTCGGCCGCCGCGAACTCTTGCAGCTTTCGAACGCGTATGGCCTGGCACTCAGCGAACACGAGAAGCAGACGCGCGCGTTGCAGGAGCAGGCGTGGCTGCGCGAGGGGCAGACGCTGCTCGCGGCGCAGGTGATCGGCAGGCAGTCGCTCGACCAGTTGTGCCAGACGGTGCTCGACTTTCTGGCCGACTACCTCAAGGTATCGATAGGCGCGTTCTACGTCGTCGATGTCGACGGCGCGCTCCGGCGCACCGCGAGCTTCGGCTTCGATCCGGACAGCGAGACGTCGCCGCAGACGCTCGCGGGCGTAAAGAGTCTCGTCGGGCAGGCCGTGCATTCGAAGCGCCTGACGAACGTGGACGAAGTGCCGGCCGGCTATTGGAAGGTCACCTCTTCGCTCGGCTCGGCCACGCCGACGAGCCTCGTCGTCGTCCCGATCGAAAACGAGGGCGAGGCAAACGGCGCCATCGAACTCGGCGCGATGCACGCGCTCACGGAACGCGAGCGCCAGTTCATGTTGTCGGTGGCGGGGAATATCGGCGACTTCGTGGAGGCGGCGCAGTATCGCGAGCGCTTGCAGCAAGTGCTCGAAGAGACGCAGCAGTTGAACGAAGAGTTGCAGACGCAACAGGAAGAACTGCGCACGACCAACGAGGAACTGGAGCAACAGACCAACGCGCTGTCGCAGGCGCAGGTGTATCTCGCGAACCAGAAGGCCGAGCTCGAACAGACCAACGATCAACTCGCGGAACAGGCGCGCGTGCTCGACGAACGCAACGCGGCGCTGAACTCGGCGCAGGAAGTGCTGGAGCAGCGCGCCGAGGCCTTGCAGCGCGCAAGCCGCTACAAGTCCGAGTTCCTGGCGAACATGTCGCACGAGTTGCGCACGCCGCTCAATAGCTCGCTGATTCTCGCGAGACTGCTCTCGGAGAACAAGCACGGCAATCTCACGCAGGATCAGATCAAGTACGCGCAGACGATCTATTCGGCGGGCAACGATCTGCTCAATCTGATCAACGACATTCTCGACTTGTCCAAGGTGGAAGCGGGCAAGCTCGATCTGCACATCGAGCATGTGCCCGTGCAGCGCATCGTGGATACGCTTTCGCGCACCTTCGAGCCGCTCGCGCGCCAGAAGAAGCTGAAGCTCGAACTGCGCAACGACATCGAGCAATATCCGACGCTCACGACCGACTTCCGCCGGCTCGAGCAGATACTCAAGAACCTGCTCGCCAACGCGGTGAAGTTCACCGACTCGGGCACGGTCTCGCTCACGCTGAAGAACGCGGGCAAGGACGCGGTGCAGTTCGTCGTGACGGATACGGGCATCGGCATTGCGCCGGATCAGCAGGAAGCGATTTTCGAAGCGTTCCAGCAAGCCGATGGCACCACGAGCCGTCACTACGGCGGCACGGGTCTGGGCTTGTCGATCTCGCGCAGTCTCGCGCATCTGCTCGGCGGGTCGATTGCGTTACAGAGCACGCCGGGTATGGGCAGCACGTTTACGCTCACGATGCCGGTCATCTATGACGCCCTCACGCCGCCCGTGCAAAACGCGCTCGAACTCGTGGCGCCCGTGCCTGCACCCGCGCCCGTTCCGGCGGAGACGCCCAGTGCGCCACTCGATGACGTGGCCGCGTTGGTCACACCGACGCCCGTGATCGACGACGACCGGCTCGACGCCGCAGCCGCCGGCCGGCGCCTCGTGCTCGTCATCGAAGACGAAGCGAGCTTCGCCCAAGTGCTGCTCGATCTGGCCCACGAGCTGGGTTATCGCTGCATCGTGAGCGGCACGGCGGGCGAAGCGCTGCGGCTGGCGCAAGAACGTTCGCCGAGCGCGATTCTGCTCGATATCGGCTTGCCGGATCGCTCGGGGCTCGTCGTGCTGCAAGAGTTGAAGGCGAACCCGAAGACGCGGCATATTCCCGTGCATGTCGTGTCGGCGTCGGACAGAAGCGAGGCCGCGCTGCACCTCGGCGCGATCGGCCACGCGGTCAAGCCGACCACGCGCGAACAACTCATGGGCATCTTCCAGCGGCTCGCCGACAAGAGCAGTCAGAAGATCAAGCGCGTGCTGCTGGTCGAGGACGATGCGCGGCAGCGGCAAAGCATCGTCGAGCTCATCAGCGATCAGGACGTGGAAATCACGCCTGTCGAGTTCGGCAAGGACGCGCTGGAGTTGCTGAAGACGACCATCTTCGACTGCATGATCATCGACCTGAAGCTGCCCGACATGCAAGGTGGCGATCTGCTGCGGCAGATGGCGTCGACGGATGCCTTGTCGTTTCCGCCGGTGATCGTCTACACGGGCCGCAATCTGACTCACGACGAAGAAGCGGAACTCATGCGTTATTCGCAGTCGATCATCATCAAGGGTGCGCGTTCGCCGGAACGTCTGCTCGATGAAGTCACGCTCTTCCTGCACAAGGTCGAATCCGACCTGTCGGCGGATCGCCAGGCGATGCTGCACGTCTCGCGTTCGCGCGACCGCGTGCTCGACGGACGCCGCGTGCTGCTGGTGGACGACGACATCCGCAACATCTTTTCGTTATCGAGCGCGCTGGAGCATCAGGGTTTGAAAGTGGCGATCGGCCGCAATGGTTTCGAGGCCATCGAGGCGCTCGACCGGCACGCGGACATCGACGTCGTACTGATGGACGTGATGATGCCCGGCATGGATGGACTGGAAGCGACGCGACGCATCCGCGAAGATGCGCGCTTCAAGAAGCTCCCGATCATCGCGATCACCGCGAAGGCGATGAAGGACGATCAGGAGCAATGCCTCGCCGCGGGCGCGAGCGATTATCTGGCGAAGCCGATCGATGTGGATCGGCTGTATTCGCTATTGCGGGTGTGGATGCCGCGGCGAGTCTGAGCGGCTTTAGATGTTGAGCGCGCGCTTGTTCACCGCAAGCGCCGCTTCCCGCATCACCTCCGACAGCGACGGATGCGGGTGCGAGATCATGCCGATGTCTTCCGACGCCGCCTTGAACTCCATCGCCACCACGGCTTCGGCAATCAGATCCGACGCGTTTGCCGAGACAATATGCACGCCGAGAATCTCGTCGGTTTTCGCATCGGCGATCACCTTGATGAAGCCGTCCGTTTCACCAATGCCCATCGCGCGGCCGTTGGCCATCATCGGGAACTGGCCGGCCTTGAACTCGCGGCCCTCGGCCTTCAGCGCCTGCTCGGTCTGACCGACCCATGCAATCTCCGGATGCGTGTAGATCACCCAAGGAATGAAGTTGTAATCGATGTGCGGCTTCTGACCGTTGATGATCTCCGCCACCAGCACGCCTTCGTCCTCGGCCTTGTGCGCAAGCATGGGGCCGCGCACGACGTCGCCGATGGCGTAGACGTTCGGCACCTTGGTCGCGCAATGGCCATCGACGGGGATGAAGCCGCGCTCATCGGCGGCGAGCCCGATCGAGTCGAGACCAAGATTGGCCGTATTCGGCACGCGGCCGATGGAGACGATCAGACGGTCCGCATCCAGCGTCGCCGCGTTGCCGTCCTTGTCCTTGTAAGACACGGAGACGCCCGCGTCGCTCGTCTTCACGCTGTCGATCTTCACGCCGAGGTGGATCGTCAATCCCTGTTTCTTGAATTGCTTGGCGGCTTCCTTTTGCAGCGCGGTGTCGGTCGAGCCTAGGAAGTCCGGCAGCGCTTCGAGTATGGTCACTTCCGCGCCGAGCCGCCGCCACACCGAACCGAGTTCCAGACCGATCACGCCTGCGCCGATCACGGCGAGCTTTTTCGGCACGGAATCGAAGGCGAGCGCGCCTTCGTTGTCGGAGACGATGCGGTTATCCACGGGCACGTTCGGCAAATGACGCGCCTTCGAACCCGTCGCGATGATCACGTATTTCGCCGTATGGCTGCCGTCCTTGTCGCCGCCGCTCACTTCAATAGTGAAGTTGCCGCCAGCCTTGCCCGCGAGCTTGCCGTGGCCCTTGAGCCAGGTGATCTTGTTCTTGCGGAAAAGGAACTCGACGCCGCCCGTGATCTTCTCGACGATCGCTTCCTTGCGGCCGATCAGCTTCTTCAGATCCAAACTCACGTTCTCGACGTTCACGCCGTGATCGCCCAGATGCAGTCGCGCATTCTCGAATTCTTCCGACGATGCGAGCAGCGCCTTCGACGGAATGCAGCCGACGTTCAAGCACGTGCCGCCGAGCTTCGGCTTGCCGGCCGGGTTGATCCACTCTTCGACGCACGCGACCGAATAGCCGAGTTGCGCGGCGCGGATCGCGGCGATATAGCCGCCGGGACCGGAGCCGATCACGATGACGTCGTAATCGGCTTTCTCGCTGGATTCGGCTTGAGGCGCGGGCGCGGGCGCCGCGGCAGCGGCCGGTTGTTCGGCGGCGGGCTTTTCAGGCGCGGCGGCCGGCTTCTCGGCAGCCGGAGCCGGCGCGGGCGCTGCCGCGGCTTTTCCTTCCGTATCGATGGCGGCGAGGATTTCATCCGCGTGGACGATATCGCCTTCCTTCTTGAGAAGCTCGCCTAGCACACCGGACGACGGCGCGGGAACTTCCAGCACGACTTTGTCGGTTTCCAGTTCGACGAGGATTTCGTCTTGCGTCACCGGGTCGCCCGCTTTCTTTTTCCAGGGCAACAGCGTTGCCTCGGTGACGGACTCGGAAAGCTGCGGAACCTTGACTTCAACCCTTGCCATTCAGATTCTCCTTGTGAGCATGCTTGTGCGATGGAAACCGTGCGGCGGCGAAGGGCGGGGCGCTTGCCTCCGTTTGCATCTGTTTGCATCCGTTTTGTCCGTCCCGGCCGCGCAGAAGCCACAGGATACGCCGTGTGCGGCACGCTCGCCGCACTGCCGCTTGCCGGACGGCCCTCGCTATATTCGGTGGTATATTGCGAAAACAGACGCGGACCGACCATTCCCGCCCGATCGAACATGAGGTGATCATGCAGGCCCCTCCGTTTCCACTTGCCCGCCCGACTCGCATCGACATGCACGCGCACACGTCCGACGCATGTTGCGAGCCGCAGCCGCAACGAGTCGCGGCCGTGGCTGCCGACGCGCGCGGCGCGAGGAAGCGCGTGCGGCTCTCCGAGCTGGATTCGCATCTGCATTGCTCGATCATCGGTACTTGTCTCTCCACCAACGAGTTGCGCAAGCTGGTGCCGAAGTTCACTAACCTGGACCGTCATCACGCGAGCGATCTCGACATTCACCACGCGGCGGTCGAACTGGCGATTGCGGGCGGCGCGGGCGCGAAGGCGCTCAACAAGGCGCTCGACGAACGTTATTCAGGCGCGCTCCGCCGTTTCGATGCCGCGCGCAGCAGCGACGCACTGCTCGACCTTTGGTCCGATGCGCTCAAGTCCGGCGACATCCCGCCCGCCTACTGGGCGCTGATGACGCACCCGCACGCGAATATCGAAGTGAGGCAGTCGGCGTTTGGCGAGCTGCACATGCTCTCGCATCTCGTGGGCGCGGCGAATCGCGCGGATATCCGGCGTCTCGTGGCGCTCGAAAAAGAGAACGCGGAGCTGCGCGACAAGATCGAACGGCAGCAGGCGCGTCTGCTGGAAGTGAGCGGCGAGCGCGACGCGTCGCTGCGCCAGTTGAGCGAGTTGGCGGCGCAAGGCGAACGCAAGCCGGAAACGGACCCGAGCGAACTCGAGGAAGAAGTGCGACGCCTGCGCGAAAAGGCCGAGGAAGGCGAGCGCCGTCTCGCGCTGCATACGAGCCGTCGCGAAGCCGCGGAACGGCGCGCGCAGCAGGAAAAGGACGAAGCCGAGACGCTGCGCGCGCGGCTCGCCGAGGCACAAGCGCTATTGAAAGTCGTGCAGGCGGAATGCGCGGCGCTGGAACGCGCGACGCTCGATAACGCCGAAGCGTCCGGCACGCGTCAGCGCGCCTTTGACTGGGTGAACGGCAAACGCATCGTCTATGTGGGCGGCAGACCGAACTCGAACGCCGTGTTGAAGTCGCTCGTCGAAACGGCAGGCGGCGCGCTCACCGTGCACGATGGCGGTATCGAGGATCGCAAGGGATTGCTCGCCGCCGCGCTGCCGAACGCGGACGTGGTGCTGTTTCCGGTGGACTGCATCGACCATGATTCGATGAACACGTTGAAGCGCGTCTGCGACCGTCACGGCGTGGACTACGCGCCGTTGCGCACGGCGAGCGTGGCGAGTTTCGTGGAATTCGTCGCGCGGCTGGATGTCGACGAGCGCGTGACCCGCACGAGCGCGCCGCCGCGTTCGGCGTTCTGCCTGCGCCACGGTTAGGACTTGAGGAGCTTCGTCAGTGCGCCGATGTGTCCGGCGCACGCGGCGTGCGCTTCGGTTTCGATATCGCGGTAAAGCTGCACGATGCGTTCGCCCACGGGCGTCAACACGCAGCCGCCGCCGCTCTGGCCGCCTTGCTCCGAGACGGTCGCGGGCGACTTCAGCGAGCGGTTCAATTCGTCGATGAGCAGCCACGCGCGCCGATACGACATGCCGAGACTACGCGCCGCCGCCGAGATCGAACCGTGTTCGCGCACGGCTTCGAGAAGCACCACTTTGCCCGGCCCGAGCGCGATTGCTTCACCTTTGCGGATGCGCATGCGAAAGCGCACTTCGACGGCTTCTTGGGCCGTCGCCGCAGGTTTCGTTTTGAGGGATGTGGCCATGCCCGAGAGAATACACGAACGAGACCCTCCGAACGCTACTGGCGAAACGGATAGCAGAAGCGGTAATCCTCGCAACCCGGACAGCCCGGCGCGCAGGTCGGCGCAACGCCGTTTGCGCTCGCCACCTCGTACGCGAGGAACTTCTTCCAGCGCATTTCGTCGACGTTGCGCGCGGCGAGCGCGGGGTAATGGCGTTCGAGCATGGCGCTGACATCGGCGCGGCCATCGAGTCCGAGATCGCGCCATAAATGGTCGGGACGCAGGCACGCCGTGGCGATGATCATCGCGAGACAATGCGCGTCGTCGGGAGAATGTGTCAGCGTCACGTCATGGCGCATCAGAAGCGCATGAAGATCGTGTACGAAGACGCGGTGCGGCGTCCACGGCGGCGTATGATCGCCGTCGATCGTCTGCGTGAAATGGCGCGTGGTCAGGGCATCGAGTTCCGGCTTGTTAAGACCGAGCAGCAATACATCGCCGGCTTCCATGCGCGCGCCGATCAACCGCGCGAACAACACCGTATCGGGCACGGCTGCATGGGCCGCGCGAGCGAGAAGGGCGCGCGCCGCCGCGTTCACGTTCATGGCGAGTGGCCGCTGCCGAGCACGTGGGCATCCACGCGTACCAGCCGCTTCAGGTGGCGCGGCGCGTGCACCGTATCCGCGCCGGACACCAGCACCGGCAGGCCATCTTCGACGCCGAGTTCGCGGTCCGCACACGCATACGCCACGATCACTTGCTCGCCCACGGGCGTGTTGAAAAGCTCATGCCAGGAAAACGTCACTGCATAGCCATCGTGCGCATGCGCGAGAAACACGGTGCGCTTGAAATCCGTGCTGCCGGGACGGCGCACGCCAGCGGCGTCGAGCAGCACGCGCAACTGCACGCCCTGATATCGTTCCACTGGTCGAATATAACGTCCGGTCGAAAAGCAGACGAGATCGAAGGGAGCGATGCTCGCGCTCGCAAACTCGCGCAAGGCGGCGACATCGAGCACGAGCGGACGTTCGACCGCGCCGCCAATCTGAACGACAGGTGAAAGGCTGAGCGAATGCGCGTGATTCATGGCGATGACCGGGCAGATGCGATGTATCGCTGAATATATTACGGCAGATTGTACGATGCCATGCCTTTCGCGGCATGATGATCATGGATGCGGCATTATTCACAACTATCGTTTCCGGCCAACGGGAGAGCCTTCATGAGTCGTCGTCCTGCGTGGATCGCGATTTTGGCGTTCGTCACCGCCGCATGCACTTCGGGCGGAGGCTCGGTCAGCGCGCCGCAGACGGTCCAGCTTTCCGGCTCGCCGAACGGCGTCGCGGTGCGCGCGTCGGATGGCGCGGTGTTCGTCACCGACGACAAGACCAACAGCATCGTGATGACCTCGAGTCTCGACGCTGCATCGCCCGACTTTTCGCTCTACGCGCGCATTCCCGCGCAGGAAGGCGAGCGCGGCGCGCTCAGTCAGATTGCGTTTGCGCCGAACGGACATCTGCTCGTCGAGCGCTTCGGCTTCGGCAAGAACAGCGCGGTGTTCGACATCGCCGCGAGCGGACAAGTGGCACTTGCCGCCGATGCAAACCCGTCGCGACGCCGCCTCGGGCTCGTCGTGCTGGACAGCGGCACGTTTCTGTCGAGCTGGTTCGGCAAGGAAGGCGATGCGCCGTCGATGGGCGGCGTTAGCCTGATCACGCGTGGCGCGACGCCGGGCAGCGTGACCGAGCGCGATCTCGTCATCGGCCTGAAGAAGCCGGTGGGCCTCGCGGTCGTCGGCGACACGCTGTTCATCAGCGATCAGGCGGCGAACCGCATCTTCAAGGTCGATCTGCAGGACGCGCGCACGGCGGGCGGCCCGGTGCAGGCCACCAATGTGTTCGCCACCGTCGATGCGCCCGATCTCATGGCCGCATCGCCCGATGGCACGCTCTACACGAAATGCGGCGCGCACGCGTTGTGCAGTGTGTCGAAGCGCGGTACGGCGGCGGTCATCGCCAGCGACTTCGACGCGCCTCGCGGCGTGGCCGTCGATGTCGCGCGCAAGCGGCTGATCGCGGTGGATCGCGCGGGTGCGTCGTCGGGCAAGACGAGCGCGCTGCGCGTGTTGCCGATCAGATGAGCGAGCCCAAGGTCGACCCAAAAAAAGAAGGCGACGCATTCGCCGCCTTCTTTCGCGCCTACGTCACGTCGAACCTCAACGCGGCGACGACCAGCCCTTGTAATTCGCCACGTTTTCGCGCGTGACGAGCGTCGACGGCATGAGGATCATCGTGCTGCTCGGCTTCTTGCCGTTCATCAAGTCGTAACCGACGCTCACCGCCTGCTGCGCCATCGACCACGGGTCCTGACTCGCGGAAGCCTGAATCTGCGTATCGGTCTTGAGCGCGTTTTCGATATCCGGCGCACCATCCACCGACGTGATCACGATATTGTTGCGACGCAGTTGCTTCGCCGCGAGATCGCTGCCGATGGCTTGCGGATCGTTGATCGCGAAGAGGCCGTCGAGCTTCGGAAACCGCGTGAGATAACCTTGCATCGCGTTCATGCCGCCTTCGCGCGAACCCTTCGCGTCCTGGTCGTCGGATAGCACCTTGATGCCCGGATTCTTCGCCAGTTCCGCCTTGCAACCCTTCACGCGATCCGTCACGGCCGAAACCTGCGGCCCGTTCTCGATCACCACGTTGCCCTTGCCGTTGAGCTTCTTCGCGAGGAAATCGCACGCGAGTTCGCCCGCCTGCACGTTGTTGGTCTGCACGGTGGCGTCCGTTCCGGCAGCGGCCACGTCGACCGCGACCACCACGATGCCCGCCGCCTTCGCCTTCTTCACGGCGGGTTCGATCGCCTTCGGATCGACCGCGTTGAGCAGGATCATGTCGACGTGCGCGGAGATGAAGTTGTCGATCTGCGTGAACTGCTTGTTCATGTCGTAATCCGACGATACCGCCGTGACCTTGACGCTCGGATTGATCTGCTTGGCCTTGGCTTCCGCGCCGCGCGAGATGGTCACGAAGTACGGATTGCCGAGCGAGCCGACCGTGATGCCGACCGACTTCAGTTGCTTGTCGGCGGCCTGCGCGGCGGGCAGCGCCGCGCAAAAACCGACTGCGAGTGCGACGCTGGCGAAAAGCTTGTTGTGTTTGCGCATGTTGTTGTCTCCAGTGGGTCCATTCGAGTTGGACGGGCGCAGGCGGACCTGCATGCGCCCGGTGTTTTCAAAGCGAAACTTCAGGTTCGGGCCGAACCGCGCTGGCGGTAACGGTCGAGCGCCACCGCGCCGATGATGACGAGACCCTTGATGATGTACTGCCAGATATCCGACACGCCGAGCAGCACGAGTCCATTCGACAGCACGGCGATGATCAGCGCCCCGACCAGCGTCCCGACGATCGACCCCACGCCGCCCACGAAACTCGTGCCGCCGAGAATGACCGCGGCGATGGCATCGAGTTCATACGATTGGCCGAGTTGCAGACCGTTCGCCGCATAGAGCCGCGCCGCCGACATCACCGCGCCGAGACCGGCGAGCAGTCCCGACATCGCGTAGACGAAAAGCTGGATGCCCCACACCTTGATGCCCGAGAGCCGCGCCGCCTCCGGATTGCCGCCGACCGAATAGATGCGCAGGCCGAGCACCGTGCGGCGCAGAATGAACCACGAAATGGCGACGACCGCGAGCGCGATGATCACGAGCCACGGCACGCCGAGCACCGTGTCGTTGCCGATGAACGCGAACGACAGCTGCGGGTTGAAGATGGTCGTATCGTTACCGATGAGCCGCGCAATGCCGCGCACCGCCGTGAGCGAACCGAGCGTCACGATGAACGGCGGCAGTTTGAGCAGCGAGATCAGCAGCCCGTTGACCACGCCGAAGCCGAGACCGACGGCAAGCGCGGCCGGAATGCCGAGCCAGCCGAGATGCGGCAGGTTCGACGCGAGCAGCGCGGTGACAGCCGCCGCGGACAGGATCGAGCCGACCGACAAGTCGATGCCGCCCGTGAGAATGACGAAGGTCATGCCCGCCGCGAGCACGATGTTGATCGACGCCTGCTGCGTGACGATCGACATGTTCTGCAGGCTGAAGAAGCCATCGGTGACGATGCCGAAGCCGATGCACAGCAGAATCAGCACCGGCAACATGCCGGCGGTGCGCATCAGGACCTGCATGCGCTCGCGATGTTCGATGCGCGTCTGCCGTTCCGCCGCGCCTGGCCCGACGTTGTCCTGCTTGGTGGTGTTAGCCATGTCTCTCTCCAATGTGCTTTTATGCGGCCTGATCGAGCTTGACCTTCGAGCCCGTCGCCAGTTCGATGATCCCTTCCTGCGAAATCGGCTTGCCGGAATGTCCGCCGAGTTCGCCCGCTATCAGGCCTTCGCGCATGACGAGCACGCGGTCGGCCACGCCGATCACTTCCGGCAACTCGCTCGAAATAACGATGAGGCCGACGCCCGAGCGCGCCAGTTCGTTGATGATTCGATAAATCTCCGACTTCGCGCCGATGTCGACACCGCGCGTCGGTTCATCGAGGATCAGCACGTGCGGCCGCGTTTCGAGCAGACGCGATAGCAGCACCTTCTGCTGGTTGCCGCCCGATAACGCGCCCGCGTTCACCCGCATGTTCGGCACGCGGATGGTGAGCGCGGCGATTGCCTCGCGCGCGCGGTTGTTGCCGTGCGCAATGTCCATCACGCCCATCTTGGAATCGCGTCCGGCGACCGCGACGTTGATGTTGTCGCGCACGCTCATGTCGAGAAACAAGCCCTGACCCTTGCGGTCTTCGGTGAGATAGACGAGGCCGGCGTCGATGGCATCGCGCGGCGTGCGCACCTTGAGCGGCTTGCCGTGCATCAGGATGTCGCCGCGCGTGCGTTCTTCCGCGCCGAAGATGAGGCGCGCGAGTTCCGTGCGTCCCGCGCCGACGAGTCCCGCGATGCCGAGCACTTCGCCCGCGTGCAGTTCGAGACTGCAGCCGCGCACGCGGCGGTCGTCGGCGATATCGCGCACCGACAGCACGATCTTGCCGGGATCGTAAGGCGCGTGTTCCTTCTTGTAGAAGCCGGAGATGTCGCGGCCCACCATCATCTTCACGAGGCTCTCGGCGGAGAGTTCGTCGCGCTTGAGCGTGCCGACGTAGCTGCCGTCGCGCAGCACGGAAACGCGATCCGACAGCTCGTAAATCTCCGCCATGCGATGGCTGATGTAGATGATTGCGATGCCTTCCGCGCGCAATGTGCGCACGAGCTCGAACAGCCTGTCCGTTTCGCGCGATGAGAGCGGCGTGGTCGGCTCGTCCATCACGAGGATGCGCGCGTGGGCGTGCACGGCGCGCGCGATTTCCACGAGCTGCCGTTCCGCGATGGAAAGATCGCCGACGAGCGTGTGCGGCTTGAACGACGCGCCCAGCCGCTTCAATACGTCCACGCAGCCGCGCTCCATGCCGGCGCGATCCACGACGGACCACGGACCTCGGCCCTTGCGCAGTTCGCGGCCCGCGTAGATGTTCTCGGCCACCGAAAGGTTGGGCGCGAGACTCAGTTCCTGATAAATCACGGCGACGCCGAGCGCACGCGCCGCGAGCGGACCGTCGATGACGACCGGCTTGCCATCGATGAGAATTTGCCCGCCTGCATCGGCCTGATATGCGCCCGACAGGATTTTCATGAGCGTGGATTTGCCCGCGCCGTTTTCGCCCATCAGCGAATGCACTTCGCCTGGAAAGACCGAAAGACGGACGTCGTTCAGCGCGCGCACGCCCGGAAACGTCTTGCTGATGCCGCGCATTTCCAGAAGCGGCGTACGCGGGTCCGCGGTGTCATGCGGCATGGTTCACCTCTTGCGTTTTGATGCCCGCGTGGCGAAAGCCGGCGCGCGGGGAGAAGTTGTAGAACATGGGCAACGTGGCGGCGCCGATCGCGCCCGCATCCGGGCCGAAGGTGCCGCGCACGAGCGCGGGCGTGCCGCGTGCCTCGGGCGCGTTGGCGGTCATCGTGGTCCGGAGGCGCGCGACGAGCCGGTCGAGCAGGCCGCCGTCGATGTCGGAATCGATCACGACCATCGGCACGTCGAGCACGCACAAGGTTGCGCGCAACGCGGGCGCGAGGGCTTCGATGCAATCCTCGATCCATTCGTCGACGGCGGGCAGGCGTTGTTCGATGCACGCCTGCAAGTCGACGCGGTTGTCCGCCGCCGCGCCGCTGTAGTGCAGATGCCGCACGAGCGCATTGAGCGAGGCGCGCGACAGCAAAATGTCCCACTGCCCAACGGGTTGCGGGGCGGACGGCAGGCGGCTTGGCGGCACGGGAATCACGCCGATATCGCCCGCGTTGCCGGATGCGCCGCGCAGACAATCGCCGTCGATGGCAATGCCGCCGCCGATCGCCGAGCCCAGGAACAGGTAGATGAAGTCGTCGCACGTGCGGCCGTGACCGTAGAACAGTTCTGCGGTGGCGGCGGCGTTGCCGTCGTTTTCGCTGAAGACGGGCAGGTTGAGCGCGCGCGATAGGGCGTCGGGGAAATCGGTTTCGTCCCAGGCGCGGAAGTTTTCGGCGGGCAGGCCGAGCTCGCGCAGCCAGCTGCCGAGATTGAACGGCTGCGCGATGCCGATGCCCGCGAGCCGTTCACGTTCGGACGCGCTAAGCAGCGCGAGCATCTGTTCGACATCGCGCCGCACGATTTCGAGCACGACCGACGGATGCGGCAGCACCATGTCGATGGCGCTGCGCCCGAGCACGTCGCCCGCGAAATTGACGAGCACCGTCTCGATGCCGGTGCGGTCCAGCCGCACGCCGATACCGAACGCGCCGCGTGGATCGAGCCGGATGAGCGCGGCCGGCTGACCGCGCTGGCCTTCGATCCGGCGTCCGGTGTACTCGATGAGCCCGGCCTTGCCGAGCGACTCGATGATGCTGCCAACCGCCGTGCTCGTCAGATTCGCGTGACGCGCGAGATCGGCCTTCGATGCGGGCTCGGTGCGCCGCAGCGCCTGCAACAGCAGGCGTTCGTTGTAGCGCCGGACGTTCGCGGAGTTGCTGCCTCTGCCGCTTGCTGGTTTCACGCGCCTGTCTCCTGTCGAGTCAGCGCATGAAGCGCTGCTCGTTGTCTCGTGTCGCCCTCATGCGGGGCATTAATTAAATCAAGTTGATTTATTTAAAGACGGCGGCGCGTTCTTGTAAAGAGAGGGAATTCCCCAAGCCTGCTTTTAAGCAGCGAATGAAAACCATCCGTGGCATGCGTTGCAAGCAACGCTCCCGACGAATGTGCGCCTTTCACACTAGGCGATAGACCCTGCAGTTCCAAGTTTCGGGCGTCCGTGCCTTTGCCTGCGTGGCGATGAGCGTTGTGCTATCGTCGGCGACACTTTTCGACATTGCGGTTGCGCCATCATGTTTTCGATCTCTCAGTCGGCCCACGCGAGTAAAACTGCCCAGTACGACGATCTGCTTCAACAGGTGCGCTCGCTGCTGGCGGACGAAAGCGATTTCATCGCCAACGCGGCTAACTTTTCGGCGCTGGTTTTTCACTCGCTGCCTGATTTGAATTGGGCGGGCTTTTATCTTTTCGACGGCGCCGAGCTCGTCGTCGGGCCGTTTCAAGGCAAGCCGGCGTGCGTGCGAATTGCGCTTGGACGCGGCGTGTGCGGCACGGCGGCACGCGACCGGCGCACGCAAGTCGTGCCGGACGTCGAGGCGTTTCCGGGTCATATCACGTGCGACTCGGCGTCGCGTTCGGAGATCGTCGTGCCGCTCGTCGATGCCGCTGGCGTTCTGATCGGCGTATGGGATGTGGATAGCCCGATTCCCGGCCGCTTCGACGATGAAGACGCCACGGGCATGGAGGCGCTGTGCACGGCGTTCGTAGCGATTGCGTGGAGCAAGCGCGCGAAGGGCTGATGGCCGTTTCTTTGAAGCGCGCGGTTTTGCAATCGGCGCGGTATGCGCTTGCAGTTCCCGTTTAGCTCGACGCGAGACACGCTCCGGTCGAGATCACGCGGTAGTTCGCTGGGCGCTTGCGGCTCTACTCCGCTCAACGCGTCTCACGCAGTGGGAGCAATCCCGCAATAGTTCGCTGGCCGTGCGCGGCATCACTCCGCTCAACGCAATCCATCCGTCGAACGTGGCCACGCGGTAGTTCGCTGCGTTTCGGCAAGCGTCTTCCCCGCCTGCGGCTACAATGGGGCGACCCTAACGCCCTCCATTCCGATGCCGAGCCTTGCCCGCCGCCGTCTGCTTGCCGCGTGCGCCCTGAGCGCGAGCGGCCTGGTTCGTGTTCGCGATGCGCGCGCCGCCGATGGCCGCGCTACCATCGCGCTCGTGATGAAGTCGGTGAACGATCCTTTCGTCGTGTCCATGATCGACGGCGCAAACAACTACCAGCGCCATTTCGCGTCGCAACTGGATTTGATCGCGCGCGGCACGCAGGGCGACAACGACGTCGCCGCGCAAATTCAAATCGTCGAGTCTTTGATCGATGCGAAGGTCCAGGCCATCGTGATCGCGCCGACGGATTCGAAAGCGCTGCTTCCCTCGGCCACGAAGGCGATACGCGCGGGCATCATCGTGATCGCCATCGACAACGCATTCGACGACGACGCCGACGACCCGGCGTTCACCATTCCCTTCGTTGGTCCGGACAGCCGCCGTGGCGCGCGGCTCGTCGGCAATTATCTCGGCTCGAAGCTGAAAGCAGGCGATGAAGTCGGCATCATCGGAGGACCGGCGAACGACCGCAACGCGCAGCAGCGCGCCATCGGCTTCAGGGATGCGATGAACGCGGCGAACGTGCGCGTCGCGGCCGCCGACGCGGGCGACTGGAGTCTCGCGAGCGGCAAGTCCATTGCGCTGCAGATGCTCTACACGCGCCCGACCTTGCGCGGCATGTTGTGCGCGAACGATACCCTCGCGATGGGCGCGATCGATGCCATTCGCATCGCCGGGAAAAAAGGCCGCGTGCTGGTCACGGGCTATAACAACATCGACGCCGTGCAACCGATGCTGGAAGACGGGCGCCTGCTTGCGACGGTCGAGCAGTTCGGTGCGCGTCAGGCGGTATTCGGCGTGGATGTCGCCGTGAAGGCGCTACTGGAGAAACGGCGACAGCGGGATTTGTCGCCGTACATGGAGACGCCGGTGCAGGTGGTGGCGAAGGGGATGAAGCGCCCGCCGAGGCTGGGCGCGTGATCGTAATGCCTGCTGTCGCTCGATGACCTGCGCGTCGCCAGATGGGCCATGCGCGCAGACTGAAGTTCAGCCGATCCTCTCGCTCAACCCACCGCCCCACCCAACAACCCACGCGCCGCCAGACTCCGATACAACGCGCGCACCCCAAACGTCCAGGGCTCGACTTCCGTCGAAAGCTGCACCGTGTTCACGAGTGCGCCCAGACTCGGCGTGGCAATCGTCACCACGTCGCCGAGATGATGCGTAAAGCCGCCGCCCGGCGTGTCGCGGTCCTTGATCGGCGAGAACATCGTCCCGAGGAACAGCATGAAGCCGTCTGGGTATTGGTGATGCGCGCCATGCGTCTGCTTGACGAGGTCGGCGGGATCGCGGCTGATCTCGCTCATATGGCTCACGCCTTCGAGCACGAAATCGTCGTCCGCGCCTTCGATGCGCAGCGACAAAGTCGTGCCGCGCACCGTGTCCAACGTGAAGCGCTCGTCGAACAGGCGCACGAACGGGCCGATCGCGCACGAAGCGTTATTGTCCTTCGCCTTGCCGAGCAACAACGCGCTACGGCCTTCGATATCGCGCAGATTCACGTCGTTGCCAAGCGTGGCGCCAACGATCTCTCCGCGCGCGTTCACCGCCAGCACGATCTCCGGCTCCGGGTTGTTCCATTGCGATGTCGGATAAAGCCCCACGTCCGCGCCAAAGCCCACCGACGACATCGGCTGCGACTTCGAAAACACTTCCGCGTCCGGCCCAATGCCCACTTCCATGTATTGCGACCACGCGCCGCGCCGCTCCAGCTCCGCCTTCAACTTGGCCGCGCTCTCCGAACCGGGCTTGATCTTCGAAAGATCCGCGCCGATCAACTTGTTGATGGTCTCGCGAACTTCCTTCGCCTTCGTCGCATCGCCGCCCGCCTGTTCCTCGATCACGCGTTCCAGCAAGCTCACCGCGAAGGTGACGCCGCACGCCTTCACCGCCTGCACGTCGCAGGGCGCGAGCAGGCGTGGACTGTCGGTTGCGGCATCGAGCGTGGCTTGCAGCAAATCTTCCACGGTGCCGAGGCGTTCGCCTTCAGCCGTGCGCGCGATGTTCACGGCGTCGGGATTGTCGAAGAGATCGGCTGTGGTCGGCGCGGCGCGCGTAATGTCGAACACTTCGCCCCGGCGCACGGCAACGACCGCCGGGCCGTTCACCGGCGCGGGACGCCATACGCGGCCGATCAGCAAGGCATCGGCAAAGTCTTCGGGCAGATACGCGGAAAGGGAAACGGGCTGCATGAGTGGGATCACCGTGCACGGGAAAAGGGAAAACGATCGTAGCCCGCACGTGCGTTAGTGTCCATTGGGTTGCATGTTTATCCAACCTGTTGGAATATGCGCGGTCTCAATCTCGCTTCCGATTTAGTAATAACCGCGACCATCGACATGGATAAAGCCTACGACGTGCCCGCGCTGCGCCGCGCGGGCGACATTCTTCAGACGCTCGCCGACGCCTCCAAGCCCGTGCGCGCCGCCACGCTCGCCGAAACCACCGGGTTGTCGCGCAGCACGCTCTATTTGCTGCTGGAGACGCTTGCGCGCATGCAGTGGATCGAGAAGCGCGACGATGGCTACGTGGTCGGCGTCGGCCTGTTCGAGCTCGGCAACGCGTATGTGCGTCACGACAAGCTGCAGGCGGCGTTTCGCGAGGGCGCGGGCGCGTTCATCAACACGCATAACGAGGTCGTGCAGCTTGCCGTGCTGGATGGCGTGCAGGTCGTGTATGTCGCGCGCGAGGACGCGCATCGGCCGGTGCGGCTCGTATCGGATCTCGGTTCGCGGCTGCCCGCGCATTGCTGCGCGCTCGGCAAGGCGCTGCTGGCCGGTCTCACAGACGATGCCGTCAGCGAACGCCTGCCCGAGCGTCTCGAAGCGGTAACGCCGCGCACCATCACGCGGCGCGCGGCGCTGTTGCGCGAGCTCGCGTCCATTCGCACGAGCGGTCTCGCGCTCGAACGCGAGGAAGTGACAGAAGGGCTTGCGTGTTTCGCGGCTTATGTCGGCATGACGCCGGCGGGCAAGCGCGTGGCGGTATCGACGAGCGTGCCCATCGGAAGACTCGATGCAAAGCGCGAAAAGCAGATTTCGATGGGCATCGTTCAGCTTGCGGCGTTGTTGCGCGGGGCGCTGTGAGCTTGTGTGAAGCGCGCTTCGATCGCCTGCATTTCGCCCGTATCGAACACGTGCCCCACGCCATGCGATGCAATCAGAACGTCGCATGCCGTATGCGTGCAGATCACGTCGCGCATGCGCGCTTCGCCAAATCTCCAGCCGGTTTCCGCTTCGCCGCCTAAAACGATTAGGTCCGCGCCGATCTCGCTTGCGACATCGGCAATTGCCTCGCCGATGCTCACGCCATGCAGCGGCAGCGTGATGCTACGCGCGACGCCATCGATGCCCGCGCGCTCGATCATCCGGGCGCTATAGCGCGTGACGGCGCGCGCGTGATCGTCGATGACCGCGGCGGTCTCCGCGAAATTGCACTCGGCGGTGACGACAGCCCACCACGGCGTCTGATCGACCACATGCAGCGCGGTGAGGCGTGCGTTGCAGTCGCGGGCGCGCGAGATGGCAGTGGTCAGGGCGCTTTCGCTGAGACTCGTGCTGACCGCGACGAGAATGTGCTTGTACATGATGGCCTCCGTTGCAGGGTTTCGATTCGATGAAACGCATGATCGGCGCACAAAGTTAGGAGCGAATGAGCGGCGTGGAAACTTCTACAACGCGCATTTAAAAGCTTCCGGCCGTCGCACTTACGCGGCAGGCGCAAATTCATGCCAACCCGCCCGCACGTTCGCGCCAGGCCGACAAATGCCATCGCGGAACACGATTTGCTTGTTGCCTGCCCTCGGATGATTCCGCTCGGGCGCCCCGGATACGCGGCTTCGATTGCGCGTGGTCCATCCGCAGGTCCAGAACCCGAGGTTCCACCCGGCGCATCGTCCGGGTTTCAACCTGACAAGTGAGCGGCGATGCCAGATCAACACGACTCCGAAGCCCAAGACGACGACCGCGACGACGACCGCAAGCGCGACGACGAAGGCGAGAAAGAAAAAGACAGCAAGGACAGTAAAGACGGTAAGGACGATAAGGGCGAAAAGAAGGGGCCTGGCAAGAAACCCCTGATCATCCTTGGCGTCGTCGTGGTCGTGCTGGCTATCGGCGCCTTCATCTGGTGGTTCATGACGCGCAACGAGATCAGCACCGACGACGCGTACACGGATGGCGACGCCGTGACCATCGCGCCGAAGGTGTCGGGCTATGTCGTGACGATGAACATCGACGACAACCGCTTCGTGCATAAGGACGATCTGCTCATCAAGATCGATCCGCGCGACTATCAGGCGCAACTCGATCAAGCCAACGCGCAGCTCGGGCTTGCCCAGGCGCAGTTGCATGCGCAGGAAACGCAGCTCGAAGTGGCGCGTGTGCAGTATCCGGCGCAGCTCGCGCAGGCACAGGCGCAGGAGCAGAACGCGCGGGCGAATCTCGCGCAGGCGAGCGCGGCGTATCAGCGTCAGCAATCAGTCGATATCCGCGCGACGTCGCAGCAAAACATCGATACCGCGACCGCGCAGCAAAAGAGCGCTGCGGCGAACGTCGCGCAGGCGCGTGCGCAAGTGCGCACGGCGAGCCTCGTGCCGCAACAGATAGCCACCGTGATCGCGGCCGTCGAAGAGAAGCGCCAGCAAGTGCGTCAGGCACAGGCGCAAGTCGAAGCCGCGCAACTGAATCTCTCGTACACGGAACTGCGCGCGCCCGCCGACGGCTGGATCACGCGGCGCAACGTGCAATACGGCACCTTCCTGCAAGCTGGAACGTCGATTCTCACGCTCGTCACCACGCGCGTCTGGGTCACGGCGAACTTCAAGGAGTCGCAACTCGACCGCATGCGTCCCGGCGACAAGGTGAAGCTCGAAGTCGATGCCTATCCGGGCCTCGACCTGCACGGTCACGTCGACAGCGTTCAACTCGGCAGCGGCTCGCGTTTCTCCGCGTTCCCGGCGGAGAACGCCACGGGCAACTTCGTGAAGATCGTGCAGCGCGTGCCCGTGAAAATCGTCATCGACGATGGCATGAAGCCGGGCACGTCGCTGCCGCTCGGGCTGTCGGTCGTGCCGACCGTGATGCTCACGCACTGAGAACCGAGCCATGAGCGATACCGCCGCGCACGATCACAGCAACTGGAAGCCGAAGTCGAACCCGTGGTTGATCGCCGTCGTGGTGACGCTCGCGGCATTCATGGAAGTGCTCGATACGACCATCGTTAACGTCGCGCTGCCGCACATCTCCGGCACCATGTCCGCGAGCTACGACGAAGCCACGTGGACGCTCACGTCCTATCTCGTCGCGAACGGCATCGTGCTGCCGCTGTCCGCCTACTTCTCGAAGATCCTCGGGCGCAAGCGCTACTTCCTGATCTGCATCGCGGCGTTCACCGTGTGTTCGTTTCTGTGCGGCATCGCGACGAATCTCGGGCAGCTCATCATCTTCCGCATTCTGCAGGGCTTTTTCGGCGGCGGTTTGCAGCCGAGCCAGCAGTCGATCATTCTCGATACCTTCCCGCCCGAGCAGCGCGGCCGCGCGTTTTCGATCTCGGCGGTGGCGATCGTCGTGGCGCCCGTTCTCGGGCCGACGCTCGGCGGCTGGATCACCGACAACTTCACCTGGCGCTGGGTCTTTCTGCTCAACGTGCCGGTTGGCGTGCTGACGACCATCGCGGTCATGCAGTTCGTCGAAGATCCGCCGTGGGAAAAGAAGCAGAGCCACAAGGACGTGGGTATCGACGGCGTGGGCATCGGCCTGATCGCGCTCGGACTCGGCTGTCTGCAAGTGTTTCTCGATCGCGGCGAGGACGACGACTGGTTCCATTCGAACTTCATCATCACGTTCGCGGTGCTGGCGGCGGTCGGCATCGTCGGTGCGACATTCTGGCTGTTGTACGCGAAGCGACCCGTGGTCGACCTGCGCGTGCTCAAAGACCGCAACTTCGCGCTGGGGTCGGCGGCCATCGTCGGCTTCGCGTCGGTGCTGTACGGCAGCGCGGTGCTGATACCGCAACTCGCGCAGCAGCAGCTCGGTTACACGGCCACGCTTGCCGGTCTCGTGCTGTCGCCGGGCGCGTTGTTGATCGTGTTCCTGATACCAGTCGTCAGCAAGTTGATGAGCTACGTGCAGACGCGTTATCTGGTCGGCTTCGGCTTCTTTCTGATGGGCGTCGCGCTGCTCTACTCGCATCGACTGGTGCCGAACATCGACTATAGAACGTTGACGATGATGCGCAGCGCGCAGTCGGCCGCCATCGGTTTTCTGTTCGTGCCGGTGACGACGCTCGCCTATCTCTCGCTGCCGAAGTCGATGAACAACGACGCCTCCGCGCTCTTCACCATGTTTCGCAACGTGGCGGGTTCCATCGGCATCTCGCTTGCGACCGCGATGATCCGCGAGCGCACGCAGGCGAACATGGCGCATATGGTCGAGCATCTGACGCCGCTCAACCAGCCGTACAACGACGCGGTGCAGCGCATTGCGCGCACGCTGATGGACACGGGCCAGACCATGTCGCAGGCGATGACGGCCGCAACGGGTCAAATGTACAAGACGCTCGTTTCGCAAGCGACGATCCTCGCCTATCTCGATGTCTTCGCCGCATGCGCGATCTTTTCGTTCATGTTCATTCCGCTCACGTTTTTCTTCTCGCCGGTAAAAGCCGCCGGCGGTGCGGGAGGCCATTGAGATGAAGCCGCGTCTTTCCATTCTGATGCTCGCCTTGCTGACGAGCGCGTGTACCGTCGGACCCGATTACAAGGCGCCGAGCGCCGATGTCCCCGAGGTCTGGAGCGACACGCAGCGCTCGCAGAATCCGCAGAACGATCCGCGCGTGCCGCATGCGGATGCGCCATCGGTCGTGCAGACTGCCGCCGATCCCGATCCGCGCTGGTGGAAGCAGTTCAACGATCCGATGCTCGACTCGCTGATCGACCGCGCGGCGGCGGGCAACCTGAACTTGCAGCAAGCCGTGTTGCGGATAGCGCAGGCGCGCGAACAGAGCGTGTCGGCAGCGGCGCAGGGTTTGCCGCAGGTCAACGCGAGCGCCAGCGTGATGCGCGAGCAACTCGGGCTCAAGGGCATCCTCCAGTCGCAAGGCGTCTATAACCAGATCGATCAGCTTGGCGCGCAAGGCGCGACGCTGCGTCAGGGTCTCGATTCGGCCACCGGGCCGGCGACGATCTATCAAGATGGCTTCGATGCATCGTGGGAACTCGATCTGTTCGGGCGCGTGCGGCGTTCGGTGGAGTCCGCCAATGCGCAGGCCGAGGCAGAGATGGAAAGCCGCAACGACGCGCTCGTCTCGCTCGAATCGGAAGTGGCGCGCACGTATGCGCAGTTGCGCGGCGCACAGTCCATCAAGCAGATCACGCTCGCCGAGATCGAAGCGGAGCAGCAAATTCTCGATCTCACGCGCGAGCAGGCGCGCGTGGGCCTGACGAGCCAGCAGGACGTGCAAAGCGCGAGTGCGCAAGTCGGCACGCTGCAGGCGCAATTGCCGGCGCTCGACGCGCAAATCGCGCAGGCGCTGAATGGGCTCGCCGTGCTGATAGGCAGTCCGCCCGGTACGCTCGATGCCGAGTTGTCCGATGCGCGCGCCGTGCCGCCCGTTCCGCCGATGGTGCCGATCGGGCTTCCCTCGACGCTCGCGCGGCGTCGCCCCGACATCCGTCGCGCCGAAGCGCAGTTGCATGCCGCGACCGCGGAAGTGGGCGTGGCCGTCGCGCAGTTGTATCCGGATATCTCGCTGACGGGTCAGGTCGGCACGCGCGCGTTGAAGGCGAACTATCTTGCACGCTGGTCGAGTCTGTTCTGGTCGGTCGGGCCGAGTATCTCGCTGCCGATCTTCGAAGGCGGGGCGCTGCGCGCCAACATACGCATTTCGAAAGCCGAGGCCGCGCAAGCGGGGCTGGCTTATCGGCAGACCGTGCTCAATGCGTTGCAGGACGTGGATAACGCGCTGGTTTCGTATCGCACGGAACAGGACCGGCGTGCGGCGCTCGTGCGGACTGTCGATGCCAATGAGATCAGCCTGCAACTCGCGACCGATGCTTATCGCAAGGGCATCACCGCATTCGTTACGGTGCTCGATGCGGAGCGCCAGCTTGCGCAGACCCGTGAGCAGCTTGCGCAATCGACGGTGAATGTGACGACCGATCTCATCGCGGTCTATAAGTCACTGGGCGGCGGATGGCAGGACGACGATCCGAACGTGGCCCAGGCGCAGAAGGACGCACGTTCGTAACGCGCAAGGCTTAGCGTCGACGTTTCTTCCATGCGTAATCGGCGGGTGGATCGGCGACTCCGGCTTTGCCAACGGACTGCGGATTCTCGCTGCACAAAGTAACGAACGCGATGTCCTCGCCTTGCGCCTGTCGGCGGCGAAGTGCTTCGGCGTAGTGCAGCGCATCCGCGAGCGCGGTGGGATCGAACCTTCGGTGTTCGGCCTGGGGCGTTGCCTCGTTCAATGTGCCGCTTAGCCAGTAGACGACGAACATCGTGTGAACCTCGGGTTGTGCGGCGACGTCATCGACGCGCCAATGTCGGGAGCGAAGGCGTCACGGCGGTGCAAAAAACGCTCGACGTGTCGCCTGACGGCGGGTGTCATGGGCATCGGGTAATCCCCGAGTGTAATCGCCGTGAGCCATATGCTGTCTGAGGACAGCCAATTGCTCCAAACAGGGAACGCGGGTTGCTTTCGTCCTTGCTTCCTTGAGGGCAACGACATGCAACGACTTGACCGTCTCACCGATGAAGCCGTTTGGCAGATGCCCGAACGCTCGGCCGACAGCGGCGAACCACGCGTGCTGATTGCCGACGACGACATGAACGCGACACGCGCCATTTGTCTCGCGCTCGAGGACGCCGATTTAACCGTGCGCGCCGCCCATACCGGGCTCGATGCCGTGACGGCCGTGCGCAAGTGGCGTCCTGGCGTGGTGCTGCTCGATCTGATGATGCCGCTCGGCGATGGCTGGGAAGTCGCCGAAGTCATCCGCGCCGCCGATCCCGCCATGCTGCTGATTGCGCACACGAGCCGCACGAGCCTGGAAGATCAAACGCGCGCGCGGCTGAAGGGCTTCAATGGATACTTCGTCAAGCCGACCGAACTCGACCGGCTGATCGCCGTGCTGCATGAGTATTATTCGATGCGCCAGGCATGAGCCTCTTCAATGCTCCAGAACCGTGTTGCGCAGAGCGTCCTGCCGCAGGCGCTTCGTTGCGATGCCCGAAGATTTGATCGGCCGTTCCACGGTCTCGGTCTGACGCGCCGGCAGGGTCCGCTGCAATCCCGCGCTATACCCTTTTCTGAAGGCACGGCGGTACGTCCTGCGATACGCTTCGTCGGATGAAAACTCGCCTGCGTGGTCGCCGAGCGCGGCGGTCAGCGCGAGTTGCTCGTGCGTGAGCGTGCGCAAAAGCGCCATGAGCGACCGCTGTGTGGAACTGTCGGCGGCCGCGACGCTATCGGCGAGCGCGGCAATGGCCTGCGCGATATGGTTGCAGCGCTGTTCTATCGATTCCGAATGGCCGATGACGGGATGCCCGTCATTGTCGACCGTGACCTTTACTTCATCCATCGTTTGTTCCTTTACCTTGAAACTCGGGCTGAGCACGCCGATGCAGTGCGACGCGGCATGCCTTTCGAGCACGGCAAGGAAGCATTCCTCAAGGGTGATCGACTGCCGCGGGCGAGCGCGCGAGTGTGCCCGAGTTGCCCCTGCGCCGCAACCTGACGCTGTCGAGGCTCGCGGCGGCTCACAGGTTCGCGCTCTTGCGCTGCAATCCATTGAGTTCGATGCTCAGTCTGTCGATGTCGCGCTGCACGTGCTGTTTGAGCACGTCTTCCCAGTACTGACAATAGCCGGCCCAGAAGGGCATCTGGGTTTTGGCGCAGGCATCCGCCGGTAGCGGATGCGGTAACAGACGGCTCAGACGTCCGATTTCCTCATGCTTCCAGCGAAGCAGCGTGCGTCTCGAACCGCGTTGCGGCGGACACAATTCGTCCATGCGCGCCACCGCGAACCACAGACCTTCGGCGGGACGCGAGGCCATCTTGGTGAGGATGGATGTGTTGGGACGCGGCCCATGGTCGTGACAGATTACGGCACCGATCTGCCCGAGGATATACATGGCTTGCTCGACTGGTTGTTCGGCCTGGTTCTGCATGGCGCCTCTGTCTTTTGTGCGGATGGGAATGATATTGCTGGCGCTCAAAAGTGCCTCTCAGCATGATTTTTCGATGAAGTACGCGGCTTCGTCGTTCTTTATATTGCTAACGTGTTGCTAGCAGGGATTACGATACCGTATCGAAATTTATGTGCAGCATGTGCCGACAAAATAATACAAAGTGACGGTGCGCTGAAAACGGACTCGAAAATGAAAAAAGCCCCTGCTGGCTTAGGGCAGGGGCTCGGGTACTGCTGACTTTCTCGTACTGCGTTTTGCTACGGGTGCTGCTTTGCTTCTGATACTGCTTCACTTTCTCGTACGGCGGATACTGCGGGTGCTTCAGACTACTGGTACTGCGTTGCTACAGTTACTGCTCACTTCTCGTACTGCTGCTGCTTTACTTCCGACACTACTCGACTACCGCGTACTGCGGATGCGACCGGTGCTTCAAAATGCTAGTACCGGTTCACATCCGATGCCACCTCAACTGCTTCAACGATCCATCCTTCCATTTGCAACTAGGACAACACTGCCTTATTAATGCCGAACTTCTTCGAAAGCCGGCATTGAAATGTGCGGGTAGTCCGTTGATTCGACCGGCGGCGGTTCAGCGATTTCCGCTTGTTGCTGACGACTGCGATGCTCGAGCGCCGCATTCACGCCCTTCTCGTAATAAACCTGCGCCGTGTGTTTTTCGAGCGCCTCGACGAGCGGCATTTGCTCTTCCGCAAGCGAGTGCATGAGATGCAGAAGATCGCGCTGCATGACGTCCGAAAACATTGCGAATTGCTCGTAGGCACCGGGCGCGGCAATCATCTCGACCAGCGATGCAAGCAAACGCACGCGGCTCTTGCAGTGCTCGCTGATAGGTGTCGAATGGGAAACAATCGTGTTGCCTTGCGCATCTACCGTGACTTGAGGGGCTTTCATCGCTGACCTTGTTTGCTTGGGATGAGTGTCATTAAACTCGATCGGGCTTAAGAATCTAATGAGACACATCCGAGTATCCGAATCGCTCGATGCAACGGAGCGAATTGTCGAAAGAGCGGGTGAAACATGCGCGATCCGGCTTCGACCAACGGACTGCTCATGATGTCGCCGTCGCTTCGACGCGTTCGACGAGTTCGCGAATCCCTCGTACTAAATAAAATTAGCACATGAAAAACGGGACGGTAAGAAGCTGGCCATCGACTTTCGAGGCGACTAGCAACAAAGCCAAGCACACGCACGGCTGGCTGAAACGTGTTACACATGGAAGACAAAACGCGTTTCAAAAGCCTGCACCGAGGCATGTCTATTGCACGTTTGCGAACTTAAACCTTACTCAGCGAGCCCGACTCTGCCATGCGACGACTCGCCACCCTTTGGCGCCTAGGCCGTGCATTCATACGGGAAAGTCACCATAGCGAGGATGGTGCCTCGATGCAGCGTGTCGCCCGCTTCTTCGCGCTACATGGAGCGCGTGCCGCGCCGCTCGCGTCGAGCTTGCCCGTGCTGCGGCAGTTGCCGCGCGTCCTGAACGCGACGTCCGGCGCGCTCGCACGTCATCCCGCGCTGGCGGAAACGGCGGTGCGCGTTGCGCTGACCGAAATGGACGGGCTTTTCACGCCGTACGATGCCACGCAGTTCCGCGATGTGTCCGCCGCCGCTCTTCGCGCGCAAGGTGTTGCGCTGACGCAGGTGAGCGCCGCGCCGCTGCGCTCGGGCATCGCGGAGCAGACGCATGCGGCGCGCATCGGCGAAATGGCGGTGCGCGTCACGCTCCTGCGTCCGGATGCACGCCAGGAACTCGCGGATGATCTCGATCTCGCGCTCGCCGCCGCGCGTTTTGCGGAACGCCGTTCGGCCAAGGCGCGCGACATGCATCCGTCCGAATGGGTGCGTCGCGTCACCGAAACCGTCGACGCAATGATCGACCTGCGCCAGCGCGCCGCCGACCAGAGCTATTTGCGCTACCGGTTGCGTGACGATAACCGGCTCGCCGTGCCGGAAGTGCTCTGGGACTTTTGCAACGACGCCGTTCTGACCACGCGTTCCATCGCGACCATTCCTCTTTCGGACGCGCAAGCGCTCGCGCGTCACGGACTGGATCAGGCCGATCTCATTGCGACGCTCATCGAAGCGTTCTTCGAAATGGCGCTCGGCGCGGGCCTCTATCACGCCGGACTCGATGCCGCCGGCGCACGGGTGAGCATCGACCCCGACACGTTCGGCCAGATCGTCCTCGAAGCCGACAATCCGACGATGTTTTTCGCCGCGCACGAACGCGAGTTCATCGTCGGCGTGTCGGATGCGCTATTGCAGGGCGATCACAAGGCGGCTGCGCGCGTGCATCTGGAGCACGGACGGCCGGACACGCACTCCATCCATCACGAAGTACGTGTCGAGGCCACGTATCGGCGCGAGGCGGAACGTTTCTCCACGAAGCACACGCGGCATGGTGTGGGCGTGGCACATCTATTCGATGCCATCGGCAAGGCGCCCGTCGAGCACATGTACAGCGCGGCGCACGGGCGCATCGCGTCGCGGGCGATGCTGCTGTCGCGGACGATGGAAGCGGTCGAGCACATGGCGCATGACGTTGCGCCCGACATCGACGTCTGGAAGATCGCGCGCAAGGTCATCGCTCGGCTGGCGCGCGATCAGTTCGGCTGCCATAGTCTCGCGACGCGGCTCGCGCACGAAGCCACTCATTGGCCGCATATGCTGCCGCGTTTGCCCCGGCTTATCGCGCAGCGGGCGGGTGCGGAGCAGCGGTGAGCGAAGCAATCCGCGTGGCGATGCGCGGGCCACGCTGACGGTCATGCGCAGGCTCGCGCGCCTCGGCACGGTGTCGCTTTTCATCGAAACGGTCGGAGTGATTCGATCTACAGGCGTTCCGAGTCTGCATGGCAGACATGACATCGAACGGTAAGACGTCTGCGATCATTAACAAAATAAGCGAAGCTAATTTCATAAGTGATCCTAGGTAACGAGAATTTTATCGGGAACTGTGTCCTAGAATGACACGGGTCGCTTACACCCCGGTAAAGCACCGGAGATTCGTAACGATAAGCCGAAGTATTACTTGTACAAACGCCGGCATGAACACGACGCACCGGGGCGAGGCCGATTCGCATGAAAACACGTCGCGCTCGAACACGTCATTGCGCATCGTTCAACACGAGACTGCGTCCATTGGCGGCCGCCGCCCTGATTGGGTTCGCGACGCCCTCCCAAGCGGGACAGGTTGCGTCGAGCACGACGGGCGCTGTCTTATCGGATGACAGCTCTTATGTGGTTCCTCCGGGCACGACTATCACAACGCAGTCCGAGAACGCAATCGATGTCACGGCCATCGCGCCTGTCACGTTCAACAACGCGGGAGTCATCGTCAGTGCGGTCGACAACCAGGCGGCCGCGATCAAATTCTATGTGCCCGCCACGCTCACCAATAACGCGGGCGGCGCGCTGCTCGGCAATACGTTCGGCGTGCTTTTCGACGGCGGCGGAAATTCCAACGATCTGATCAACCGTGGCGACATAAGCGCACGAACCAGTCACGGTGTCGCGTATATCGACGCGTCGGGGGGGACGTTCGACAACTTCGGCACGGTCAATGGCGCGGTCGCCGGGCCCATCAAGCAAACGCCCAATGGCGTCTATATCGGCTCGACGGGAACGGTGATCATCAACAATCACGCGAAGGCATCGATTGCTTCCGGCGTGGGCGATGCGACCTATGGCGACGGAATATTCGTCGAGACAGGCTCGGTCGTCATCAACAACGACGGATCGATAACCGGTTATCAGGCTGGCGTGGTCAACACCGGAACGCTTCCGATGTCGGTCGTGAACAGCCCGACCGGAAGCATCCAGAGCACCGTTGGCGCAGGTGTTCAACTTCAACAGGACAGCACACTCGTCAATAACGGCAAAATCGCGAGTGCGGGATCGGCGGCGATTCTTCTCGTCGGTTCGAACAATCGCGTGACGCTGGGAACGGGGTCGTCGCTGCAAGGCGCGAATGACAATATCCTCGACATCGAAGGATTGGGAAACACGCTCGCGTTGACCGGCTCGGCCGTGCAGTCCGGGAACATCGCGACGGGCCGCGGGCCGGGATTGAGCCAGCTCACCTCGGGCGTGAAGAGCGTCTGGACGCTGACCGGCAACATCGCGATAGGTGGCACGACGCCGGACGCGCTCAACGTGATCGGCGATCTGACGCTCGGCGGCACGCTCACGCAGCATGGCGGGGCAAGCACGGTGCAGAACAGCGGCAGCCTCACGATCGGTACTGGCAGCGCGGGCGGCTCGCTCGACGGCGACGTCGTGAACAACGGCATGCTGCGCTTCAATCGCAATACGGTGGCGACATTCGCGGGGCAGATCGTCGGCAACGGCACACTCATTCAGGCTGGCAGTGGCGCCACTCACCTGACGAAAGCCGGCTCTAGCCAAGGCACGGTGGTTGTCGAAGCGGGCACGCTCGGCTTCGACCATCCGGGTGCCTTCAACGCCGGCGTATACACCACGCGCGTCGGTGGGACGACAAGCATCTCGGACAAGTCGAGTCTGCAAATCGCCACGGACTTCACGCAGGAAGTAGGCTCGGCGCTGAACGTGGGCATAGGAAAGGTGCAGCCGATCATCACGGCCAGCACGGCGACACTCAGGGGCGCGCTGACCGTGAGCGGTTTCGGAGCCGACGCGCCCAATACGGCCAGCGCGCTTACGAGCACGCAATTCAACATCATTCGGACGACAGGCGGGATCTCGGGCGATTTCGCCAGCGTCGGCTTCTCGGGCACGCAAGGCCCCGCCGATTACCTGACGCTCACCGGCGCGAAAAGCCCCGATGGCCTGAACTATAACGTTGGCTTCGGCCTGACGTGGCGCGCACCGGCCGCTATCGCCAACGGCACCTTCACTCTCGCCGATGCCGCGAGTACCTTCAACCTCGACGTGCCGCTGGCTGACCGGGTCGGTGTCTTCGCGAGCGGCTGGGACGGCCGCACCTTGACGAAGACAGGTCCGGGCCTGTTGATCGTATCGGCGCCGCTAATCCACACCGGCGGCACGCTGATCGACGGCGGCACGCTGAGAACCGATGTGACGGACTCGCTCGCGACCAGCAGCAATGTCAACATCGCGAGCGGCGCCACGCTCGACATGAACGGCTTCGCGCAGCAAATCAACCAGTTGAGCGGCGCGGGCGCAATCGCGCTCGGCGGTGCGGCGCTCACCGCCGTCAATCTCGCCGATACCGCTTTCAGCGGCACGATCGGCGGTAGCGGAAGCGTGGTGAAAACCGGCCCGGCGACCCTGAGCCTGAGTGGCGCGAGCACGTATAGCGGCGGCACGACCATCGCTACGGGCAAGCTGATCGCGGCAACCGGGACCGCACTCGGCGCAGGCGCGGTGACGAATAACGCCATCCTGCAACTGGATTTCGCCAACGACGCCCTGATGCTCAACACACTGAGCGGCTCAGGCGCGCTCTTGAAAACGGGCGTCGGCGCGGCGAATCTCGCCGCCTCCGGTTCGACGCAAGGCGCGGTCAGCGTCGAAGCCGGCACATTACGGCTTTTGCAAACTGGCGCGTTCACGACTGCGGCCGACTGGACCACCGCGTCCGGCGCGACCACGGCGCTGTCGAGCCGCAGCCAGCTCGAAGTCGGCCGCGCCTTCACCATGACCGGCACACTGTCCAGCATCGCGGGGGTTGCCGAACCGGTGATCTCGGCGAGCACGGCATCGATCGGTCCTGGCGCGATCTTCAACCTCGCGGGTTACACGGCAGCGCCCGCGACGAGCGCCGCGCAACTGGCAGCGGGCGCATTCACGGAAATCCACGCGACCACGCCCGGCGGGCTCAGTGGAACGTTCGCATCGACGCGCATCGGCGGCACGGCCAGTTCCGTCGATTTCCTGACGCTCTCGTCCGCTTATACCGCCCAGAACTACAACGTGGGCGTCGGGCTCACGTGGTATGCCGCGCACGGGACGACGCCCGCGACGGCGAACGGCGTCTTCACGCTCGTGCAACCCGGCGATTCGTTCGACATGGACGTCGTTCTCGCCAATGAGACGGCCAATCAGACGACGGGCTGGGATGGCAAGACGCTCACCAAGGCAGGCGCGGGCACGTTGCAATTGTCAAAGGCGAACACGTACACCGGCGCGACGCTGATCGAAGGCGGGACGCTGCAAGCCGGGGCGGAGAATGTCATCGCGCCGAGTTCGCGCGTGATGTTGTCGCCGGGCACGACATTCGATCTGAACGGTTTCAGTCAGCAGGTCACGAGCCTCGCAGGCGCGGGCAACGTCTCGCTCGGCACGGCAACGCTCACGGCAAATTACAGTACGAACACCGTGTTCGACGGTGTCATCAGCGGCTCGGGCGGCTTTACGAAAACCGGCGCCGGCCGGTTGATTCTGAGCGCGGACCACACTTACACGGCGCCGACCACCATTGACGCGGGCGTGCTGCAGCTCGGCACGGGCGGCGCGTCGGGCAGCGTCGCGGGCGATATCGTCAACAACGGCGCGCTGGTGTTCAATCGCAGCGATCGCTACGTCTATGGCCACTCGATCAGCGGAACCGGCGCGTTGACGCAGCAAGGTTCTGGCGCGCTATTGCTGCCGGGCAGCCAGACATACAGCGGGACCACTCAAGTGAATTCGGGCGCGCTCATCCTGACCGACAACGCGCAATTGCCGAACACGCCCCAAGTATCGGTGGCGCAGGGCGCGACATTCGGCGGTTATGGCGGCGTGGGCGGCGCGGTGGTGAACAACGGATTGCTCGCGGTCGCGGATGCAGCGCCCGGTTTCGCGAATGCCGCGGCTGGCGCGTTCAGTATCGGCGGAACGTTGACGAACAACGGCGAAATCCGCATGAGCAGCCCGACGCCCACGAGTACGTTGACGGTCGCGGGCAACTACATCGGCAACAACGGATTGCTGACGTTGAGCACGGCGCTGGGCAGCGACGGTTCCGCGACAGATCGCCTGATCGTGCATGGCGACAGTGCCGGTCAGACCGCCGTGAAAGTGCGGAACGCAGGCGGCGCGGGGGCGATAACGAGCAACGGAATCCGCATCGTTCAGGTGGATGGTCAGTCGAACGGCCAGTTCACGCTCGATGGCCGCGTCGTCGCGGGTCCATACGAATACAACCTGTACAAAGGCGGCGCGAGCACACCCGCCGATGGCAACTGGTATTTGCGAACCTTGACGGACGGACCGTCGCCGACACCGACACCCGCGCCACGACCCGAGCCGGGCGGCTATCTTGGCAATCAGGCAGCGGCGCGCGACATGTTCGTCATGACCTTGCACGACCGCGCGGGCTTCCCCGATCCCTTCGCCGTGGATGGCATGAGCGGCAACGAATCGACGGCCTGGGTGCGCACTCGTGCCGCGCACACCGACGGCAACGCGGCCGGCGGGCGGCTTGCCGAATCCACCGACACCGCGCTCTTTCAGGCGGGCATCGACTTGCTGCATCGCGTGTCGAACGCGCAGCATTGGCAGGCGGGCATCATGGCGGGTTATGGTTCGTCGACGACCGATGCCACTGCGCGTAACAATCCCGCCACCGCGCGAGGCAATGTGAACGGCGCGAGCGCCGGCGTCTACGCGACCTGGCGCGCGAATGCGCTTTCGCCTGTCGGACCTTACGTGGATACGTGGCTGCAATATGCGCACTTCGACAACACGGTCAAGGGCGCGCAACTGAATGGCGAGAGCTACGCGAGCCATACGTGGGGCGGATCGGTCGAAGGCGGATGGGCGTTCGCGGTAGGTCAGACGTCGAGCGGCCCGGTGCTGATCGAGCCGCAAGCGCAAGTCATCTATTCGAACTATGCCGCCGACGATCACGTGGAGTCTGGGGGCACGATCGTCCATGGCGGCAATATCAATGCACTGACGACGCGCGTGGGCATGCGCGTTTTTCACGCGCCGGGATCGGCCGCGGCGCCGGGCTGGCTGCCGTATCTGGAAGTCAACTGGTGGCACGACACGAGCGGCAATTCCATCGCCTTCAATCAGATCGTGGTGTCGCAGGACGGCCCGAGAAATCGCCTCGAAGTAAAGGTCGGCGCGCAGGCGCAACTCGCGCGGAACTGGCGTCTGTGGGGCAACCTCGGCTACCAGCAAGGCGACGGCGGTTATCGCAGCTATCAAGGTTTGCTGGGCGCGCGGTACATCTGGTGAGCACGCGCGCGTCAGCGCGTACCCGGACTCATGCGCTCCCCGATCGCGCGGCACGCGGCCTTGAGCGGTTCGATATAAGTTTCGACAGGCGTCGCGCTCTTTCTGAACAGCGGAATGCTCACGCTTACGCAGCCGAGCGTCGTGCCGTTCGCCCCGACGATCGCGCTGCCATAACAAAAAATCTGCGCTTCGTTTTCCTCGCGGTCTTCCGCATAGCCGCGCGCGTGGCAGGCATCGAGTTCCGCATCGAGCGCGCGACGCTCGGTGATCGTATTCGACGTAAAGCGCTCGAACGCCATGCCTTGCAACAACGCATCGCGCTCGGCACGACCGAGCGTCGACAGATACGCCTTGCCCACTGAACTCGAATAGAGCGTGACGCGCGTGCCGATGCGCGAAGCCATGCGCACCGCATGAGGACTTTCGAGCTTTTCGATATACACCATCTCCGCGCCGCTGCGCACGGCGAGATGCACGGTTTCCTGCGTACTGTCGCGCAGAGCCTGTAACGCGTCGGTGGCGGCGATGCGCAGATCGGAGCGCTCCCAGCTTCGGCTCGCAAGCGACATCAGACGCGGGCCGAGCGCATAACTTCCGCCACGTGCGCTCTCGACCGCGAGCCCTTCGGCAATCAGCGCGCCGACGATGCGATACACCGTCGGACGCGGATAACCCGATCCCGCCGTGAGGCTGGCGACGGTTGGCGGTTCGTCGGCATCGGCGATGAGTTGCAGCACCACCATGAACTTCGAGAACGCGGCGGTGCCGTTGGCTTTCGCCGCGTCGAAGGAGGAGGAAGAGGAGTCGGAAGCTGCGGACATTTTTGGAAACCTGAGTGCGACGGCGCGCCGAGTATATCGGCACGCCGCGTGATCCGTCGATTGGCGCGTCAGGCGATCAGATAGCCGCCATCAACCGGCACGACCGTTCCCGTCATGAACGACGCCGCCGGCGACGCCAGAAACGCCACCACGCGCGCGACATCCTCCGGCAAGCCCCAGCGCTTCATGGGCGTGCGCTCGAGAATGGCTTGCGAGCGGCCGTCGTCCTCCTGCAGCGCCTGCGTAAGCGGCGTGGCAATCCAGCCGGGCGCGACCGCGTTCACGCGAATGCCTTCTGCCGCGTAAGCAATCGCGAGCGACTTCGTCAACTGCGCGACGCCGCCCTTGCTCGCGCTGTACGCGGGCACGAGACCGCCGCCGAAGAACGTCAGCATCGACGCCGTGTTGACGATCGATCCCCGGCTTTT
Organism: Caballeronia sp. TF1N1; assembly: GCF_022878925.1. NCBI lineage: Bacteria > Pseudomonadati > Pseudomonadota > Betaproteobacteria > Burkholderiales > Burkholderiaceae > Caballeronia > Caballeronia sp. TF1N1. The sequence continues at coordinate 752,605 of NZ_CP084628.1, forward strand.
CGCGAGTAACGGTCGCGCCGCCGAGCACATCCGCATGGTGCCGTTGAGATTCACGGCGATCACGCGCTCGAAGGTTTCGATGTCGTGCTCGTCGCCACGCTTGATCATGCCCGCGCAGTTGACGAGCACGTCGAGCGAATCGAGACGCGCGAAAAGATCGGCGGTGCTGGCGGCATCGGCGACATCGAGCGCGGCGACTTCAATTTCCGCGCCGAGCGCGTCCTTCTGGGCTGCCGTCGGCGCGATACCCGCCGCGATGACGCGCGCGCCGAGCGTCGCGAATTCCTGCGCGATGCCCGCGCCGATACCTTGCGTGCCGCCCGTCACGACGACGGTCTTGCCTTTGTACAGATCAGGTTGAAAGGTCATGAGTAGCTTGAATGATCAGACGACGGGAACGGCGGCGGCTTGCGCCTCGGAATCCTGAATCGGCGAGCGCACGACGAACATGTACACGAGCGCGGCGGCGAACGCCACGCCCGCGCTGATCAGGAACGCGTTGACGAACGAATGCGTCTTGTCGACCACGAGCCCGGTGATGAACGGCGCGAACGAACCGCCGAAGTAACCGCCGAAGTTCTGGATGCTCCCGAGCGAGGCCACCATATGACGCGGAGCCGCGACCGAGACGAGCGCCCACGCCGCGCCGCTCGCCATGTTGACGAAGAACATTGCCGCCGACAAATACACGATGGCGAGCGTCAGATTCGGTGTGAACGCGGCCGGCACCGTGAAGAGCGCGCCGCCGATGAGACCCGAGCAGATCGGCCACTTGCGGCTGCGAATGGGTGCGACGCCGCGCGCCATCAGACCATCGGCGATAAAGCCCGACGACAGCATGCCGAGCGTGCCGGCAAGATAGGGGATGGTCACGACCCAGCCGGTCTTCGCAATCGTCAGATGGCGCTCGTGTTCGAGATACGCCGGCAGCCACGTGAGATATAGCCACACCATGTAGATCACGCCCATGAAGCCGAAGATCATGCCCCAGGTCGTCGCCTTGCCGAAGAGACCGCGCCATTCCGCGAACGTCATATTGCGTTCGGCGCGCTGTGCGGGTTCGCCTTCGGTCAGATGCGCGACTTCCTGCGCATCGAGCGTGATGTCCTTGCGGTTCCGGTACACCACATACCAGCCCACCGACACCATGATGCCGAGTACGCCCATGATGACGAACATGTTGCGCCAGCCGAAGTTGAGCAGCAACACGGTGAGAATGGGCGGAGCGAGCGCCGGGCCAATGGTCGACGACGTCACGAAGATGCCGGTCGGCTTGCCGCGTTCGCGCTGCGCGAACCATTCGCTGACCACCTTGGCGCCCGCCGGAAATTGAGGCGCCTCGCCGATACCGAGTGCGATGCGGGCCGCGAGAAACTGATGCAGCGTCGTGACGAGGCCGCCGAACAACTGCGCCACCGACCACACGAACATGCCGAGCCCGAGCATGATGCGCGCGCCGAAGCGATCGAGCATCACGCCGATGGGCAACTGCGAAAACGCGTACGCGAACGAGAATGCTGAGAGCAGCAAGCCCATCTGCGATGCGGACAGCCCCAGCTCCTGTGTGACCGAATGATTCGCGATGGAAAGCGTGCTGCGGTCGAGATAGTTCACGATTCCGGCAAGCGTCAGGAACGTGAGCGCGACCCACTGTATGCGCTTCAGGCGCGGCGATTTACTCTGCATGTTGTCTCCTCCGAGAGCCTTGTTTTTATGCTTCGGTTCGGTTGGCAAAAGGTGCTAGGGAATTGCGTTGCTTCAGACTGTGCTTCAAGCCGTTGCTTCAAGCGTTATTCAGCGAATGAACTGATCGGCGAAATCCGCGCCCAGTCCAACGGCTTCGTAATGCTTGCGGCACATGTCCACCTTCGTGAACACGTCTTCATAACCGGTGTAGTTGCCGTACGGATCGCAATAGAACATCACGCCGTTCACCTGAAAGTAGGTGATCATTTCCTCGACGTCTTCGGGCACGTAAAGCGTGTGCGTTTCGCCGGGCGGCTCGAACACGTAGCTGCCTTCAGTTGCAACCCAGTCATGCTCCAGATAGCGCCAGCGCCCCTTGAGCACCATGCCGTGCACGGCTTGCGGATGACGGTGACGCGACAGCACGCCCGACTTGCGCACGCGCAGCAGGTTCATCCAGTAACCGGTCGACACATTGAGGCACAGCGGACGAAACCAGACGTTCTCGGCTTGCGGGACCCACTCGCGCTCGTCGGTTGGAATCGCGTGACTCACGACGATTTCCTTCTGCGCTTCCTTGGGATTGGGATATTGATACGGCGTGAGGGCATCCGCCGAATTCTTGGGCGCGGGCATTCGCGTCTCCTTGTCCATATTGTGGATGGTTAAACCAAATTATGGACAGATATTCACGCGGCTGCGACAAATTGTCAAGATTCATCACGCGCTTAAAAATAGAGATTCGCACCGACGAAAAAAAAGCGGACCTGCGAGGCAGGTCCGCTTTGACGCAGCAATACGGTTCCTTGGGAAGGACCGATGGGCTTAACGCGCCATCATCAGCATGTGGACGTTATGCATAACCCATACCGTTCCGACGACAACGACGAGCGACATCAGAATCGTATAGGCGAACGACAAGGCGTGCCAGCGCTGCCCCTTCGATGCGTTCACGTGCAGGAAGAAAACCACGTGGACGACCATCTGCACGGCGGCCAGCACTGCAAGCACCGTGATCGCGCGCTCGCCGCTGAACGTGCCCGACATCACGAGCCAGAACGACGCCAAGGTCAGCACAACCGCCAGCACGAAGCCGATCAGATAGCCACGCACGCTGACATGCGGGATATCGCCATGTGTTGAATGCGTATGTGCCATTAGACGAGGCTCGCAAGGTAGACGAAGGAGAACACGCAAATCCAGACGATGTCCAGGAAGTGCCAGAAAAGGCTCAGACAGGCGAGCCGGCGAAGTTCGCGTTCGCCCATGCCCGGCTTGGCGATCATCTGCACCGCAAGCACGATCAGCCAGATCATGCCGAGGGTGACGTGCAGACCATGCGTGCCGACGAGCGTGAAGAACGACGACCAGAACGCGCTGCGCTGAGGGCTGGCGCCTTCGGCGATCAGATGCGCGAACTCGTGCAGTTCCAGCCACAGGAAGCCCGCGCCCAGCAGAAACGTGACGATGAGCCACGCGAGCACGGCGCCCGTCTTCTTGCGTTGCGCAAAGATCATCGCAAAGCCGAACGTCAGACTGCTCGTGAGCAGCAGCGCGGTTTCGATCGCGACATCGTTGAGATTGAAGAGATCCTTTGCCGTCGGGCCGCCCGCGAACTGATGCCCCATCATCGCGAAGGTCGCGAAAAGGGAGGCGAACAGCACGCAGTCGGTCATCAGGTAGGCCCAGAAGCCGAACACGGAATGCGACGAGTGTTCGTGCTCATGGTCATGCGCGTGATGCGCGGATAGTGTCGATTGCGACATTTACAGCACCTCCAGTTCCAGGTCGCGCGCGACGCCGGTCTTTGCAGGCGACTTCGGCGGACGGTTCCGCTCTTCGGTCGCCTTGACGGTCGCGGCGGGGATCATGTAGCCAGCGTTCGCACGGAAGCTGTAGCCGATGACGGTCGCGGCAATGCCGACCAGACCGACGATAGCCATCCACCAGATATGCCAAATGGCGGCAAAGCCGAGCACCAGCGCGAACACGCCGACGACAAGACCCGCGCTCGTGTTCGACGGCATGTGGATGGCGCGGTACGGTCCCTGATCGGCCATGCTGCGGCCGGTTTCCTTCATGTGGGCGAACTCGTCGAGTTCACGCACGGCTGGAATATGCGCGAAGTTGTAGACCGGCGGCGGCGAGCTGATCGCCCATTCGAGCGTGCGGCCGTTCCACGGGTCGCCCGTGACATCGCGATACGCCGGCTGGTTGCGGCGAATCACGCTGACTACGATCTGCGCGACCTGGAAGGCCACGCCCAACGCGATGATGCCGACGCCCGCAGCCGCGACCATCAGATACGGCTGCCATGCGGGGTTGTCGTAGTGGTTGATACGGCGCGTCATGCCCATGAAGCCGAGGATGTAGATGGGCACGAACGCCACGAAGAAGCCTACGAACCAGCAAATGAAGGCGTTGCGGCCGAGCTTTTCGTCCAGCTTGAAGCCGAACACTTTCGGCCACCAGTACTGCACGCCGGCAAAGTAGCCGAACACCACGCCGCCGATGATCGCGTTATGGAAGTGCGCGATCAGGAAGAGGCTGTTGTGCAGCACGAAGTCCGCGCCGGGAATGGCCAGCATGACGCCCGTCATGCCGCCGAGCGTGAACGTGATGATGAAGCCGATGGTCCACAACACGGGCGTTGTGAACTGGATGCGGCCACGGTACATCGTGAACAGCCAGTTGAAGATCTTCACGCCGGTCGGGATGGAGATGATCATCGTCATGATGCCGAAGAAGGCATTGACGTTGGCGCCCGAACCCATGGTGAAGAAGTGGTGCAGCCACACGAGGAACGACAGCACCATGATGCAGCACGTCGCGTAGACCATCGTCTTGTAGCCGAACAGCGGCTTCTTCGAGAACGTCGAGACCACTTCCGAATAAATGCCGAAAGCCGGCAGAATCAGAATGTAGACCTCGGGGTGACCCCAAGCCCAGATCAGGTTCAGATACACCATCGGGTTGCCGCCGCCGTCGTTCGTGAAGAAGTGCATGCCGAGGTAGCGGTCGAGACCGAGCAGCGCGAGCGCGACGGTCAGGATCGGGAACGTCGCCATGATCAGCACGTTCGAGCAGAACGCCGTCCATGTGAACACGGGCAGCTTCATCCACGTCATGCCGGGTGCGCGCATCTTCACGATGGTGACGAAGAAGTTCACGCCCGTCAGCAACGTGCCGACGCCGGAAATCTGCAAGGCCCAGATGTAGTAATCGACCCCGACGCCCGGACTGAATTGCGTCTCGGAGAGCGGCGGATACGCGAGCCAGCCCGTCTTCGAAAACTCGCCGATGAAGAGCGAGAGATTGATCAGGACGGCGGCCACGGCCGTCATCCAGAACGACAGCGAGTTGATGAACGGAAACGCCACGTCGCGCGCGCCGATCTGCAAAGGCACCACGAGGTTGAAGAATGCGACCAGCAGCGCCATGGCCATGAAGAAGATCATGATGGTGCCGTGGGCCGAGAAAATCTGGTCGTAGTGATGCGGCGGGAAGATGCCGGGATTATTCAGCGCGATGGCTTGCTGCACGCGCATCATGATGGCGTCCGCGAAGCCGCGCACCAGCATGAGTCCCGCCACGACGAGATACATGACGCCAATGCGCTTGTGATCCGTCGACGTCAGGTACTCGTTCCAGAGCCAGGCCCATTTGCCGAATTTAGTGAGAAGGGCGGCCGCACCGATCACCATGATCGCCATGAGGACCGTCGCCCCCATGATGATGGGTTCGTGGTACGGGATCGCCTCGAGCGTTAATTTGCCAAACATGGCTTACCCCTTGGTTACGCAGTTTTCGCCGTTGACATCGAAACGGCCGTTGTTGTACTTGCCGACGATGTTGTTGAAGAGCTTGGGATCGACGGTGGAAAAGTACTTCACCGGATCTTTCTCGCTCGGTTTCGCGACGCCGGCGTAGACGTCCATGTCCAGACGCGCGGGCGCGGTCTTGACCTTCTTCTGCCATGCATCGAAATCGGCGGAAGACATGGCGAGCGCACGGAACTTCATGTCGGAGAAGCCTTGACCGCTGTAGTTCGCGGAGATGCCCGCATAGTCGCCCACGTGATCCGCTTGCAGATGCAGCTTCGTCTGCATGCCGGCCATTGCGTAGATCTGGCCGCCGAGTTGCGGGATGAAGAACGAGTTCATCACCGAATCCGACGTGATGCGGAAGTTCACCGGCGTGCCAACGGGAATGGCCAACTGGTTCACCGACGCAATGCCGAGATCCGGATAGATGAAGAGCCACTTCCAGTCGAGCGCGACGACTTCTACGTTGATCGGCTTGACATCCGATTGAAGCGGCTTGTACGGATCGAGTTCATGCGTGGTTTTCCACGTCAGAATGCCGAGGTACAGGATGATGACAGCGGGAATCGCCCAGACGACGATTTCGATTGCCGTGGAGTGCGTCCATTTGGGCGCGTAGGTAGCGTTCTTATTCGACGCGCGATAGCGCCACGCGAAGAACAGGGTCATCAAAATGACCGGGATGACGACGAGAAGCATGGTGTAAGTCGAAAGAGCGATCAACGAAGCTTCCGCTTTGCCGATGCTGCCCTTCGAGTCCAACACTTCCAGCTTGCATCCCGAGAGACAGAGACTGGCCACCCCCGCTAACAGTGGCGCTGCTAAACGTTTGGTTTTCTCATTCATTGCATTCGCTGGTTTCTTTGATCGAAGCGTTCTGGAAGAACGCCGTGCACGGCGTTGCGCCGCGCCACGATGATGCCATGCAGCATTGAGCACGAAAACGCTAATCTATGGAAAAGCGTTTCATTTGAAGTGCGTGCGACGCTGTGTCACGCGAACGCTTATTGCCCGCTTAATTTGTGACGAATTTATATGTCTTGAAGGCTTGATTTTTCGCAAGCGAAGCGCTTATTTTAGCGGCTTTTATTGTTTTGGAGCGGTCTTGTCCAAGGCCTAAGCAAAACGAATTAACTAGACGGTGTGCCATGCTGACAGACGACTGGCAATCGTGTGTCAAATCATGTTGCAAGAGGTGATGGTGCCGGTTGGGATGAGTAGAAAAGCGGTCTCGCAAGACGCGCAACCTCGCGCATACCCGATCCAAAGAAAGGCCTCGTGTGACATTCGTCAATATCAGCGCGTGACATGCGATTGTCGAGCGAGAAAGCTGCCCATACCATCGGGTGCAAGCGCAGGTGGAATCGAATCACGCAGCGCATTTTATTCGGGCAGTCCAATCATGAATCGACATCAAGCTGAAAACGGCGCGTCGCGCGCTTCCTCACATTTGTTTGCACCGCTCGTCATTCGCGGTCGCACGCTCTTGCCTATCGTGCAGGGCGGCATGGGCGTTGGGGTGTCGGCGCATCGGCTGGCGGGCAGCGTCGCGAGAGAGGGCGCGCTCGGCACGATTGCGAGCATCGACCTGCGGCATCATCATGAGGATCTGCTCGCGATGTGCCGCACCGATCCGTCGCGCGATACGCTCGAACGCGTCAATCTCATCGCGCTGGAACGCGAGATTCAGGCCGCGCGTGAACTGTCGCAAGGGCGCGGCATGATCGCAGTCAACGTCATGAAAGCCGTGCGCGCGCACGCCGACTACGTGCGCGTCGCGTGCGAGCAAGGCGCGGGCGCAATCGTCATGGGCGCGGGCTTGCCGCTCGACCTGCCCGATCTCACGCAAGGCCACGACATTGCGCTCATTCCCATACTTTCGGACAGTCGCGGCGTCGCGCTCGTGCTGAAGAAGTGGATGAAGAAAGGCCGCCTGCCCGACGCGATCGTGATCGAACATCCCGCGCATGCGGGCGGACATCTCGGCGTCAACGACGTCGCCGACATGCACAACGAGCGCTTCGGCTTCGAACGTGTACTCGGCGAACTGCAGACCGTGTTCGAATCGCTCGGGCTGAACCGAGGCGAAGTGCCGGTGATCGTCGCGGGCGGCATCAACAGTCATGAAGCGGTGAGCAAGTGGCTGGCGGCGGGCGCGAATGGCGTGCAGATTGGAACGCCCTTTGCCGTCACCAAGGAAGGCGACGCGCATCCCGAGTTCAAGCGCGTGCTCACCGAAGCGACGCCGGAAGACATCGTGGAGTTCATCAGCGTGACGGGGTTGCCCGCGCGTGCGGTCAAGACGCCGTGGCTCATGCGCTATTTGCGCAACGAGGAGCGCATCCGCATGAAGATCGGCGCGCGCGAGCAGACGTGTCCGTCGGCGCTCGAATGTTTGAGCGCATGCGGTTTGCGTGATGGCATCGAGAAGTTCGGGCACTTCTGTATCGATACCCGGCTTGCGGCGGCTTTGCGTGGCGATGTCAACAACGGCCTCTTCTTCCGTGGACGTGAAACCTTGCCATTCGGTCCGGCCATTCGCAGCGTGCGCGACTTGATCGAGCTTCTTCTGACCGGAGCGACGAAGCCGGTTCTGAGCCTCCGATAAATTCCGCCGAAACGATGTTCTTCGCGCCGCGCAACGAAGGTCGGCCCTGCTCCTATTGATGCGCGCGAGGCTTTCGACCTAACCTGCGTGACCATTGCAACAGGAGCATGTCGACCATGGCGAAGCGATTTCCCCTTCACCCCAGCCACCCGGAGCGTAACTGCTGGGGCTGCGACCACTACTGCTCCGAGAAAGCGATGCGCTGCGGCAATGGCTCGAATCGCACGCAGCATCCGGCGGAATTGCTCGGAGAAGACTGGTACGAGTTCGGCGATTGGGATCTCTGCGTGCTCGAAAACGCTACTTCCGTCGCGCCATCCGCCAAGTAACGCGTTCTCGAAATAGATCAATCGACGCGGCGACCAGCGCTTTAGAACTAATCCGAACCTCAGGCGCAGGCTGCATCCCTAGAATTCGGGCATCTCATAAACACAGCGATGCCCGACATGTCCACGAAGCTCGAATTCGAATCTCCCGAAGGCCGTCTTTCCCTGTCTATCGACGATGTCGAATTCATGGCTTACGGTGCCGGTGAACTCGCCATGCGCTCGATGCGCGAGCTCGTCGAACGCATGCGCCGCATGGGGCTTGGCGCAATTGCCGAAGCACATGCACGCGTGCAGGCGCAGAGCAAGGTGACGATCATGGAATTGCGCGAGATGCGCGAGGACGCGGAAGCTATCCTTCTGCTGGGAAGCCAGGGCGAGACGATAGACGACACCATCACGCCGCGGCTCGACGCATTGCGTCAAACGATCGCGCAGACGCAGGTGGACATGCGTGCAAGCGTGGACCGTCTCGCGGCGCTCGCCGTCTCGTGCCACGAAGCGCTGATGCGTATTCCCGGCTATCGTCCGCCCTCGGGACCGCGCGGCTGAGCCGATCTTATCGAAAGTCTGTCGCGGAACTCAACTGCCTGAATACTTCCGCAACAGCGCATTCACGTCGATGCGCTGACCTTGCAGCAGCATGATGCGCGCATGCAGCACGAGGTTTTCGAGCACGAGCAGCGCGGTGGTGAGCATGTAGGTGAGGCTGACATCGCCGGGATTGAGGCCGCTGTCTTGCAGACCGCGATGCCGTTCCAGAAGCGAAGTCAACACGAGACGGCGCAGTTCCGGTTCGCCGAACGGCAGGTCGCCGTAATCGACCGGATCTTCTTGTTCCAGTTCTTCGAGCAGGCCGGCCAATTCGTTGATGGTCACTTCCATGGCTTCTCCGACGTCGACTTGCGTGAGCGGTGAGCTAGCAGTTCCATGGTGCCACGTCCGGCCAGAAAACAAAACAGCCTCGGCGTACACTCGAAACGATCAGTTCCAACGCAACGACGCAGCGCCAGAAAAGGAGCCGAATGGCAAAGCCCGCGCCCGAACCGTGGTATCGGCCGTTACCGGAAGAAACGTGCGCGCTATGCGGGCGGCCCGTGCCCGCGTCCGAGCGCGACCTGCATCATCTCGTGCCGAAGTCGCAGGGCGGACGGCAGACAGCGGTGCTGCATCGCATCTGTCATCGGCAACTGCATGCGCTCTTTACCGAGAAGGAACTCGCGCAACGATTCGCCACCATCGACGCGCTCATGCAGGACGAAGCAGTGCGCAGCTTCGTCGACTGGGTGCGCACCAAGCCGAATAGTTTTTATCAGCGCACCCGACGCTCGGCGCGCAAGCGGTGACGCGGACCGCGTCTGCGTCATTGCGCCATCGAGACATCCGCGCGCAGCGCCGACATCCCGAAGCGCTGCATGATGTAACTCTCGACGACGAGTTGCAGGTCGCGCTCGCGCGGCCGCGTGCCCCAGCGGCTGTTCCCGGCCACCGATGCGATGGTGAACCACGAATGCGGCGGAAATAGTTCCACGCGCAATAGCCCGCGCTCCAGTATTCTCAACCGCCCCGTGTCGACGTGAAACTCGGCGCTTATCGTGCCGCTCTGCGTGTCGATGCTCGCTGTTACCGCCTTCGAATTCATGGTCTCGCTCTCGTGTGATATCGATTCGATGCCGGCGCCCCGACGCCAGCTACTCCGTTGCGTTCGGAAGCGCCCCGCACGTTCCTTGGCTTCCGCGCTTACCCAAACCTTAGATCTGCAACTTTTGCACGCATAGTCCCGCTTGCGCGGGGAGACGGACGGGGGAGGTCCCCATCGGTCGTGCAGAAAGATGCTTATAGGCATACAGTACTGAAGTTGCGATTTGCCGCCGAAACATCGGCGCGATCGGCAAGATCACCGCAACACGTGTGCGACAGCGCGGCGAACGTTCGTTGTCGCACATAAAAAAACGATGCGCGCTCTCGCGCGCACTTCCGTTTCGACCGTGTCCCTGAGGTGTCGCAAGGACGCGGTTCCTGTCATAAGCCTGAAACTCAAGAGGGAAAACAATCATGCGCAAGGCGTATTCCTATGCAGCATCCGCCGCCGACAAACCGCTCGGCCCGCTTGAAATCGAGCGTCGCGATGTCGGCCCGAACGATGTCCGCATCGACGTGCTGTTTTGCGGCGTCTGCCACTCGGACCTGCACATGGCGCGCAACGAGTGGGGCGGCACGAACTATCCGGTCGTGCCGGGCCATGAGATTGTCGGGCGCGTGGCGGAGGTCGGCGCCGAGGTGACGAAGTTCAAGGTGGGCGATCTGGCGGGCGTCGGCTGCATGGTCGATTCTTGCCGCGTGTGCCCGTCTTGCAAGGAAGGCGAGGAGCAGTTCTGCGAGAGCCCGGAAAGCTTCGTGCAGACGTACAACTCGCCCGACAAGAAGTCGGGCGGCGTGACGTACGGCGGCTATTCGACCTCGATGGTCGTCGACGAAGCCTTCACGTTGAAGGTGCCCGACAACCTCGACCCGGCGGCCGTCGCACCGTTGCTGTGCGCGGGCATCACCACGTACTCGCCGTTACGTCACTGGAACGTGCAGCCGGGCGACAAGGTGGGCGTCGTCGGACTGGGCGGCTTGGGCCATATGGGCGTGAAGCTGGCGGCGGCGATGGGCGCGCATGTCGTCTTGTTCACGACATCACCGGGCAAGATCGAGGATGCGAAGCGTCTCGGCGCGAACGAGGTGGTGATCTCGAAAGACCCGGAGCAGATGGCGGCGCACGCCAACAGCTTCGATTTCATTTTGAACACGGTGGCGGCATCGCACGATCTCGACCAGTTCATGGTCTTGCTCAAGCGTGATGGCACGATGACGCTGGTTGGCGTGCCGGAGCATCCGCATCCTTCGCCGGCTGTGTTCAACCTGATCTTCAAGCGCCGGTCGATTGCGGGTTCGCTGATCGGCGGTATTGCGGAGACGCAGGAGATGCTGGATTTCTGCGGCAAGCACGGGATCACGTCCGACATCGAGATGATTCGCATGGATCAGATCAACGACGCCTACGAGCGTATGTTGAAGAGCGATGTGAAGTATCGGTTCGTGGTGGATATGGGGACGTTGGCGCAGTAGGGGAGTTATTTGGTGAGGTAACGGAGAGCCCGCGTGAGCGGGCTTGTTCCGTGGTGTTTAGCGACCTTCGCGAACGCGACGTTCCAGGCGGAATACGCCCGGCGGAACGAAGTACGTGCCAAAGCGCACGAGCCCTGTCTTTTTCAAATGACAAGTCATTTCGAAGCTTACCTGCAAGCCGGGATCGTCGTTTTGCAAGATGCCGATATCGATAGAACGAATCCGCGGCTCATACTTCAAAAGCGTTGCTTCCATTTGCTGCTTGAGCGCGTGTGACGAGCCGGGCAACTCCTTATAAACATTGGTCAGATCCGGCAGACCGTAGTCTGGTAGATGCTTCAGTGCGCCCGCACGCGTATTGAGAATACGCCGCACGTTTTGCTGCACGCTCAAGGCTTCGAGCGTGCGGTCGTCGAAATGGTCGATCGACTCCCCGTCAATCTGACCGAGGAGCATGTCGTAGAGCGATGGGCCGGCCGCCATGACGCAGCGCTCAGCCGTGTGCAGCGACAACTTCGCCGCGATCGACGAATTCAATCGTCAGATTGCCTTCTTCCGAACTTGCAAGGCGAACCTCGGCCGGCGTCGTGCCGGTGGCCATACGTGTCAGAAGTTCGCGCGAAACGGTCGGCAGGATGCGCTGATCGAGGAACGTGTCGACATTGCGCGCGCCGGATTCGCGGGCGAGGCACAGTTCTGCGAGCGAGGCGATGAGCGTGTCGTCGCAGACGAGATTGACGTCATGCTGCTTTTGCAAGCGGTCCGAAATCTTGCCGAGTTTCAGCCGAACGATCTGCGCCAGAGCGTCGGCGGCCAATGGCCGGTAGACGAGCGTCTGGAAGCGCGCGAGCAAAGCCGGTTGAAAATGCTTGACGAGCGGCTCGTGGATCGCATCGAGGAGCGCCGCCTGGGCAATGTCCGGATATTCCGTCGTCACTTCGTCGATCTGCGCGCTGCCAAGATTCGACGTCATCAAAATCACGCAGTTGCGGAAGTCGATTTCGCGACCTTCGCCATCGCGCATGGTGCCGCGGTCGAACACCTGATAGAAGATATCGAGCACGTCGCGATGCGCCTTCTCCACTTCATCGAGCAATACGACGCTATAAGGGCGTTGCCGCACCGCTTCGGTCAGAATACCGCCGCGTCCGTAACCGACGTAACCTGGTGGCGAACCCTTCAGCTGCGAGACCGTGTGCGCCTCCTGATACTCCGACATATTGATCGTCGTAAGGGCGGCCTCGCCGCCAAAGAGGACATCGGCAAGCGCGAGCGCGGTTTCGGTCTTGCCGACACCCGAAGGTCCTGTCAGCAGGAACACGCCGAGCGGCGCGTGCTCGCTCTTGAGTCCCGCCTTCGCCGTGCGCAGGCTTTGCGCGAGTGTGCCGAGCGCGTCGTTTTGCGCAACCACGCGTGCGGCCATGCGCTCCTCCAGCGCGAGCAGGCTCAGAAGCTCGTCTTCGACCAGACTGCCCACCGGCACGCCTGTCCACTCCGCGACGACGCGGGCAATGGCTTGGGCGTCGACATCGGCGAAGATGAGCGGAGTCTTGCCTTGCGCGTCGGCGAGCGCGTGGCGGGCTTGCGACAAGGCATCGGCATGCGGCTTAGTGCTGCCGTCGCCCCGCTGTTCCAGTAGACTCTGCACGAGCGTCAGTTCTCGTTCATAACGCGCTTGCAGGTCACTCGCTTCTTGCTTCGCGTGCATGATCGATACATCGAGTGCCGCGCGACGGGCCGCCACGTCGGCAACGCCGGCGCGCTCGTCGGCATCGAGCGTCGCGCACTCGAGTTCCAGCGCAGCCACTGCCGCTCGCGCGCGTTGCAGTTCGGCTGGCGGCGAATCGAGTCCCATGCGAACCCGTGCCGCTGCGGTGTCGATGAGATCGACGGCCTTGTCCGGCAACTGCCGCGACGGAATGTAACGGCGCGACAGCTTGACGGCGGCGACGAGTGCCTCGTCGCGAATATGCACGTGGTGATGCCGTGCGTAACGCGTGGCAAGGCCGCGCAACATGAGACATGCGGCATCGTCGCCGGGTTCTTCGACCTTGACGAGCTGGAAGCGCCTTTCGAGCGCTGCATCGCGTTCGAAATACTCCTTGTATTCGGCCCAGGTCGTTGCTGCAATCGTGCGCAGTTCGCCACGCGCGAGCGCCGGCTTGAGCAGGTTCGCGGCGTCCGATCCACCTGCTGACTTGCCCGCGCCGATCAATGTATGCGCTTCATCGATGAACAGTAGAACCGGCGTGCTCGATGCGCGCACTTCGTCGATCACGTTCTTCAGACGCTGCTCGAATTCGCCCTTCACGCCAGCGCCCGCCTGCAGCAGGCCGAGGTCGAGCGTGAGAATGCGTACGTCGCGCAGGATTGCGGGCAAGCTGCCGTCGATGACACGCAGGGCCAGCCCTTCGACAATCGCGGTCTTGCCTACGCCCGGATCGCCGACGAGGATCGGGTTGTTCTTGCGACGGCGCACGAGCACGTCGATCATTTGTTGAATCTCGCGATCCCGTCCGAACACGGGGTCGATCTCGCCACGGCGGGCCTTTTCTGTCAGATCGATAGCAAAGCGCGCAAGGGCTTCGCCTTCGGTCGAGCGTGGCGGCGCGGGTGTAGCAGATGACGTATTTTCTTCGGATGCCGATGCTGCCTGTTCGCGCGCCTCGTCTTCCGCTTCCGGTTCGTCGACGCGGTTTTCGCACGACAAACGGCCAAGACGCGGCAGCAACCCCTCGATCTGCATGCTGGACAGCGACAGCAGCGGCCAAGCGTCTTTCGTACGCAGCACGTGCGGCGCGTCGATGATCGCCCGCAGCAAGTGCGCCGAGCGAATCTTGCCGTCGATATCCTCGCGTGATGCCAAGGTCCACGCGTCTTGCAGCACGCTCGCGAGCTGAATTGAAATCGAAGGCATGCCCCGCAGATTGCGTGGCAGCCGATCGATGGCTGCGAGCAGTGCGTTCCACACCGCGTCGACATCGATATCGTAGTGTTTGAGGATCGCCGGAATGTCCCCGTCATCGGCCTCGATCAGCTTCAAAAGCCAGTGCTCGACCGTGATTTCGTCGGATAGACGCGTTTGGCAAAGGCTCGCGGCCGCTTCAAGCGTACGTGAGCAGTGCGGGTTGAGCCGGCGAAGCAATTGCGTGGAATCTCGGGATGTCATAACGGGAAAGCGAAGAAAACCGAAGGAGGCGAAATATGAAAAATCGCCGGCCCATTCGATATGGACCGGCGACGGACCCGATCAGCGGATCAGATCCGTTTGCAACTCAAGCGCCTGAATTACGAGCGCTCGTTCCACGTGTCAGCGTGAATGATGTTGCCGTCCTTGTACGCCCACGTGATTTTCTCGTAGCGCAGTTCCACCTGTTCGAGGTGGTTGTGCTTTTCGTAGTCGGGAACCTTGATGTCGTGCATCTTCGGTCGCACAGCGACGACCTTGACGTTCTCGAGCTTGGTGTTGAAGTATTCCTTCTCCTTGCCCGCGTCGTCGATCTTGTACCACTTCATCTCGACCGACTTCAGCGTCTGACCGCTCGTCACAGCCTTGTACAGATAAGGCGTCGACGCGTCCGTTTCCTTCGTGAAGGTGATCGGCGCGTGCACGCGCGTGCCGGTCAGCTTGCCGGTGTTGCCGTCGGTCGGGATGTGGATGCCGTGATCGAAAGCGACGACTTCGACGCTGCCTTCACGATCTTGCACGGTAACGGAACCCTTGATGTCGGCGCCACCGTCATCCTTGAGCCACATGTATGCGGGAATTGCCATTTACTGCTCCTTCTTAGTACAACAAAACGTGCTCGGGAGAGCATTCTCCCGGGCCTCAAGATCCCAAGGCCGTAGCCCCGGGGATTCTAAAATCTACTTGTTCGTATCAGGCACAAGCGTAATTTCCACGCGTCGATTCTTCGCACGCCCTTCTGGCGTGTTGTTATCGGCAATCGGGCGCGTGTCGCCGTATCCTTGCGTAGCGAACTGCGTGGCGGAGATACCCGACGCGTCGATTAACCAGTCACGTAACGCCGCTGCACGCGCCATGGAAAGTGTCAGGTTGCTGCGCGGATTGCCTGCGTTATCCGTGTGTCCCGCGACCAGAATACGCTTGTCCAGATGCGCCTTGATCATCTCGACGGCGTCGATCAATGCCCGATTCGAACCAGGCTTAAGCATTGCCTTGCCGCTATCGAACAACGACATACTGTCGAGTGTCACGACCGCAGGCGGCGGTTCAGGTGGCTGATATGCGGCGATCGCGGTATTGAGCGAAGGCATGAGCGGCGCACCGTGATATTCGCCGAGCGACAGCCGAAATGGGACACCCGAACGCCCGTAACGATCGAGTTCGTCACGATCCGCGATAAGCGCGTGCAGCGCGTCGCGGCGACCGGCATCGTGCTCGGGCGCGATGCCCGCATAGCGCTCCATATGTCCGCCGATACGTGTCAGCAACGCGGCGTTGTTCCGGCCTGCGCCCCAAAATGCGGCGGCCAGCGCGAGCGCGCACATTGCGCCGACATGCGCGAGTGCTACGTGCCGCGGCGACGCTCTCACGCGCTGCGACATAGCCGCGATCAACGGCTGTGGCAGAGGCCACGGCGCAGGCGAGCCCGCGACGACCGCCGGTATAACGCGCGTCTGCATCTGGACGTCGCGCTCCCACGGTTTATCGGCATTGCTTGCGGGGCCGCAGTCGATCCACCCGGCGCCGTGAAGCGCCCATGGGGCTGCCGGCTGACGGGAATCGGCTAGTGTGTCGAATATCACGCGCTGGGTCCATCCGATAATCGAAGCCAGTCCGGCAACGCTTGCGGCAGCATATGGGTCTGTTGCGTGCCGGCGTGCATCCGTTTCGGAACTCTCGATTACCGCATCGAAGCGCTTCATGTCGGTGAGCGGCGTTCCGCTTGAGATCCCGTGCCACTGCGCGGCGTCGAGCGCATCGGTCGGCGCGTTTCTGACCAGCCGTTGATACACGGCGACATAGCCGGGCAACGGTGCACCGATCATGCGAGAGGCATCGGCGACTGCCTGACGGACGATCCGCAGCGACTGTGACAGCGCGTCAGCGTCGGCATGCAGCGCAGGCGCCACGCTCAGCACGACGCCGTCAGGTGCGTGACCGTCGCGCCATTGCCGCATGGCGAGCGCGAGGCGCGGCAGATCCTGGATACGATCCGCACGTACCCAGATGGCTCCCTCTCCGACATGAACAAGACGTTCCCTGCTGCTCTCATGATTGAAGATCGATGGCAGGGCGTCACCCGTCACCAGGACGAGCGGCATGCGCGTGCGAAGCCTGACTGGTACCTCCGCCGTGGCGGAGCCAAGCGCCGTCAAAACGTGTTCGCTGGCCTGACGCGCACGTGTCTGTTGATGCGTGCGCAAACCGATGGCGAGTAATGCCGCCAGCACGACGACGGCAGTCAATGGCCAGGCGAGCGTCGTCGTCACCGGCATGACGAGCCAAAGCACGGCGAGCATCAGCGCTGCGGCGATACCGACTACTGTGCGAAAGGGATACCCCAGCCGTTGCATTGAATTCACCGCTTGATGCCCGACGGAATCGTGCTAACCAGTTGAGCATCGAGCGCCACGTGCCACGCAAACCAGACAGCCAGCGCGACTACGGCGCACAATCCGGCAATACCCCAAGGCGACAGGCGCTGAAACCAGCTACCGAGGCGGCGTCCGCCATGTTCGATCAGAAACACAGGCTGTTGAGACGGGCGTAACTGCTCAATTTGCGCATTAAGGCTAGTAATGAGCGCGTTGCGTTTTGTCTCGTCCTCTAACGCATAACGACCCCGAAAGCCAAGACCAAGGATTGCTGCATAGCATTCGAGCAAGTCGATACTCGGCGCCGCTTCGCGCATGCGAATTGCCATTCGCTCGAATACGTATTCGCCAGCGTTATGGTGCTGTAGACGCTCGACTTGAATAGGCTCCGCGATCCATTTGTTCTTATTCACAGGATCGAGATGACGCAAGGCGGTTTCGTCAAGCAGTGCGCAAAGCGCGACGATTGCGTCGTCGCCTACGTCGTGCGAATACCCATGCTGCGTAAGCGCCGTCTCAAACGCTTCGACAAGTTCCTTGCAACGGTGGCGCAGCACGTCGAAGTCACTGGCTTTGCCACCCGCTGACAGTGTGGTAACGAGAAGAGCGGACGCGCGTAGGAGGCCTGTCAGACCCGCAGCCGGCTCGATGGTCGGCTTCGTCGACCGAAGCAACGTGTCGCCGCGCGCCGGCGAAAAAGTAAGCGTCGTCATGCGCGTAGCACCGCGTAGAGTTCAAGCGCCGCATCCGGCACGGATGAGGGCAAGTAGATCTGGCACGCGCGGGCAGCCAGCAATCGGGCGTGCGCGGGGCTCGCGGCGTCCAGCGCGAAATAGTGATTGTCGAGGCGGACCGGAATAGCCGACGGCACCCGTTGCACAGGCTTGAGTGCGATGCCCGCAAGCGCGGAATTGACGATGTGTTCGACATCGTCGGGCGCGCCGATCTTGCACAAGCGCGGAATGCGTTCGACGAGTTCGAACGCCGGGAGCGATGAGTTTACGGACAGATACCAGTCCGCTGCATCCGATGCGATACGTTCGTCCAGAATCTTGCCTGACCATGTCGTCGCATTGTCACGAGCTAGTCCGATCGACACCACGCGCGACGGGATGATTGCATCGAGCAATTGGCGAATCAACGCTTCCAGTTCCGTGAAGACTTCATCGGCGCGTGCGTGATCGTAGAGAGGGATGTCGGTAAGCTGAGATCCGGTCGAAAACGTCATCAGCGCGCTCGCTAGTTCGGCGATGATCGCGTACAGCCGCTCAGGAGGCTGATTTGGATTCGATGCAAGAAAGCGCAGCTTCGGCCACGCTGCATGTATGCAATGCAGTAGCCAGAAGAGCTGTACGTCGGCCACGCCGTATTCCGTCACCTGATCGACCCGCTCACTACGACGCGCACCGAGTGCGAGACTTTTTGCCAGCAGAATGTCGGTTAGACGATTGATGCGCTCCATGTGCAGAGCATGAGCGCCCAACGTCAGACACGGTGGCACGTATTGCGAGACTAGCTGGAACTGTCCGCTGGTTGAACGCGACAGGCGTGCGATGGCGCATACCGTGTCGTCGGCGTGTGGTTCGAAGTCGAACAGCAGCCTAAGGGCATGGCGTTCGGCCGCGATCTCCGCTTCATCCGAGCCATTGAGATCGACGACTTTCACGAACTCACGATAGGAGCGGCGCGGACGAGTCAACGCTGTCTCATCCATGCGACAGTTGCTGCCGTTTGCATTGGGAAGCGCGAGCGCGGCCAGCACAGTAACGCTTTGCCGATTAGCACCGACGCCTTCGAGCAGATCGCGCGCCGGAGGCAGCGCCTGAGCAAGCGTCGTGTCGATGGGAGTGCCATCCGGAAAACGCAACTTGAGTCGAGTCAGTTTGAATCGCCCGGACGCGAGCGCGTCTTCATCTACCTCGACGGCCAGGGTGCCCCATGGTTGAGCCAGCGCGGCCGTCGCGACTTGCCTCAAGGCGAACTCGTTCCAACGGTCCTGTTGCTGAAAATGCTGTTGCGTGAGGATCAGGCCTTCATGCCAAAGCGGTTTTTCGATCCGCATGTCTTTCTTCTCTAGCTATTGTTGCCATCAGTTGAGAATTCTATCTCTCACCACTTAGTTCGTATAGCTGATAACTAAAACGAAGCGACGAATCATATCTGCTAACGAGGACATTCTGTGTACCGTTTCGCCGGAGACGCGAAACATTTATTTCGAGATATGAAGCGCGTCCAGTGCGCGACGTGGAAATTGTCAAATGGTGTTGCATTTGAGTTGAGGGACCGACGAATCTCAGCTTCCGTCGATTTACACGAGTAGTACTAAGTCTTTGAAGGGACAAAGATTAAGGCCTTGCATAAAGCTTCGTTGCCTAACTATTAGTCACGCCGTACGATCATTGGCAGTTGATGTGGAACCTGTTCTAATAGTGCCCCAATGAGAATCACAATCAAGTGAACAGATCCATGAGCGTGCTCGAGAGTCGCGCCTTCAAGTAGTGCGGCTCGTTGTCGCAACGAATCTTCTTCGAGAGGTTCCTGCGTGTTCGCAGATCGAGTGGCGCTTATGGCTAATCAATAAGGACTATTTATGGACAGCTTCCAGCGCGAAATCCCGAAGAGCCGGGTTTCGATCACCCTCGACCTGCATACCGGCGGCGCGCAAAAGAAAATTGAGTTGCCGCTGAAGCTACTCGTTGCAGGCGATTTCAGCGCGGGACGAGAGCAAGCGCCGCTCGCCGAACGAAAGAAAGTCAACATCGACAAGAACAACTTCGACGCGGTGCTTGCTGATTACGCGCCAGACCTAAAGTTCGGTGCGGACAATACGCTCGCGAACGACGGCTCTGAGTTGCCGGTGAACCTGTCGTTCCGTTCGATGAAGGACTTCGAGCCGGAACAGGTGGCGCGTCAGATTCCGGAACTTCAGGCACTTCTGGCCGTGCGCAATTTGCTGCGCGATCTGAAGTCGAATTTGTTGGACAACAGCACCTTCCGCCGCGAGTTCGAAAAGATTCTGAAGAACAAGGAAATGTCGGACAAGCTGCGCGGCGAACTATCGCAAATCGCCACGGCTGCCACGCAGCCCGAAGGCAACGCTTAACGCGCCCTCGGCACCTCTCGAAAAGCACCGTAGACAGGACAAGAAAATGAGCAAGAATCCCGCACGCCAGAGCGCCGCGGCAGAGACCGTCGTGCTTGACGCACCTCGTGATGCGCAAGGCGGTAGCGTCTATGCATCGCTTTGCGACAAGATCAATCTTACGCCGGTTGCGCAGGCTCGGCCGCTGGAAGCGTTTCGTGACAACGACACATTGTCGGAAGCGTCTGCCGACGAACGTCTCGCACGCGGCATGAGCGCGTTCCTCGAACTCGTGGCGCAAAGCAGCAAGCCGGTGGATCGCCTGGACAAGTCGCTGCTAGATTTCTTCATCGGTCAGCTCGACCGTCAGATCAGCAAGCAACTCGACGCAGTGATGCACAACCCCGAGTTCCAGGCGCTCGAAGGCCGTTGGCGCGGTCTGAAGATGCTCGTTAGCCGAACGGACTTTCGGAAGAATGCCCGTATCGAGGTGCTGGACGTGTCGAAGGACGCGCTTAGCCGCGACTTCGAGGACGCGCCGGAGCTGATCCAGAGCGGCCTGTATCGACTGACGTACATCGAAGAATACGACACGCCGGGTGGCCAGCCTATCAGCGCGATGGTCAGCGACTTCGAATTCGCCAACTCGCCGGTGGACGTTGCGCTTCTGCGCAATATCTCGAAGGTCGCGGCAGCGGCTCATATGCCTTTCATCGGCTCGGTTGGCGCGCAGTTCTTCGGCAAGAAGTCGATGGAAGAAGTCGCGGCTATCCAGGACATCGGAAACTTCTTTGATCGCGCTGAATACGTGAAATGGAAGAGCTTCCGCGACACCGATGACTCGCGCTATGTGGGTCTGGTCATGCCGCGCGTGCTTGGCCGTTTGCCGTACGGCAAGGACACCACGCCCGTCCGCGCATTCAACTATGAAGAGCAGGTCAAGGGTCCTGACCATGACCGTTATCTGTGGGTGAATGCGTCGTTTGCGTTTGCGGCGAACATGACGCGTAGCTTCGTGAACAACGGTTGGTGTGTGCAGATTCGTGGACCGCAAGCGGGCGGAAAGGTGGAAGATCTGCCGGTTCACCTGTATGACCTTGGCACCGGTGTGCAGCCGAAGATCCCGACCGAAGTGCTGATTCCCGAAACGCGCGAATTCGAATTTGCCAACCTCGGGTTCATTCCCTTGTCGTTCTATAAGAACCACGACTTTGCGTGCTTCTTCTCGGCTAACTCGGCACAGAAGCCGGCGCTGTACGAAACAAAGGAAGCCACCGCGAATAGTCGCATTAACTCGCGTCTGCCATACATCTTCCTGCTCTCGCGGATTGCGCATTATCTGAAGCTGATTCAGCGCGAAAACATCGGTACGACCAAGGATCGTCGTCTTCTTGAGCTCGAGCTGAACAACTGGATCAAGAGTCTCGTCACCGAAATGAAGGACCCCGGCGACGAGTTGCAAGCGTCGCATCCGTTGCGCGAGGCGAAGGTGATGGTCGAGGATATCGAAGACAATCCCGGCTTCTTCCGCATCAAGCTCTTTATCGTGCCGCACTTCCAGGTGGAGGGCATGGATATTGGGTTGTCGCTGGTTTCGCAGATGCCTAAGGCGAAGAGTTGACAGTCGTTTCCGCGCGGTAATTTCCTGTGTGGTCCTCCGGGGTTCTCATAGTTGAGCGCCCCGGCGTTGTTTTATGGCGTAGTTGGAATAGAGCGATGGGTGCCCCGCAGCAGCAACTATTCAATATCAGTCACCACGCCAATCCGTAACATCGCAGTGTGGTTTGCCGGGCCCATTCGAAAGGCAATCGGACGTCGGTGTCGCAGTCGAATACATGTTTTGAATTTGGAGAACGCTGAACAATGTCGATGGTGTTGCCAAGTCAAGCGTATAGCTTGAGCCTAAAGCCGGAACCTGGTCCAAATGCTGTCCTTAAATTCAGTGGACGCGCTGCTATCAGTCAGCTATACGAGTATTGGATCGATTTCACCAGCCCGCTTGCCGACATCCCAATGAATCAGGTGGTCGGCCGCCCGGCGACGTTCACGATTGAACCGATCGATCCGAACTGGGCATATCTTGAAAAAATGTTTGGCGACAGGGCGAAAGACTTCAGCACGATGCCCAAGCCATATTTGACGCACGGGATCATCACGTGTTTCGAGGTACTCGGTACATCTGCCGACGAAACACATTACCGGGTCAAGCTCGAGCCTAGGATTTCAGATCTGGCACGTGTCCGAAAAAGCCGGCTGTTCCAAAAGCAATCCGTGGTCGAAATTATCACGGATACGCTGCGTCACTATGGCTATCGTCTGGGTGTGGACTTCGATTTCAAAGGACTGCGTGGCAAGTACAAGCGCCACGAGTACATCACTCAATATCACGAGACCACTTTCGCATTTATCCAAAGGCTTTGTGCTGAGGAAGGTCTATGGTTCAGATTCGAGCAGAAGCATGATCGCGCCGTAATCATTTTCGGTGACGATCTGGATGGCTACGCGCGCAAACAACGGATTGTGCCATTTCGTGCGCACTCGGGCTTGGAAAGCGCGGGCGCGGAGTCCGTCCGGTCACTGCGTACGATTACGCGGCGTGTGCCCGAAGCGATTCAACTGAACGACTACAACCATCGGCAGGCGGACGTGTCGCTGCTAGTGGAGACCAATGCTGCATTGGGTGATAAAAGCACCAACGGGGTGGATTCCACCTGGGGCGAACATTACGAAACCATCGAAGAGGGCCAAGAAGTCGCGCGCCGGCGGCATGAAGAACACCTGGCTATGCAAGTTAGCTATCGAGGGCGGGGTAATCCGTTCTCGCTCGAAGCGGGCGAGGTGACCCGGTTGGACGTGAACCCGCAAGACGCGCCGCATGGGCTTTTCATCACTTCAGTTCGTTGCGGCGGCGGGCGGAGAACTTCGTACTGGTGTGCCTTTCGGGCGATTCCAGCGGATCGCAAGTGGCGTACAAGTATCGACTCGGTTGTTCGGCCGAAAATCGAAGGCATCTTGCCGGCGCGGATCGATTCGCCAGGGAAATATAAGTATAGCTATCTAACTGAAACGGGGCTGTATGTCACCAAGATGCCGTTCGATCTGGACGAATGGAGTCCGGGTGGGCGCAGCCGTGCGATCCGTATGGCGAAGCCCTACGCAGGGGCGGATTACGGGCACCACTTTCCATTGATCGACGGGACGGAGGTAGCGCTTATTTTCACGGCGCAAGATCCGAACAGGCCAATCATCGTTGGAGCTTTACACGACAGTCTGAATCCCGATCCCGTCAACAACCTCAACAATACTCGAAATCTTATTCGCACCGCTGCGCAGAACGAACTGCGCATGGAGGATAAAGAAGGTTTCGAGCATATCCACCTGACCACGCCTTTTCAGACCAGCGAACTGAATCTGGGGCATATGGTCGATGGCAATCGCAAGGAGAGAGGCAGAGGCGCGGAATTGCGCAGCGACGAACGCGTGGCGGTCAGGGGCGGTAAGGGCGTACTGATCACCGCCGAGGCAAAGCCGGGCGCTTTGGGTAAGCAACTCGACGCTCCAGACGCCATGAAGCAGTTACAGGCAGCGCTAGATCAAGCCACCTCGTTATCCGCGATCGCGCAAGCCGCCCAGGCGGAGCTCGCCGATGTCAAGGCACAGCAAGTGCGCCTTTTGAATGACTATGCTGAACTGAAGAAAGCTGTCGTGCTCGTCAGCGCACCGGACGGAATCGTATCGGCAACGCCGGCTGATATTCAATTCTCCAGCGGCAGACATATCAGCGCGACAACGGGTGGTAACGCTGAGTTCAGCGTGACCGAGAAGTTCACAGTGGCAGCAGGCAAAGCCATATCACTGCTGGCGCACAAGCTCGGGCTGAAATTTTTCGCGGTTAAAGGACCGGTTCAGATTCAGGCTCAAGCAGGGCCGATCGAATTGACTGCAAACGGCGACGTTTTGATCAAGGGAAAGCGCCTACTGTTCGCGGCCCAGGAAGACGTGCTCATCTCTAATGGCGGTGGGGCGTTCTTCAAGCTTTCCGGCAGTCAGCCGCAAGTCGGCGGTACTAGCAATTTTCTAGTCAAGACGCCTTCTATCTCAAAGGCTGGTTCCGAGACCGCATCGGCTGCGATGCCGTCGTTTGCAAGTGGTTCTTTCGCGCGCAAGTTTTTTCTTCATCCCGAGGGCGACCCGGAAACACCGCTTGGACATCATCGTTTTCGCGTTCATCTACCGGATGGATCGGTTACCGAAGGAGTTACGGACGCGAACGGCACGAGTCAATTGTTCAACCGCGACGATGTCGAGAATTTGAGTATTGAAGTGTTGGGTGCTAGCCATGAGTGATACGTCGAATAACCAAAGTCAGATCGGCCTGCGTAACGCGAGCCACGGCCAGCAAGCCATGCCGATGCCGTCAGGCAGCGGCGCCATGCTCACCTGCAAGGTGCCTGCCAAACGGCCGATGCCTTGCATTGTCATCGTGATTCATGGAGTGAACGATGACGGTCAGTGCATGCCGTTAGTCGACAAACATATCTGTGCGGGTTTAAACAAACGGCTGGGACGAGACGATCTCACACCTCATAAATGGGGAACGTGGACCGAGGGCTCCGAAAACAACCTTCCGCAACTCACGCCCGGAGCGCTTCCGTCATCGCCTTGTATTCTGGAAGAGGGGCGTTCGCCGGTCATTCCGTTCCATTGGGGTTACCGGGCGGTCGATAAGAAGCTTTATCAGGAAGATCAGCGTCGTTATAAGGCTCAATTAGATGCTAAAAATAGCAATCCTGATCTACCTTATGACGCGTACTATATCGACCGCCGCGACGATCCTGCGGCTGGTTACGCTTGCCGCGACAACTTTGAGAACTGGCTGAGCGAAAGCTATTCGAAGGACGGCGGCCCATTCCCGAATGCAACGACCAATCTGGTTGACATGTGGGGACCCGGTGTAGGGGGGCGTCTGTATAACGTGGGCGCGGCCGCCGCGAGGTTGGGTGTGGGCTCGGAGGCGCGACTCTATAAGAATCCGCACCGCATTTACTATGTGCACGCGGCACGCCGGTTGGCGGATCTTATTTTGGAAGTTAGACGGCATCCGCTTGCTGCAAATGATGCGATCAATATCATTGCGCACAGTCAGGGTACCGAGATTACGATGCTCGCTAATTTTATGGTGAGGGAAGCGGGATTGCGTCCAGTAGATAACGTGATTCTTTGCGATTCACCCTATGCCTTGGATCCGACCACTATCGAGTTGGAATACCCAGGCCGGCATCAATCGCGGGACGCGCGTGTGCAAACCCTTTCGAATTTCTCGAAGATGTTGCAGGTTGCGCGTAGGCCAGTGGACACTGCGCGAGTTGTCAGTACGGGTGTTGCTAACGCCGCGGCGTGGTCGAAAACGGCGCATGCACGGGATAACTTCGGTAGCGTATTCAATTACTTCTGTCCTCAAGATACTGTCGTGAGTCTGCCTAACATCCAGGGAATGGGATGGCAAGGCGTGGAAGATTCAGCGGCGAAAGCCGTCGGCCCAAACTTTCTCCAGCGCGTGTTCTCCGACGGGCATATCGTAGGCACAGCTCCCGAAAAATTTACTGTGCCACATGGAAAATTCCCTATTCCAAGCGATGAAGGCAAGCGAACGATCAACGGACCGCCCATTCCGGAGCCGTACAAGTTCTTCATACTCACAGGAACAGATCGCCTAGGAGAACATCTCGCGGGCACGGCGTTGGCGGCCGAGGGGGCGAAGACGGTCAGGAAAGTGGTGGACTCGATAACCGGTGTCGAGAGTGACCCGTTGGCTAATCAGGCGCCTTCCAACGTCGTTCAAGCTAGCGTTGTCAACTCTGCCTTACAAGCACGTGGCTACCCATTTCAGGTCACGCGGGCATGGCAGGTTCGCGGCAGTTCCAATCTTCTCATGGTGGATCGCTTCGAGACAAAGGCCGAAGGGCTTTCGAGACTGGCGCAACGACGGGGCGAATGGTCGCAGCATTCCGCCATCACGCTGAATCATGAGACGATTGAAAAATGCATGGCCTACGACATTGCGGTCGGACTGAGCGTGGCCTTTGACGACGAAAAATTTTGGTGGAGACTCTTACGGCGAGCCGATTGGCGGCATCCGAATAATCCTGATTCAAATGCGAAGCAGTATTTCGCAAGCGGGGTCCTGCCTCCAGATATCAAGCAGGAAATGAACAAACCAAACCTACCTTCTGGACTTGTGAGTCGATACGCCCCACCCGCGAAGGCAGATGTCTTGGCATTTCCGGTTGTAACCAGCATGCTCAATATCTACGACGACCTTACCACGCCGACAGGTGGAACGGGACAATGGCCTTTGCCCGCTCCCAAGCTGGAGGGCTGACAAGATGAGTGCCACTTATACAGCCTTTGTCTGGTGGGCCGTACCGGTCTGTAGCACCGCATTCATGGTTCTCGCGTCTGCGTATTTGTGGAGGCGCGCTCGCGTCAAAGTGTTGAGCGCCGTGGTAGCCGCTCTCGCATTGGTTGCAGCCGTTCCGCTGATTCCAGGCGTTGCCGCGCACATGCCACGTGAAACGCCGAAGCAAGTGATCTACCGGTTCGACGATCATCGGTGGCTGGAACTGGAAGGATGGGAATGCGAAGGTGCGTTGTGGTATCTCGACTCGAAGCTCAACATCAGAACCGAGGTCGTGCCGCAGTTTTATCGGATTGTTTTTTATCCTTATCTTCACCCTTCGACACGATACATCGCCATTCCGCTAGAAGACTTCAGCGGAATTCGGGTTTCTCAAGATGGAGGCAGAACGTTCGGGACGAGTGCGCACGTGTTCGTCCCGGATTGGGGGCATTACGATGGTCAATTTCCCATGCCGGAGGACGTGAAGCAATTCGTCGTTGTGGATGATCGCGGCTACATCGAGATGAAAAATGGCCGGGTGTTGCAGAGTTCACTGCCGACAGAGGATATTTGGGGAAACATGTATGTCGACTACCCGTTTCCCGGTGAAGAGCACTCGATAAATTCCTATTCCTTTCCAGAATTCAAAGACCTAAAGAGCAAAGCACCCGAGGTCAAGAATTACACTGGTTGGACGCACATGAAATGCGATCCGAACTTGGGCATCGTGCCGAAGAGGAATAGCTTGTCGGGAATCCCGGGTGTGATCTATTCACTGGAGGCGTATTCGCTTGGCGCGCCGGTCTACTTCGGCTCGCGCTTGCTCGGCAAAACGGAAGATCAATAAGCTGGAGCGCCGAGCAAGTCGGGCATCGGAAGGACAATTCAATGATTCACCAACCAGAAAACGCGGAATGAGCAAAGCACCTATACGGTATGGCGACACAACCACGCACGGGGGAAGCGTCATTAAAGCGTCGACGACTTTCGTCATCGGAAACCGGGCGTGCGCACTGCTCGGTGATCTCGTGAAGTGCCCAGAGCACGGCACCGTAAAAATCATAGAAGGCGATAATGGCTATGTAGAGGGCGGGCGCCCCATCGCGGTACATGGTTGTAAAACCAGCTGCGGCGCACGGGTGCTTGCCAGCACCGATGAATTTGGAATTTAAGCATGGCTTGGCCTGTTCCAGAATTCGAGCGCCTTCCGGTTTTCAGAAAGCCATCTCCTTGGCCGCCTATCGTCGGCTCGCTCCTCATCGTGTTCGGGGCTGCCGTCTCGATTTTCTACCTTTGGCTCAAAATTCACGGCCGCTCCGGCGGCCTGGGCTTCTGGCTTTGTCTCATCGGTATCCCACTGATCGCCGGCCTCTTATTTTGGTGTGCAGTCGGCCATTGCGCGGCCATGAGATTGTTTGGCGTCGACTCCGTGAAGTACTACGCGAGCGCGGTCCTTTCGGCATGGCAACACTGGTCCCGCCAGTACGTCGTACTTGGCGGCTTCTCGGTCATTCTGGTTGAAGACGCGTTGGCCGAGAAGATCGCAGGCTTGTCAGGGACGGTGCCAGAAAACAAGAGCGAGGTTCGCCGGCTCGAGCAAATCAAGGATGATTTCAAGTCAAGCCGCACTGAGCAGATACTTGAGCGCCTACTCGAGGGAGTGGAAGTAGCATTAACTTCTTCCGGCATCGATCACGCTCTGCGAATCGTCGCGTGGGCGGGAGAGCATGCGGATGGCGTAGCAATCGAAGACTGTGTCAAAAAACTATGGAGCGCTTCGGGCCTGCATCTGGTTGCGTCGGTAGAGGTGGTCTCTGCTCTGAACTGGTCGATGATAGAGCGACACGTGCTCGGTGATGGTGTACCGCTGCTCGTTCTGACCATGCAGATTCACGACGATGCAGGGAAATTGGCGCAGTTTACCGAATCGGCGGCTGCGCTTGTTTTCCTGCCGCAGCTTGCGCGAACTGACACTGGCGAGCCCGTTGTTCGAATCTATCGTTCCATCCCGACCTCCACCGCTACGATGATCGCGGACTTCAATCAACTCGGAGATTACGGAGCGTTGCCGCTTGCGCAAATCCGCTCCGGCTGGAACTGCAATCTCGGAAAGGCCGAAGGCTACGGGCTCGCTCGCGCTGTCGGTGACTGTGGCCTGGTGTTCGAAGGAGGAACGACCGGCATGATCAACATCGGCGATTTTATTGGCCCAACCGGTCCAATAAGTCCGTGGCTTTCATTGGCTCTCGCGGCTGAGCTAGTTCAATACGGGCAAGGTCCGCAGTTACTTGCGACACAGGAAGGCAAGCACGCACGACTCTGTATTGCCGCTGCGGACGAGGCGGTTCCCGTAGAGCGCGGAGGCAAGCCGCCCTCCTCGGGGCAGCATGGTTCGACCATTCTTGCGTGCGCATTGCCCACTCTGACGCTCCTCCTTGGGCTGCTCTTCAAGGCAGCGGATCTGTTTCCATGGGTCTCCATGGGTGTCGCGGGCGCAGTGGTCCTAGCGTTGTCGTTACGATTGCTGCATCCGTATCTGGTGCAGGCGCGGGCAATAGAGCTGGTTCATGCGCTGGGCGGGCGGTTGCCACCGGCAGAATGAAGGGAACGACGCGGCCAGTTTGGTTCCATCGATGTCCAGAGCAATATCAGAGAATGATTGTGTCGAAGAACAATTTAGAAGAGGGGCAGAGCGAGAACGGTCAAGCGCTGTTGCTCTGGGTGGCGGCGGGCACTTTATCCGCTGTCGCATGTGTCATCGGATTCGTTGGGTGGGAGTTCGGTTGGGGTGTTGATCGCCTTGTTGGAATCGGCTTCGGTCTACTTGCCGTTCTGTTGGCAGTGGTTGCTTCGACGCTTGTGGTAGACCGTATGGCACTGAGGGCGCGCTGGATCAGTGCGGCAACCTCGCAGGCCTCTGCGACCTCCGAGACAAGGAAGATGATTCGCTTCGATCCTGTTGCGGCGGCACGGGAACTGGTGCGCTTGCTGGAGGGCGTTCGTCACTGGCGTAGCCGGACGCGCTGGCTCCTCGTCGTCGGAGAGAAAGCGGTTGTGGATCGCTTCGTGCCTGGACTGACGATGTCGCGCTATGCGGTTCGCGGTGACATCGTTTTACTTTATGCGAATAGCATGGATGATGAACCCGACCACGAGTGGATGGAGCGGGTTCGACGGCTGCGCCGCTGGCGCTCAATCGACGCAGTGGCGGCGATCATCTCAGTTGACGATGAACCTAATAAGTCGCGCGACGGAGCGATTTTGGCGCGGCAGCTTGCGCGAAATTCCCGCACTATGCGCTGGGTCGCTCCCGTGTACGTGGTCAGCGTTGCGGCGTGTCGCGGTACACCGCGGACTATGGAGGATGCGATTGGCTTGACCTGGTCGAGCGGACTCATTCCCGGCATGGACGTGGAAGCGTCGCTTTCTGATCTGGCTACGAACCTCGCTGGCGTGGGCGTGTCTCGTCTTGCGAGCGATCCGCGAGATAGAGTCATCGCGGAGCTATCGCAGCACATCGACGGAGCGCGCGAGAAATTGAGTAGTCTCGTGTCAAGGATTGCTGCATCTGAAGTTTGGCGAAACGATGTTCATGGACTTCTCTTCGCTCCGGTTTTTTCAGGAACGCTAGCCGGGCAGAATTTGGCCACGAGTGACGTACAAGCGCGTTATCCAGCGGTCTGGCGCGCCATCGCCGACCACAGCCGGGAGGTCCATGGCTATCGCGTCGGCCTCTCGTGGCCTGGCGCAGCGGCGTGGGCGCTGATCGCCGCAACAGCAGTCTGGCTTCTGGGGTCCGCGATCTCAGGTGCGGCGAACATGTCGGCGATGCAAGAGGCGGCGTCGACATCGAGTCGGGTCTCATCTACCCAAGATCCCACGCAAGCCTTGCTTTCCCTCGACGCGCTCGACAAACAACTCGACACGCTCGAAATCCGCAGGAAGGAAGGCGCACCGCTTTACACCCGCTTCGGTCTGAACCACGACGCCGCCCTATACCAGCGCCTCTGGCCGGCTTACCTCAACGCCGCCTCACGCGTCCTGATCGTTCCCATCAAAGCCAAACTCGAAAACCGCCTGAGCCAACTTGCCTCGCTATCGGATGCCGAAATCGCCAGTGGCGGCAACGCACAAGTTCAGGCAGCCTATGACACGCTAAGAACATATCTCATGCTCGCCAACCCCGAGCACGCCGACGCAACCTTCCTTACGACGCAGCTACTCGCCACCAACGAACCTGCGCGCCAGCAAGATGCGACGCTCACGCAAGGCGCGTGGGAAGACCTGCGCCAGCACGCAATTGCATTCTATGCAAGCCACTTAAAGCACGGGGCGTCGCCGGCCTTGACACCCGACGCGGCACTGACAGCGTCGGCGCGTCAGACGATCATCGGCGTGCGCGGAATCCAGAATTCGACGGATGCGATCTACCAGCAGATCATCGATGAAACCAAGCCCAAATATCCGCCGCTGACATTGGCCGGCATCCTCGGGGATCATCCTAGTCGCGGCCTCTTCGGCACGAGCGCCACGGTCCCGGGCGTTTTCACGCGCGCCGCTTGGGAAGAACGCATTCCCAAAGCGATGGACGAGGCGAGCGAACATCACACCGTCGCAGGCGACTGGGTGCTCTCAGACGCGAAAGCCGACAATACATCGCCGTCGGCGCTGAAGGCCGAACTTCGCCAACGCTACTTCGACGACTACTCCCGCGCCTGGGCGCAATTTCTAAACGGTATTCGCTGGCAGGATGCATCGTCGCTTTCTGGCACGGTCGATCAACTGACACTGCTCGGCGACCCGCAACGCTCGCCGCTCGTCGCGTTGATGGACGTAATCGTCTATCAGGCCGGCGCGGGCGCATCGACGCAAACGTTGTCGGACAGTCTGATCACGAAGGCGCAGCAACTCGTGGGCGCCGACGAGAAAGACCCATCGAAGCGCGCTCAAGCTAGGATCACCCCGCTCGCCGAAGCATTCGGCCCCGTCCTGCGCCTGACCGGAAGCGATCTCGTAGCCGCTGCGTCCGTGAATGGGAAAGGCGTGCCGCAACCTGTCGGCGACCTCAGTCTGCCGCGCTATCTCGAACGCGTCACCGCCATGCGCCTGAGAACGCAGCAGATGATGTCCAGTCCCGACCCGGACGCCATGTCGCGCGCCGCGGCGCAAGCGATGCTGCAAGGAAAGACTTCGGATATTGCTGACAGCCGCGACTACGCAAGCCGTGTGTCCGCGAGCCTCGGCGAGCGCTGGGCCGGTTTCGGCAAACTCTTTGAAGCTCCCTTCGACCAGACGTGGCAGGTTGTCGTGCGCCCCGCGTCCGCAAGTCTGAATGACATCTGGCGCACGGCCATTCTCGCGGACTGGAATCGCAACTTCGCATCCCGCTAT
The DNA here is from genome assembly GCF_022878925.1 of Caballeronia sp. TF1N1. Taxonomy (NCBI): domain Bacteria; kingdom Pseudomonadati; phylum Pseudomonadota; class Betaproteobacteria; order Burkholderiales; family Burkholderiaceae; genus Caballeronia; species Caballeronia sp. TF1N1. The sequence goes on from NZ_CP084628.1 coordinate 784,598, forward strand.
CCGTTCGCAGATTCCGACAACGATGCATCGTTGCCCGATCTTGCGCGCTTCCTGCGGCTCGACAATGGCGTGATTGCGCAGTTCGTCGCGACGCAACTTGCAGGCATCATCGAACGGCAGGGCGATCACTGGGTCGCGGCGCAGGGCGCGAATCAGGGCGCGCTTACGCTCGATCCTGCGTTTCTCATCGCGCTCAACAAGCTCACGCGCGTCTCGACCGTGATGTTTCCATCCGGCGATGCACACGTCCGCTTCGATCTCCGTGGTGTACCAACTCCCGGCGTCACCGAAATGACGTTCGTGCTTGCGGGCCGCACGTTCAAGTACTTCAATCAGCAAGAAGAATGGATGCCCTTCGAATGGCCGGGCCAGTCGCTGGAGAACGTCACGCATCTGGAATGGGAAACGGCGCAGGGCGGCCTGCGCTCGGCCCTCGATGCCCAAGGCCGTTTCGGCGTGATACGCCTGCTCGAGCGTGCGAAGGTTACGCAACAGGACAGCGCGCGCTACTTGCTTTCTTGGACACCCGATCAAAGTCAGGCGCTGCCTCTTTCGGTGCAGATGCGCGCGGAAGGCGGCGCGGGTCCGCTCGATGTACTTGTGTTACGACACTTCGCCTTGCCGGAGCGCGTCTTCCTGGTTAATAACCCCGCGAAGACGAAGGCGACGTCGGCGGCCTCGAACCCTCCGCCCCTGCCTCCCGGAGCGTTCACTGCGGCGAATCAGTTGGGCATTCCCTTGCCGCAAGGCGCAACCATAGAGATGCATTGATGTTTGCTGGTCTTTTTAAAACGCTTTTCCCTTCGCGCGATGCTGCCCAATTTGCTCGCACTCGCCTCGACACTTGGGAGGCTTGGCTCGCGCCGCTTCCCGGAGATGCAGGCGTCGGTCGAGATCCCGGTTACGAAGACGCCTTTTTCAGCTTGAAGGATGAAGCAGGAAAACTTTCGGGCATCGACGATTCGTTGATTGTCCGCTCGTGCGAGCAAATCACGAAAGAAGTCGGCAAGGATCTGCGTGTCGCGGGCCATTACGCTTTTGCGCGATTACGTCAGGACGGACCTGAAGGCTTCGTCGATGGTCTCGAACTCGCTGCTGCCATGATCGACCGCTTCGGCGATGCCATCTTGCCTTTGCGTCCCGAAGCCAGGAAGGGCGCGCTCGAAATGCTCGCCACGACACGCACGCTGGACTTGCTCGACAGCCGAGACGCTTTCGGTCCTGGTGATGTGGAACGCGCGGTCGCCGCGCTCGATGCGATCGTCGGAAAGACACTCACATGGCCGGAAGCGGCGCGGCCCAACTTGCAGATGCTTGCCTCTCGCTTCCAACGCAAGGACGACGGCATACAAAGCGCCGAGCCGAGCACGACCGCGCCGATTCCATCGGCTCCGGCGCTCGCCGGTAGCGCCCCGATCGCATCGCAGCGCGAACTGCTCGATCAGGCTCGCACCATGGCAGCATGGTTGCGCGATCAGGAAAACGGCTATCTGCCTTCTGCGCGACTCGTGCGCAGTATCCGTTGGGATACGCTTCACGAAGTTCCGCCCGCGGATGCCGGCGCTCGAACCCGCCTCGCCGCGCCACGCGGCGAATTGCGTCAGCAGTTCAAGCGCCTCGTGCTGCAAAAGCAGTGGAACGAGTTGCTGGAACGCGTCGAAGCGGCGTTCATGGAAGGGGTCAATCACCTCTGGTTCGATCTGCAACATTTTCAGCACGTTGCGCTCGATAACGTAGGCACGCCTTATGATGCATGGCGCGATTTGCTGCGCGCGGATTTCGCGCTCTTTCTCGAACGTCTTCCCGGCATCGAGCGGCTTGCCTTCAATGACGGTACACCTTTCGCCGATGATGTCACGCTCGAGTGGATCGCGCGTCACGCCGTCGTGCGCGATCTTGACGCAGGCGAGAGTGTCGCGGCGTTGCCCGTGTCGGCGGATGCTGCGGAAGGTGCGGCCGGAGACTGGCCCGAGATCGAAGCACAGGCGCGCGATTTGTCCGCGCGCGATGGTATTGAAGCCGCATTTATCTGGCTCGATGCGCTGCCGGGCATGAAGACAGACAAGCATCGCTATCTGCAGCGCCTGATGATGGCGCGTCTGGCCGAGCAGGCCGGCCGCGCGGATACCGCACTCTCACTTCTCACGGAACTCGATGCCGCTACGCGCACCTTGCCTCTCGCACGCTGGGAGCCGGCGCTCGCTTTTGAGGTCAAGCAGCAATTGATGCGTGCATTGAAGACGATGAGTGTCCGCAAGGACGCCGACAAGACAACGCTGACCAACCGTATCGGCGAACTGCGTAGTGAACTGATCGTGCTGGACCCGGCGCGTGCGCTCACGCTGTCATGAAAACATAGATGAACGACGAATCGACACAAGACCCCAATCAGGACCTCTCGCGCGGCGATCCGGTCCTGCGCTACTACGAAGCAGAAATGCGTTATCTGCGCGAGTCTGGGCGCGAGTTCGCACGGGCGCATCCTGATCGCGCGCGCATGCTCAATCTCGATCGCGTGGGTGATCGCGACCCCTACGTCGAACGTCTTTATGAAGGTTTTGCGTTTCTCACGGGCCGGCTTCGGCAGAAACTCGACGACGAACTGCCGGAGCTGACAGAAGGCATCGTAAGCCTGCTCTGGCCGCACTACTTGCGGATGATCCCATCGCTGTCCGTCGTGGAACTCTTGCCGCAAGGCGAGCGGATGCAGAAAACCGCATACGTGCCGGCAGGCGTCGCGGTGCGCTCTGCGCCGATTTCCGTGCCGACGGATTCAGGCACAACCGCTGCGCCTCGGACGGTGCAATGCCTCTACCGCACGACGCAGCCCGTCGCCATGCAGCCGTTGCGCCTCTTGCAGGCAGGCCCCGCGGTGCGGCACGACGGCCGTTCGGTCATTCGGATAGCCTTTGAACTGGATAACTCGGCGCGCCGCACGGAAACCGATCTCTCGCGCCTGCGACTACACCTGAGCGCGGATCAGCCGACGGCGTTTGCCATGCACCTTGCGCTGACCCGTCAGGTCGACGCCATCGAATGGCGCATCCCCGAGGTTCGTAACGGCGAGGCCCTGCCGTGCAAAGGCGTGAGCATCGAACCAGCAGGGTTCTCTCCTGAAGAACGGTTGTGGCCTAAGTCGGATGCTGCATTTTCGGGCTATCAGCTGCTGCTCGAATATTTCACGTTCCGCGAGAAGTTTCTGTTCGTCGATCTTTGCGGGCTCGACATCGACATGCTTCCGGTGGGCGCGACGCGCTTCGAGTTCGAAATTGTGTTGAAGCATGCATATCCGTCGGATCAGCGTTTCAACAAAGACAATTTGCGTCTCTTTTGCACGCCGGTCATCAACCTGTTCAGCCTCGACGCCGAGCCGGTGGTAATCAATCATCACGAGACGGAGTATCGCGTGGTGCCGGCGGGGCATCAGGGCGGGCACGTCGAAACCTATTCGGTCGATGCCGCCGAATCTTTCGATCACGAAACCGCCGAGCGATTCGAATATGTGCCCTTCGCGACGTTTCGACATCGCGGAGGCATGTTGCGGCACGAATCGCCCGAACGATACTTCCATACGCGCGTGCGGCCGGGTATGGACGGTCTACACGAGACGTGGGTGATTCTTGGCGGACATGCATGGGATTCGATGCAGACGCTGCCAGAGGAAAGCATATCGCTACGCGTGACCGGCACCAACGGAATGTTGCCGCGTAAGGGTTTGCGCGAAGCGCGCATCGACGAGCTCGCGCTCAGCACGCCAAACGTGGGCGGCGTGCGCAATCTCGTCGCGCCGACGCTGCCGCTTTATCCGCCCACCGGCGACCGGTTTCAGTGGCGCGTGTTGTCACATCTCGCGCCGAATTTTCTATCGATGCTCAACGCCGAGGTCTTGCGCGGCGCGCTCGCACTGTATGACTGGACCAACGACGAACTCAACCGGCGGCGGCTCGCCGGCATTCTGCACGTCTCGGAGCAACTGCTGGAGGAGATTTCCGGCGGGGCTGTGGAGCGCGGCGTGCTGATCGAAGTGACGCTCGACTCGCAGGCGTTCTCGGGCGAAGGCGACGTGATGCTGTTCGCCGAACTGCTGCATCGCTTCTTCGAACTGTATGCGGAAATCAATCTCTTCACGAAGCTCGCCATCGTGAGTCTGCCTTCGCAGGCTCGCATCGAATGGCCGCGCAGCAAGACGCGGCGTGCTCCGCTATGACGGCGCGCGATCTATCGGGGGTCGAACCGTTCGTCGCCGCGTTGCTCGCGCGCGCGCCACGAATGAGCTTCATGCAACTGTGCCGTCTTTTTGAGGCGAGCGAGCCGAACAGGCCGGGTTTCGGCGAGCGTGACACGCCCGAACAGGAACCCGTGCGCTTCAGGCCGCGCCCGCGCATGGGCTTTCCCGCAGGCGAAATGGCGAGTGTCGAATTCGCGGACGAGGGCGATGCCCTGCTTGCGCCTACCGTGCGCACTACGTTCATGGGTCTGTACGGCGTCGATGCGACGATGCCGACGCATTATCTCGACGATATCGTCCAGCGCGAGGAGGGGCACGAAGCAGTCGAAGCGTTTCTCGACCAATTCAATCATCGGCTGGCGACGCTGCTTTATCGGACGTGGAAGAAGTATCGCTATCCGGAAAGTTTTTGCCACGGCGGTACGGACCAGCACTCGCAAAAGCTTTTGTGTCTCGCTGGTTTCGGCTGGGGCAACAAGCCCGCGCGCGCCGGTTTGCCAGATTCGCGCATGCTCGCCTTGCTAAGTCTGATGGTCCAACGTACTCGCACGCCGGAGGGTCTGGCTGGCGTCATTGCGCTTGGTGCGCCCGGCGTGGAGGTCAGGGTCGATGAGTTCTGGCCGGTTGCGAAGCGCACGGAACAGGGTTCGCCGCTAAGCGCGAAAGACGTCGGTGCCGCAAGCGCCGGCAGCAAGCGACGTGGCCTCGGCGGAGGTTATGTGCTCGGCAAGCGAATTACCTATCGTAGCCGTGCGGTGCGTGTGACGATGCGTCCGCGCGACGCCGAGCAGGCCAACGATCTCCTGCCCGGTGGGTGGCTGCATCGCGATCTGATGGCACTGGTGCGTCTCTACATCGGCGTCAAGGCGGATGTGCATTTGCGCGTGCAGATGTCCTCGCGTTTCGTTCCGACACCGGCGGTTGGCGTCCTGCTGGGGGCGCGCGCCCCGCGGCTCGGCTGGACCGTGGTGCTGCCCTCCGAGGCGGAACGCGACATCGAGATATCGCTCGGTGTGTGCGAGGCGCTTCCTGCTCCCGGCATCAATCCTTATCTCAAGCCACATGTCAGCCCGCACGCGGCGTGACTTTGAATAGCAGAAGGCAATCATGTTGAAACGATTTAGCGCAGCAAGCGTCGCCGCGACGCTGCTGCTTTCCGGATGCGGCGCTTGGCAAACCGTTTCCGATACCTCGGTTGACGCTTATAACGCAGTCTTCCACAAACGGGTGAAAGTGCTCGACGTAGATCTGACCGCGCGCGCCGGGCTGAATCAGGACGCGGCGGGTCGTTCGACTTCAGTGGCGGTACGCATTTATCAACTGAAGGACCGCAAGCTATTCGACAGCGCGGCCTATGGCGATCTCATTCGTGACGACAAAACCATGCTCGCGCAAGATCTCCAGGCAAGCCTAGGCGTGGTGGTCAACCCAGCTGCATCGGCGAGTCTTTCACAGCCATTGGAAAAGGAAACGGCATACATAGCGATCGCCGCTTTCTATCGCGATCCGCCTGCGAACGGAAGCTGGAAGCAGGTCGTCGAGGCGAAGAAGCTGTCCGCCGATGCTCCGCTCAAACTCGAGCTATCCGATCGGCAAGTAACGGAGCTCACCGATACTAAGGCAAGCGGCACAAAATAGACTTGCGCACCGGGGCACTAATTCAGTTCGACGGACATTTCGCTCGCGAACCGCGTTCCTCACTACGGACAACGTCCGCCCGCTATCCATGCTCACGGGAGTCTGCATGGCGGGCTGCGCAGCGAATGATAGAAGACGGCTGTGTCGCGGCAATAGCATTCGCTCCCAGGCAAGTGCCCAACGTCCCTCGCCCTCGACGCTCATGGGAAATCCATGAGTTCGGTACTACTGGATATCGACTTGGATTGATCGTATAAAACGGCCGTGCGCATGAGGCGGCTGCGCGCTTCGAAGTGTGGGAAAAAACTAACTGTTCCGGTAAAAACCACCGTCCATGCCTTGACAAAACATGGCCACGCGAGAGCAGAAAGCTCTCGTTAGACTTTTTTACACTTTAGTTGGCGGAAGGTTTCTAAACGTCTGAATACAATCGAAATTGTTAAAGATTGTGTAGCCGTCGGGACCAATGACAACGAAGCGAACAACGATACTGTCCATTTTTGGGACGCGCCCCGAAGCCATCAAGATGGCGCCGCTCGTCAAGGCGCTGGAAGCGGAGCCGGGCGTTCGGTCCATCGTGTGCGTAACCGGTCAGCATCGCTCGATGCTGCAACAGGCGCTGGATCTCTTCGACATCGCTCCGCAGTACGACCTCGCGGTCATGTCCGAGAACCAGAGTCTGAACGGGCTGGCCGCGCGGCTGATCGGCGCGATCGATAACGTCATCGAAGAAGAAAAGCCGTGCCGCATTCTCGTGCACGGCGACACCACCACGGCAACGGCAGGCGCGCTCGCGGCGTTTCATCGGCGCGTGCCGGTGGCGCACGTCGAAGCAGGCTTGCGTACCGGCGACATGACGCGGCCCTGGCCGGAAGAAATGAACCGCCGCGTGGTCGATGTCATGAGCGACCTCATGTTCGTGCCGACGCAGCGCTCGGAACAGAACATCGCGCGCGAGACGCTGCAAGGCCGCTCGATCATCACGGGCAACACGGTGATCGACGCGCTTCTGTCAGTAACGAAGCGCATCGACTCGAACGCCACGTTGCGAGCCTCGCTCGATGCTCGCTTCCCGTATCTCGACGATTCGAAACAACTCGTGCTCGTGACCGGTCATCGGCGCGAAAGCTTCGGCCAGGGTCTGCGAGACATCTGCGCGGCGCTCGGCGAGATCGCCCGGCGTGACGATGTTCAGATCGTCTATCCGGTGCATCTGAATCCGAACGTGCAGGCCACGGTGATCAGCGCGCTCGGCGCCTCGCCGAACGTGTTCCTCATCCAGCCGCAGAACTACATGGGCTTCGTGCGTCTCCTGCAGCGCGCGTCCATCGTATTGACTGACTCGGGCGGCGTGCAGGAAGAAGCGCCCGCGCTCGGCAAGCCGGTGCTCGTGATGCGCGATGTCACCGAGCGCCCCGAAGCCGTGCAGGCCGGCACCGCGCGGCTCGTCGGCACGGATCGCCATGCAATCGTTTGCGCTGTGTCGCTGCTTCTCGACGATGAAAGCGCTCGCGCCGCCTTCGCCCGCAGCGTGAACCCTTATGGCGACGGCCATGCCTCGTCGCGCATCGTCTCGGCGTTGCTGGACCGTCCTTTCGAGGAGTTTCGCCCCGACTTGCGCGTGTCCGAGGAGCAGCATCGTCTGATGCGCGCGGCGGTTGCATAGTGCGGCAGTGCGCGCATCGCGCGAAGCGCCGCAAGGCCGCGAAGCGAACGATGCGGATATCGAACGAAATAACTGCCAGCTTGGGCGTTGCACCAAAAAGACCATCGCAATCTCGCGCGTTCGCGCTCTCGAGCCTCTTCGGGCGACAGAGCGGCTGTGCGTGAGAATGCGCCAAAATTCGAGCCATTCGCCTTGATCAACGACATCATCAAACCGCGCCGATTGCGCGTCGCACTCGCTTTGACCGCCGCATGGGCGGCCTTTTTCATGGCGCTTCCGTGCGCGGCGCTCGCCGCCGCCGGCGATCTTGCAAGCACGTTCGCGCATCTCGGGCTCAACGGCCGCGAATCGCGCACGGTGACACTGCGCGAGCTAGGGCTCTTGCAAGACGTCACGCTGAGCGCACCCGACGCGCGCCAGGAGTTCTATCTCCCCGTTCCCGCCGATGTCCCGCTCAGCGACGCCACGCTGCAACTCGACGGCGGTTACGTACGCGGCGACGGCGGACGCGTGACGATGCTGCTCTCGCTCGACGGCTCGCCCGTGCTCTCGCGCGCCTTCACGCAGGACGCGGGAAACGTCGCGGTGAACATCGGCGTGGACGGCGCGCCGCGTTCGGCCGGTTTCGTGCGGCTCGGGCTCGGCTTCGCCTCGGTAATCAACCAGAACGTGTGCACGGACCAGACCGCGATCGGCAACGTGCTGCGCGTGCGTCCGGAAACGCGTCTGACCTTCAGCTTCGATCCCGCCGATATTCGCGATCTGCGCACGGCGTGGAGCGCGCTGCCTTACGCGCCGGTGCTCGCGGTGTCGTCGCCAAAACTCGCCAGTGACGCCTTCGACACGGCCTGGCGCACCGATGCGCTCCTGCAACGCGACGGCAAGCGCCCGCTCGTGCAGGCGCTGCCAGCCGTGGGCGATACGGCCGACCTGACCGGCATCGACGTGCCCGCGGCTTTGCGCGCGATTCCCGCGTTCAGCGCGCTGGCCTCGGGCGGCAAGCATGCAATAAGCGATGACGCCGAACTCGGCGCGCTCGTCGCGCTTGGAGCGCGCGCGGCGTTCGGTCCGGACGTGATCGTGGCGGATGACGGCATGAGAAAGCGCATCGTCGGCGCGCTCGATGCGTTGCGCGCGCAAGTCGCCACCGCTTCCGCCGATGCCGTGCCCGCCTTCGACGAATGGCGCGCCCGCACGATGAACACGCTGACCGCGCCGCTCGCGCCGGGCGAGGTGCGCATTGCACATGTCGGCGGACGCGCGGTGATCGTGGTCGGCGACACGCGCGGCATCGGCGCGCTGGCGGCAAGCTGGCGGCCCATCGATGTATCGAACCGGCTGATCGTGCATTCGATCGATGCCGACCAGCGCGTGCGCGGCGACAACATCGCGCTTTCGGAGCTCGGCGGCGATCCGCGCAGCATCGACGTGCAGACCAACGCGTCATGGTCCGCGCGCTTCGACCTCGCCGCGGCTTCGGGCAACGGCCGTCTGCCGCAGAACGTGGTGCTCGACCTCGCGGCATCGCCGACACTCTCCAACGGCGGCGCGACCGCGACGGTGTATTTTAACGACGTGATGATCGGCGCGCGCCTCCTGAACGTGGATGGCGTGCGTCAACGCATCATCGTGCCGATTCCGCGCTATGCGCTTGCACGCACCAACGAATTGCGCGTGAGCTTTCGCCGTCAACCGGATGCGGGCTGTCAGGCGCGCCAGGCCTATCCGGTCGCCGTGTTGCCGACGAGCCATCTGCAACTCGGCAACTCCACGCTCGACAACACCTTCGCGGGCATGGCGGCGCGCTTTGCATCGGCGGCGACGGTTTACGTGCCGCACGCCTGGCTCGACGATGCGTTGAACAGCGTGCCGCGTCTCGCTTATCTGACAGGCGCGGCGGGCGTCGCTCCCGTGCAGGCGAAGTTCGCCGTGAGCGAGTCGGGCGCGACCGTGCATCCGGATGGCGCGTTCCTCGCCGCCGATGTCCCGCTTGCCGACGAGCACAATCCCGCCGTTTATTCGGCCGACAGGCTTTCGCTGAAGTCCGCTTCGGGCGACATGCTGCTCGACATGTCGGGCCTTTCGCGTGTCGCGGTGGTGAGCGTGGCGAGCTCAAACGGACAAAGCGGCGTGGTGTATCGCTCGGCGGGCGCCATGCCCGTACTCAGCGACAAGCTGCAACTCTCGCGCGGCGACATTGCCGTGGTGGACGGCAGCGGCGTCCTCAAGCAGTTCGATACCGTGAATCCCGATGAACTCGTCGATGAACCGGCGGGCAGCTCCGACTGGATCACGCGGCACTGGGCGCGCTGGGGCATTCCGGCCGTGCTCGTGGTGTTGTTGCTGGTGCTGATCGCGCTGGCGGGTCAGGCGCGCCGCAGGCATCTGCGCCGGCAGAAGAAGGACAACGGCGCGTGATCCTGGAAACGATCAGGTGGTACGGCCAGATACTCGTCGCCGAGTACTACCAGACACTTGAATACGTCGCGGCGGTGGTGGCGACGATCATCCTGCTGTCGAGTCTCGATGATCTCTTCATCGATATCTGGTTCTGGACCCGCAAGTTCTGGCGGCGCGTGACGGTGGAACGCCGTTACGCGCCGCTCACCGTCGAGCAGCTTTACGCGCGCGACGAGCAGCCGATCGCCATCATGGTGCCCGCCTGGCAGGAGCACGATGTCATCGCGCCGATGATCGAAGACCTCGTGCGCGTGCTCGATTACCGCAGCTATACGATTTTCGTCGGCACCTATCAGAACGATCCGGCGACGATCCGCGAAGTGGAACGCATGCGGCATCGCTACAAGCATTTGCATCGCGTGGAAGTGCCGCACGACGGGCCGACCTGCAAGGCCGACTGTCTCAACTGGCTCGTGCAGGCGATTCTGCGCTACGAGTTCGAGGCGGGCGTGGAGTTCGCGGGGATCGTCATGCACGATAGCGAGGACGTGCTGCATCCCATCGAACTCAAGTTCTTCAACTATCTGCTGCCGCGTAAAGACATGATTCAGTTGCCGGTGGCATCGCTCGAACGCAACTGGTTCGAACTGGTCGCGGGCACGTACATGGACGAGTTCGCGGAATGGCACGCAAAGGATCTGGTCGTGCGCGAAAGTCTCGCGGGTGCGGTGCCCTCCGCCGGCGTGGGCACATGCTTCTCGCGCCGCGCGATGCTCGCGCTCGTTCGGCAGACCGAGAGTCAGCCGTTCAATACCGAGAGCCTCACCGAAGACTACGATATCGGCGCGCGCATTCTCAAGATGGGCATGCAGTCCATCTTTCCGCTGTTTCCGGTGCAGTTCACGTCGCGCCGCAAGGTGTGGTTCGGCCTGGGTCCCGAGCGCGAGATCACGACCACCATGCCGCTTTGCGTGCGCGAATTTTTCCCCGACACGTTTCGCACCGCGTACCGGCAGCGGGCGCGCTGGACGCTCGGCATCGGCTTGCAAGGTTGGGCGCTGACAGGCTGGAGCGGCACGCTCGCCAACCGCTATCTCTTGCTGCGCGACCGCAAGGGCGTGGTGACGGCGTTCGTCGGCATGCTGGCCTATCTGCTTGCCGTGCAGTTCATGCTGTTCGCGAGCGCTTCGTACTTCGGCTTCACGAATGATTTCTTTCCGTCACCGTTCATCGATTCCGGCTGGCTGCAGGCGCTGCTCGCCGCGAACTTCGTCGCGCTCTTGCTGCGCGTCACGCAGCGCATCATCTTCACGACGCGGCTTTACGGCTGGGAGCACGGCATTCTGGCGGTGCCGCGCATGGTGATCGGCAACGTGGTCAACTTCATGGCGGTGTCGCGCGCGTGGCGCCTTTTTATCGTGCATGTGGTGACGGGAAGGCGGCTCGCGTGGGACAAGACGATGCACGATTTCCCGAGCGTGGATGGCTTGCGCAGCACGCGTCAGGACCTCGGCGACTTGCTGGTGTCGTGGCAGGCGATCGACCCCGAACGGCTCGAACAGGCGAAGCAGACGGACCATGCGCGCGAAGCGCCGCTCGGACGCGTGCTCGTCACGCGCGGCTGGCTCGACGAGGAGACGCTCGCGGAAGCAATCGCGTTTCAGGCGGACTTGCCGCGTGGAAGGTTCGACGTGGCTCGCATGCAGAACGAGCCGGGCGTCGCGGTGCCGCCGGAAACGCTCGTGCGCCTGCGCGCCATGCCCCAGGGCGCCGATGCGAACGGCAACGCGATCTTCGTGAGCGCCAGTCTGCTCGATGACGCGGCGCTCGCCGAATTGCGCGAAGCGACCGGCTGCGCGGTATCGATCAACGTGGTGCGCGAAAGCGAGATCGCGGCAGGCTTGCGGATGTTGCGCGATGTGGGCGTGTCGGCGCTTTCCGGCGACGAGCAGACGGCCGCGAAGGCGGTGAACGACGAGGCTGCGCGCGGCGTGCCCTTGCTTGGCGACATCATGATCGAGATGGGCCTCGTCACGCGCCGCGCGTTCGAAACGGCGTTGCAGAATTATCGGCCGGAGCGGCATGGACGTATCGGCGATTACATGGTCGCCGAACGCGTGATTACGAGCGAAGCGCTAGCTTCGGCGGTGGGCGAGCAACGGCGCCGGTATGCGAAGCGGGCGGGTGGGCAATGAAGCGCTATCGTGCGCGCCTGCGTGGCGAAGAATCGGCTTTGCGGGAAAGAATCGATTCGGTTGCGAGAAAGCATGGGGCTCGATTGCACACCGGAACGATGCCCGATCGTCAGGGGCCGAACGCGCGCCGGATGACGCCGCCGGCAACGCGCGCGACATCCCGCGTCGCTCGCGTCATGTTCTGGACCGCCGCGATGATGTGCGCGAGCGGTCACGCACACGCCGATGAAACCTTGCCCTTGCAATTGAGCGGCGCGCCGTATCGCATTGCGCGCGACGCTTACGCGGCGTTCGGCGAACATCGATATGCCGATGCCACCGCGTCGGCGCGCGAGGCGATTCGGCAGCGGCCGGACGTCGTGGGTTTGCGCGTGCTTCTGGCCAATTCGCTGGCGGCGCGTGGCCGTCTGAAAGAAGCGAGCCACGAACTGTCCAATGCGATCGCGCAACTCGGACCCGTGCCCGCATTGATTTCGCGCCGCCGGCAGATCGATACGTCGATCGCGGGCGGTGGCGAAGGGCATCCGGGCGGCGGCGGCGCCGGCGATCTGCAAGGTCCGGCGCTCGTGGCCGCGCGCGCGGCGTATCGCGATTTCGGCAAGAAGGATTACGCGGCGGCCGTGCGCGAGAGCCGTGAAGCCGTGCGTCTCGCGCCGCAAGTCGAGCGCTTGCGCTATCTGCTCGTCGATTCGCTCGCCGCTTCCGGCGACGATCCCGCCGCCTACGCCGCCGCCGACGATGCCGCGCGTCGCTTCGGCGAGAACAACGAATTGCGCACGCGGCGGCGTTATATCGGCGATCGGCTGGCGCCGGTGGAATCGAAGGCGGCGTATGCGGCGCGTGCGAATGGCGATCTCGTCGAAGCGGAAAGCCATGCGCGCAAGGCGGTGGCGTTCGCGCCGTCGCGGATGGAGTTTCGCACGCAGTTGCTCGAAACCCTCTTCGCGCGTGGCGATCTGGCGGGCGTGGAAGCGGCGGCGAGCGAGTGCATCGCGATCGATCGCAACGACGCGCTCTGGTGGACCTTGCGCGGCTATGCGCGTGCGGCGCGCGGCGCGAATGCGGACGCGGATTTCGCGCACGCGTTGGCGGTGGCGCCGGAGTCGCTGTCGCAGGCGGGGGATACGCGGGCGAACGTTGGGGCGCAGGCGGATGATGAGAACGATGGTGGCGCGATGAGCGTTGCTTCCCTGGCATTGCGAAATCAGCGCCGGAGTGACGCTGCCAGTGCAAAGACAAGCGCCGACTCTTCAGACCCAAGCAGCGCGATGCTCGCTGGTTCGGCGGCAGTGCGCCATCGACAACGCGGCAGCGAAGCTACGGATGCAAACGTGAACGCCGACACGCAAGGCAGCGCCATGCGCGCCGACCCTACGGGCATCGAACTGGAACGCGTGTTGATCGCCGAAGGCGACGCGCGCCGCGCCGAAGCCGCGGCTTCCGGCGAAAACGTGATGTTCGACGAAGCCGATGCGCGCCGCGCCAATCCGTCGATTGCGGGCGTAACGCAGTCGCGCGGCAACCAAGCCACGAATGACGAGGCCTCGACGAGCGGCCAAGCCGCTTCCGCAGCCGAACGTCGATACCGCGATGCCCGTGTGGCACGCACGATCATCGCCGATGTGCGGCTCGCGCAGAGCCGTCCGCAAGCCGCGCTCGACGCGCTGCCGTCCGTATCGCAACGAAACGCCGCCGCGCTCGACGATGCCGACGCCGCCATCGCTCTACGCCGTCAGCGCGCAAAGACGATGCTGCAAATGGCCGCCGCCGCGCAGAACGACATCGACCCGCGTGCGCGGCCGACCTTCGATTGCCGCGAAGACCGCTACGGCGCATCGTGCGATGTCTACGCCCACGACCCCGCGCTCGCCGACACGCGCGCCGCACGCTCGGCCGAACGCGATGGCAAGCATGGCGAGGCCATCGACCACTGGCGCGATGCGATCGCCGCCGTACCCGACGATCCGCAATTGCGCATCGCGCTGATCGATGCGCTCGCGGCGGCGGGAAAAACGCGCGAGGCATCGAAGGAAGCGCGCGCGGCCATCGACGCCAATCTGCTCGATTCGATGAGCGACCTGCAGGCGGCCTTCATCGCGTCGCGGGCGGGCGAGCGGCAGCTTGCGCTGGACCGTTTCGCACGCGCTGAACGAAGCGGGACATTGCCACCGGGCGCGCAAGCCGATGCGGGTTATGCCGCGCTTTCGATGCATCGCAACGAGGAAGGCGCGCGCTATCTCGAACGCGCGATGGATCGCACCGCGAGCGCGCCTCACGCAGACGACGCGCTCCCGCCGCAAGCCGTGTACGACGCGCGCGCGGCCCACGCCGAAGCCACCCGCGACTGGGGCTTCAGCATGAACGTGAACTATCGCGGCAGCGGCGCGCAGCAGGGCTTTGCGTTCAACCCGACGCCCGGCCTGTCGAGCAACTGGCAAGCGGGCGCGGAGGCGTACTGGCGCCCGTTCGGCAGCCTCGGCGACCGCATGTTCGAAGTCTATGCGCGCGGTTACGAGAACTTCGGCGTGCAGGGTAGCGGACCGTCGGGGGCATCGACGTTGCAGGCCGCATTGGGTGCGCGCGTGAAGCCGTTTGCATCGGTGAATGCGATCTTCGCCATCGAAAAGATCTTGCCGATAGGCTCGGACGTGCGCTCCGACTGGCTCGCGCGCGCGGCCTATTCGACCGGTTTCGGCGACACGCGCCGCCTCGACGTTCCGAGTTGGTGGACCGGCACGTTCTACGGCGAGGCGGGCCATTACCTTGTGAATCCGTCGACGTATGCCACCGCGAACGCGCGGCTCGGACGCACGTATCGTATCGATTCGATCAGCCCGCGCCTCACCGTGTTTCCGCATGCGGTGGTCGGCGTGGACTACGATTCTGCAATCGATCGCAGCGTGCCGGTGGGCATCGGCGCGGGCGTGGCGGCGCGTTACTGGTTCCGTGGCGATGGTTACGATACGACGCGCTCGTTCGTCGATATATCGGTGCAATATCGCGTGCGCGTGGCGGGCGACGATCGCGCGAAGGGCGTGTTCTTCGGTGCGGTATTCTCGTACTGATGGCGCTCATGCTGCCGATGGGTTGGATGCAGTGCAGGTCTTGCATGTACGAGGTTTATGACATGTTCGCGGGTCATGCGTTTGCACGGCTATTACGCGCTTCGTTGTTCGCGGGGCGCAGTGTGCGCGGCGCTCGGTCGCTTGCTTCGTCGCGTGTAAGTGCGGGCGGCGGCGTCGATCAGTCGTCTGGATTGGGCTCGCAGGCAGATGCAACCGCAAGCGCGTTGCCCGCGCGGACTTCGCGCGCCGTTATCCGTGTGATGACGACGGCGTGCGTGTTCGCATCGATATGCTTCGCGAGCGCGGCGCAGGCGCAACCGCCGCGCATCGTCTCCGGCATCGTCTGGCAGCCGGACAACACGTTTTACGATCCGCACGGCGACTGGGACAAGCTCGGCGCGCACGAACTGATCGTCCAATGGACGGCGGTCGATGGCATCTCCTTCGTGCCCGGCGCGGGCTTTCGGCCGGCGCCGCGCATGCCGGACTGGGAGCGCATTGGACGTGAGCCTTGGGCACGCGATGTGATCATCGGCTTGTCGGGACGTTTCAGCGAAGCGGTGGCGCGTGCGAATGCGGCGCAGCTTTCCATCGAGTCGATGCGTCTGGCGGATGTCGTCTTGCCGGTGCACGTGACGGGCTACTACTTTCCCGTCGAGATCGATCCGACCTGGCAGGATGCGAGCGCGCTGCGCACCTTGCTCGATGCGTTGCCCCGGCCGCTCTGGATCAGCGTCTACGATCGCGCGAACGTGGGTGGGAATGCGATCGCCGAATGGCTCGATGGCTGGCTGCCGCGCGATGTCGGTGTGCTCTTGCAGGACGGATGCGGCGTCTATGCGCGCGAACCGCGAGTAGCGCGGCAATATGCGGATCAGCTTGCGGCGCGCCTGGGGCGCCATCGCGTGAGAATAATCGCGGAGGCGTTTCGACCGAATGTCGGTGGCGGATTTCGCTCCGCAACGGTCGATGAATTGAAGCCACAGATCGATGCTTATCGCGGATATAAAACCTATCTTTTCGATGGGCCGCATTATGTGTCGAACGAGCTCGTCAAAGATCTGCTCGATGCCTATTCAATCAACAGAGCGCAGTGAACGTCAAAGCATCGGCATATGCAAATGATGCGGATCGGCCAGCATATCGGCCACCCGCTTCAAAGCCTCCCTGCAATCCTCGCGATTCTGCGGTCCACCCAGACACAAGCGCAATGCATTAGGCGGATTGCCATCCGTTGAAAACGCCGCGCCCGCAACGGCTCCGATCCCCTGATTACGCAACTGCAACGCCAATTCCGAAGCGCTCCAGTCACACAAGTCGGGCACGGGCAACCAGAGATGAAAGCCATGCGGATGCGTGCTAAACGGAAAGTCGCGCAACGCCTGCGCCGCAATCGCCTGCCGCGCGATCGATTCCTCGCGCATGGCATCGAGCACGTCGGCGGCGGTGCCGTCGTTGATCCAGTGCGTCGCCAGCAGCACCGTATATGGACTCGGCATCACCGTCGTCGCGCGCAACGCGCCCGCGATACGCTGCGTCTGCCGTGGCGTCGGCGCCTTGAGATACGCCACGCGCAAGCCCGCACCGAAGGTCTTGGATAAACCCGTGACGTGATAAGTCAGCTCGGGCGCGAGCGCGGCAAGCGGCGCGGGCGCATCGAGCGGCAACATGCCGTACGGTTCATCCTCGATGATCGGCACGTTATAGCGCATGGCGACATCCGCCAATGCCTCGCGTCGTTGCGCGCTGATGGTCAACGTACTCGGGTTCTGCAAGGTCGGATTGCAGTAGAAGCCGCCGGGCTTCTCCGTCTTGCAAAGCGCTTCGAACGCATGCGGCAGCGGCCCCTCGTCGTCGCGCGGCAACGCCTGCAAGCGAACCCCGAGTTGCGATGCGATCGCCTTGATGCCAGGATACGCCAGCGTATCGAGACAGATCATCTCGCCCGGTCGCGCAAGCTGCGAAACAAGCGCCACCAACGCGCTATGAATGCCGGGACAGACGAGCACCGTATCGTCCTCGCAATCGGGCAGTCGCATACGCAGCCACGCACGGCCCGCCGCGCGATCCGCCGCCGTCCCGCCGAAGTCCTGATAGCGCAACAACTGCCACGGGTCCGCACTCTGCATCAGACTGGCCGCCGATGCCCGCAAGCGCGCCGTCAACCCGGGCGGCTCGGGCGGCATGTTCATCGACATCTCGACGCTGCTGCCGCCCGCCAGCGGCAAGGTCTGCGTTCGGCCGCGCACGAAGGTGCCGCTGCCCGCGCGCAGATCCAGCAAGCCGCGTTTGCGTGCTTCCGCATAAGCGCGCGCGACGGTCGTGTAGTTGAGTTTCAGGACATCGGCGAGATCGCGCAGTCCCGGCAGACGATCGCGCGGACGCAAGCGACCGCTCGCGAGATCTTCCTCGATGAGATCGGGAATCGTCAGATAAGCAGGCTTGCGGCTCTCTTCGAGCTTCCTGATCCAGTGATGCGCGGGCTGATTCATAGGCGCGATCTCCCTTGTGTGCATGCGATCAGCCAAGCATGCCGCATCAAAAAAGATCGCATAAGCCTGGGCAAGTTGATTGCATTGATCGCATCGATGCACGGCTTCGGTGTTGCGCGCACCAGCGCCATGCGTGTCTGCGCCGAATTCGTGCGCGCGATCTTCATTGATTGCATCGACAAAACGTCGCGAAGCGTTACCCATCATGGCGCGCGAAAATTTTTTCAGCGCGCATCGCCGCAGCGCTTTTTATTGATCGCGAAGTGATTGCATTTCGCGGGCCAATCATTGGCATATCCGTTGCGTTTGTAGGCTCGCCGTCGCGACAACTCGATGCGCGCCATATCAGACACCACCATCGGAGAATGCCATGCCCGCAGTCACGCAACCGCTTCACAAGAACGGCGATTATCTGGTCGACTACGAAGAGAAGGTCTTCGAGGATGTCAAAGCCGAGCCCGGCGAAAAAGCGCTCGTCACGTTTCATACGGTCGCGTTCGAAGGCTCGATCGGCTTCGTGAATCTGCTGCAGGCGACGCGTCTGCAACGCAAGGGTTTCGATACTTCCGTGCTGCTCTATGGCCCCGGCGTCACGCTCGGTCTGCAACGCGGCTTTCCCACGCTTGGCGACGAGGCCTTCCCCGGTCATCTCAACTTCAACAAGCAACTACAGAAGTTCATGGCCGAAGGCGGCAAGGTCTATGCATGCCGCTTCGCGTTGCAAGCGCTGTATGGGCACGGCGAAGCGTCGTTGATCGAAGGCATCCGGCCGATCAGTCCGCTCGATGTGCTCGATATCCAGCTGCTCCATCGAAAGGATAACGCGCTCATCATCCATACGTGGACCGTCTGACGATCATGGCCGCACAGAGCGCAAAACGCATCGTCCGCGCGGCGGCCGTGCAGATCACGCCCGACTTCGAGCGGCCCGACGGCACGCTCGACAAGGTGTGCACGGCTATCGACGAAGCCGCCGCGAAAGGGGTGCAGTTGATCGTGTTCCCCGAAACCTTCGTGCCGTACTACCCGTACTTCTCGTTCGTGCGCGCGCCGGTTGCCATGGGCGCCGATCACATGAAGCTCTACGAACAGGCGGTCGTGGTGCCGGGACCGGTCACGCATGCAGTCGCCGAACGCGCGCGGCTCGGCAATATCGTGGTCGTGCTCGGCGTGAACGAACGCGATCACGGCAGCCTCTATAACGCGCAACTCATTTTCGATACCGACGGCAAGCTGTTGCTCAAGCGCCGCAAGATCACGCCGACGTATCACGAACGCATGGTCTGGGGACAAGGCGATGCAGCGGGTCTCAAGGTCGTGGATACGAGCATTGGACGTGTCGGTGCGCTTGCTTGCTGGGAGCACTACAACCCGCTCGCGCGCTATGCGTTGATGACGCAGCACGAAGAGATCCACTGCAGTCAGTTTCCCGGCTCGCTCGTCGGGCCGATCTTCGCGGATCAGATCGAAGTGACGATCCGTCATCACGCGCTGGAGTCCGGCTGCTTCGTCGTCAACGCGACGGGCTGGCTCACCGAGGCGCAGATCGAAGCCATCACGCCCGATCCGAATCTGCAGCGCGCGCTGCGTGGCGGCTGCAACACCGCGATTGTTTCGCCCGAAGGCCAGCACGTGGTCGAGCCGTTGCGCGAAGGCGAGGGCATGGTCATCGCCGATTTGGACATGTCGCTCATCACCAAGCGCAAACGCATGATGGATTCGGTCGGCCACTACGCGCGACCCGAGTTGCTGAGTCTTGCGATCAACGACCGTCCCGCCATGCCCGTCATGCCATTCACCGGAGCCTCATACGATGAGCGCCAGAGAGAACCTGCCAGCGTCGAGCCGGCAATTGATGACTGAGCTTCAGTCGGCGGGCCTGCGGCTCGTCGATCCGCGCGCTGGCGTTTCGAGCCGGCGCGGCGGCGCGGGGCCATCGGATCACAAGGCCGTCACCGTCGATGGCGTGACGATCATGGTGCCCGTGCATACGAGCACCGCGTGGAACTCGCCCTTCGTCGCGGGCGAAGCGGACGCGAACGGCACGAGCGCGTTGATGCGCAATGCGATCCCTATCGCGAGCATCAGCTTCCCGAAAGCGCCGCGTTTCTATGCGATGCAGACGCTCGACGGCGTGCCGTACTCGCACATCGCCACCTTGCACAGCAAGGACGTGCTCGCGACGACGGTGCTGCAAACCTGCATCCGCTATGAAAGCCGCCGCAAGTCGTGCAAGTTCTGCGCGATCGGGCAATCGCTCGCGGCGGGGCGCACCATCGCGCACAAGACGCCCGAGCAACTTGCCGAAGTGGCGCGCGCGGCGGTTCTGCTCGATGGCGTTAAGCATATGGTCCTCACGACCGGCACGCCGCCCACGCCGGATCGCGGCGCAAAAGTGCTGTGCGACAGCGCGTTCGCCATCAAGGCCGCCGTCGATCTGCCGATTCAGGCGCAGTGCGAACCGCCCGATGACGACCGCTGGTTCGAGCGCATGAAGGCAAGCGGCATCGATACGCTCGGCATGCATCTCGAAGCGGTGACGCCCGCCGTGCGCGATCGCATCATGCCGGGCAAGGCCAGCGTCCCGATGTCGCGTTACATGGAAGCGTTCAAGGCAGCCGTCGCCGTCTTCGGACGCGGACAGGTCAGCACGTATATTCTCGCCGGCCTCGGCGATAGCGCGCAGTCGATCATCGACATGTCGCGCGAGTTGATTGCGCTCGGCGTGTATCCGTTCGTCGTGCCGTTCGTGCCGATCAGCGGCACGCCGCTCGAAGACCATCCCGCGCCGGAGCCGGAATTCATGCGTTCGGTGCTGGCGCCCATCGGCTCGATGCTCGCCGAAGCACAGATGCGATCGACCGATATCAAGGCCGGCTGCGGCAAGTGCGGCGCGTGTTCGTCGCTTTCATCGTACGAGGTGTGATCATGTTCGTCGAAGCCGATGTGCCCGATCTCGATTACTCGCCGGTCGAATATCGCGTGAAGTGGGCGACGCTGTCGTGGGAAGCGAGCGAAGCCTACAAGCTGCGGCGCGCGGTGTTCTGCATGGAGCAAGGAATATTTATCGGCGATGACCGCGACGCTATCGACGAACGCGCGCAACTGCTCGTCGCGCTGAGTTGCGTGGCGGGCATGCCGGAACAGGTCGTCGGCACGGTGCGCATCCACGAGGAAGAGCCCGGCGTGTGGTTCGGCTCGCGCCTTGCCGTGCACGCTGCGTTTCGCTCGCACGCGAAGATCGGCGCGACCTTGATCCGGCTTGCGGTATCGAGCGCGCATGCGTTGGGCTGCGAGACGTTTCTCGCGCACGTGCAGTCGCAGAACGCGCCGCTCTTTGCGCGCCTGCGCTGGGATTCGCTCAAGGAGGAGGCCATTTTCGGGCGCCCGCATCATCTGATGCAGGCGCAACTCGATGCGTATCCGCCGTGCGTCACGCCGCAAAGCGGCTTCGTCGCGCTGGCCCGCAAGCCGTCATGAGCACGTTGTCCGCACTGGTCGAGCGTTTGCGCGAGAGCCGCGGCTTTCGCCACAAGCGCGATATCGCGGATGTCGTGAGCCGCTTGCCCGACAACCGTCTCGATCTTTCGCAAGCGGTTGCAATCGGCGACGACTGCGCGGCCATTCGCGATGGCGACGGCTTTCTGCTCTTCGCCATCGAAGGCATGGTCAGTGACTTCGTGCGCGCCATGCCGTGGTTCGCGGGCTATAGCGCGGTCATGGTCAACGTGAGCGATATCTACGCGATGGGCGGCCGCCCGCTCGCCGTAGTCGATGCGTTATGGAACGCGAACATCGAGGACGCCTCCGAAGTGCTCGCGGGCATGACGGCTGCATCGACGACTTACGGCGTGCCTGTCGTCGGCGGACATAGCAACGTGCAGAGCGACGGCGCGCAACTCGCGGTGGCCATTCTCGGCCGCGCCCGCAAGCTCTTGACGAGTTTCGATGCACGACCCGGCGACGCGCTTCTCATGGCCGTCGATCTGCGCGGCAAGTATGAAGACCCGTATCCGTTCTGGAATGCGTCGACCGATGCGCCGCAAGGCCGTGCGCGCGACGACTTCGAGATACTGCCCGCGCTCGCCGAAGACGGACTCTGCGATGCAGCCAAGGACATCAGCATGGCGGGCGCGCTCGGCACCGCGCTCATGCTGCTCGAATGTTCGGAGGCGGGCGCGCGTATCGATCTCGATGCCATCCCGCGTCCCGCTGACGCCGACCTCGAACGCTGGCTCACCGCCTTTCCGAGCTTCGGCTTCGTGCTGTCGGTGCGCCCCGAACATGTCGATGCCGTGCGCGCGCGTTTCGAAGCCCGTTCGCTGGCGTGCGCCGCGATCGGTTCGGTGGATGCGTCGCGTGAAGTGGTCGTCGAACGTGGCGGAGAAAGCGCGCTGTTATGGAATCTGCGCGAAGAAGGCTTCATTTGCGCGAGGAGTGCGACATCATGCGCATAGGCTTGCTCACGCATTCGGTGAATCCGCGCGGGGGTGTCGTGCATAGCCTCGAACTCGCGCGTGCGCTCCACGAAAGCGGCCACCTCGTGACGATCTTTGCGCCCGCGCGTGAAGGCGAATCCATGTTCCGCGCATCGCCGTGCCGCGTGGTGCTGGCGCGCGTGGCCGGAACGCGCGATGGTCTCGTCGCAATGGTCGATGAGCGCATCCGCGCGCTGAAACATGCGCTGATCGAAGAAGGCGCGGAGAGCTTCGATGTTCTCCATGCGCAAGACAGCATTGGCGGCAATGCGCTCGCCGAGCTTAAAGCGGAAGGCTGCATCAAGGGATTCGTGCGTACCGTTCATCATCTCGACAATTTCGACGATGCGCGTCTTTCGCACTGGCAACGTCGCGCGTGGCAAGACGCCGACGCCGTGCTCTGCGTCAGCGATGCATGGACGCGCACGATGTACGACATGCATGGCGTGCATGCGCGCACGGTGAGAAACGGCATCGACAGAATGCGTTATGCGGCGCGCGCGGACCGACAGCGCGACGAGTTACGCAAGCGCTTCGCGATAGGCGCGGGGCCGGTCGTGCTGGCTGTGGGCGGCATAGAGGCGCGCAAGAACACGCTCATGCTGCTCGAAGCGTTTGCGCTGCTGCGTGCGCAACGGCCATCGGCGCAACTGGTGCTTGCCGGCGGCGCGAGCCTGCTCGACCACGACGCCTACACGCGCCGCTTTCTTGCGCGTGCAGCCGAGCTCCGCCTCGATCACACGCAAGTGATCCTTACCGGTCCGTTGCCCGACGATCAGATGCCCGCGCTGTTCAGCATCGCCGATGTCGTCTCCATGATCTCGCTACGCGAAGGCTTCGGCCTGGTCGTACTTGAAGCGCTGGCGAGCGCCAAACCCGTCGTGGTCTCGCATATCGAACCGTTCACCGACTATCTCGACGATCGAACCTGCATCTTTACCGATCCGCATGACGCCGCTTCGATTGCCAAGGCGCTTGCAAAAGCAATGGACGGTGCACACGACATCGATTTCGATCAAGCCGTGCCGGCCTTGCTCGACCGCTACACATGGCAGGCGAGCGCTGCGCATCATCTCGACATCTACGGCAAGTGGCTGCAAAGCCTGCCGCTCACGACCGTCTAAAGGAACGCCACCATGCCTGTCATGCACTTTCGAATTCGCTGGCCCGATGGCGTCGAAGCGAACTGTTATTCGCCGTCCACGGTCGTCGGCGAATTCTTCACACCGGGCAGCACCTATCCCGTCGATGACTTCGTCGCGCGCTCACGCGAGGCGCTGACGATAGGCTCCGAGCGCGTACGCGAGAAGTACGGCTTCGCGTGCTCGGCCGCGATGGATCAACTCGCGCAGATCGAAGCCGACGCGGGCCGCTTCGATGCAAGACCCGGCGCGCTCGTCACCGTGCTCGCGCTCGATTGAAGTCCTTGGATCAAAGGGAATCGGAACATGTCGAACGTCACTTCCACAGAGACGCACTACAGCGTGATCGTCGTTGGCGGCGGGCAGGCCGGGCTGTCGGTCAGCTACTTTCTGCAGCAGGCGAACATCGATCATCTCGTGATCGAGAAAGCGACCGTCACGCATACCTGGCGCACGCAGCGCTGGGACACCTTCTGCCTCGTCACGCCGAACTGGCAATGCGCGTTGCCGGGCTACCCGTACACCGGCGCGGACCCGCATGGCTTCATGAAGAAGGATGAGATCATCGACTATCTCGATGGCTTCATCGCGAAGGTCAATGCGCCCGTGCTCGAGCAGACCGCCGTGTTACGCGTGCAACGTGATGCAGCGGGCCGCTATGCCGTGAAGACCACGCAGGGCGAGTTCACGGCGGATCAGATCGTGGTGGCATCGGGCGGCTATCACACGCCTATCGTCCCGCGCATGGCCGAAAGCTTGCCGCAGGAGATCGCGCAGGTGCAGTCGTCGGAATATCGCAATGCGGATCAGTTGCCACCGGGCGCGGTGCTCGTCGTCGGATCGGGCCAGTCGGGCGCGCAGATCGCGGAGGACTTGCATCTCTCGGGACGCAAGGTGCATCTCGCCGTGGGCGAAGCGCCGCGTTGCGCGCGGTTTTATCGCGGACGCGACGTGGTCGACTGGCTCGCGGACATGCGCTACTACGAAATGCCCGTGACGGATCATCCGTTGCGCGAAGGCGTGCGCGACAACACCAATCACTACGTGACGGGCCGCGACGGCGGCCGCGACATCGACCTGCGCCGCTTTGCACTGGAAGGCATGGAATTGTTCGGGCGGCTGCAGGATCTCCGCGATGGCAAGCTGCGTTTTGCGCCCAACCTGCGCGCGAATCTGGACGAAGCCGACGATATCTACAACCGCATCAACATGAGTATCGATGGCTTCATCGACAAGCATGGCATCGACGCACCCGCAGGCGAACGCTACGAACCCGTGTGGCAGCCGCAAGACGAGCGCACCGAGCTTGCGTTGACGAACAGCGGGATCACGTCGGTGGTGTGGTGCATCGGCTTCACGCCGGACTTCAGCTGGCTCGATGCGCCAGTCTTCAACGGACGCGGCTACCCGACGCACCGGCGCGGCGTGACAGCCACGCCCGGCATCTACTTCGTGGGTTTGCCGTGGTTGCACACATGGGGCTCGGGCCGCTTTTCGGGCGTCGCGCGCGACGCGCAATTTATCGTCGATGCGATCTGTGCCGAACGGGCCGCCACGGTCGATCAGATATCGATCGCGTGCGCCTGATGTTTGACGCGAGTGAAACGGCCCGCGCTAAAACGAACAACGAAGCGGGCCTTGGCCACAGATTTACTTCACCGATGCAGCGCTATTGAGCTGTGCATAGTCGGCGGGCATGGCGCCGGACGTCAGCACGGTGGCAGGCAGATGCTGCGTGTCTTCCGCCGATACGGCGCCGACGAACTTCCAGCCGGCCGGCATCTTCACGAACGTGTAGCCCGTGGGTTGATCCACGAACACCGAATAAACCGGACTCGCTTGCGACACGACAGGCGCGGCGGGTTGCGCAAACGAAGCCAGCGGCGTGGCCAGAACGAACGCGGCGGCCAAGGCGGTAATAGACGATTTCATGTTGATGCTCCGGAAAACTGAATTGTGTAATGATCGACACACATATTAAAACACTGGTCCGTGCAAAGGTCCAGATATTTTGTTACGATCAACACAGAATTCAGAATTCCATGGAACGCACCAATCGCGTGCCACGTCGTTCATAAAAATGGAGACGACATGACGCTGCATCGAGATGAAGTCTTGGAGACGGTTCACAAGACGCGTGGCCGACCGCGCGCCTTCGACCGCGACGCCGCCCTCAGGCGTGCGATGGAAGTGTTCTGGGCCAAGGGTTTCGACACCTGTTCCATGGCCGATCTCGTCGATGCCATGGGCATCAACTCGCCGAGCCTTTATGCCGCGTTCGGCAGCAAGGAAGACTTGTACCGTGAGGCGATCGCGCTCTATTCCGCCGCGGAAGGTGGCGCGGCGGTGCGCCAGTTGCGCGCGCACGAGTCCGCGCGCGACGGTTTGCGCGCCATGTTCCGCACGAGCATCGAGCTTTTCACGAGCGGGACGGGGCCACGCGGCTGCATGATCTTTCTGGGCGGCATGTCGGTGGCGCCGGAGCACGGCGAGTTGCGCGACGAGTTGCGCAAGATTCGCCGTCAGGTGGCAAGCGCCATCGCCGCGCGGCTCAACGATGCGCGCAAACACGGCGAGCTCCATGCCAACGCGGACATCCATGCGCTCGCTGCGCTTTGCATGACGCTCTTCGCGGGCTTGTCCATCGAGGCGCAGGATGGCGTGCGTCGCAACGCGCTGTACGCCGCGATCGATCAGTTCATCGCGAGCTTGCCGTTCGAATCGAAATGAAAGCGCCGCTCAAGGCCGACACGCACATCTGGCGCGCGCCGGAACTCGGCGCGGAACTACTGCGCGGCCGCTTCGCCGATTTCTCCTACGACGTCCATGCGCACGATACCGCCTGTTTCGCGCTGCTAACGGGCGGCGCCATCCGCATCCGCATGCGCGGCACGGAGTTCGTGGCGCGACGTGGCGACCTCTACGCCATCGACGCCGATGAACCGCACGCGGGCTGGCCCGTCGACGAAGCCGGCTGGACGCAGCGCACACTCTATGTCGATGTCGCGCATCTGCGTGCGCTCGCGGGCGACGAACGTATGCGCGGCGGCGGGCTGATCGGCCCGATCATTCGCGATCCGGCGTTGTGCGCGGCGCTTCACGATGTGCACCGGTCATCGGAAGAGCAGGGACCGTCGCTGTATCGCGACGAGCGGTATTTGCAGTTCGCGGCGCGTCTCACCGGCCGGCATATGACGGATCGCACGAAGGACGCAAAAGCGCCGCGCGAACCGCGCGCCGTGGCGGCCGCGCGTGGGTTTATCGACGAACGTCTGGGCGAGCAGGTGCATCTGGAAGATATCGCGGAGGCGGCGAATTTGCCGCCCTATCGCTTGTTTCGCGCCTTCAGTCGTGAAACCGGCATGACGCCGCACGAGTATCAGCGGCAGGCGCGCGTGCGCGTCGCCATGGCGTTGATCCGCGATGGCGGCGCGTTGAGCGATATCGCGGCCGCGACCGGTTTCGCGGATCAGGCGCATCTCACGCGCACTTTCCGCCGCATGCTTGGTGTCACGCCAGGCGCATACAAGACGGCGACGCGTTGAACCGAAGCAAGTTTATTTAAGCAGGCCGAGATTCGCGACCGCTTTGCTGACGGGCTTCTTGTCGCCGATCAACGCGAGACCGACATAGCGCAAGGCCTCGGTTTCCACGCTGGCGACGGCATCGCGGAAGGCGTCGTAATCGGTCGTTTGCTGGCCTTGCACGGGAAACGTCACGACATCGCACGATGCGGCCGCGGCCTTCGCGCGCAACGCCGATAGTGTGTCCTGATCTGCCGCCAGCACTGCAATGCCGATGGGAATCAGCCCCGGATGCGCGTGCCCAGAGGCATCGACGAGCGGCGCGCCGACGAGCGACGGATGCCGCTGCCCCACCGTCAGCGCCAGCACCGCCGCCGCGTTCGCCGCCCGGCCGGGTGGCAGTTCGCTATCCACCACGATCACGCAGCGTTGCGGCCGCGCGCTTGGTTCATGTTGTTCCGGTGATGCGCTCGTCATAAGGGCTGTCCGTTTCGGTTCGAAGTGACGCATTGTGAAAGCGCTGGCGGCTTGTCGTCTTGAATCCTGTTGCACGCATGTTGCAACGCTGGCGCGTCGGCGCAGGCATTCTGAAAGCCTCGAACCCTTTCCTGCCGAGCAAAACGCTGAAATAACACGAAAACCTAGTCGTAACCCGCGTTATGAAGCGTTTGCTTTTCGTGCAAACTGCGCATATTCGAGACGTAGCTCGCATTGTTCGTCGCTCCTGCTGGAAACCTCAATCGACCCGACCGCCATGCTCGCTGAAACGCAGTCGCAGACTGCCCCGCCCATTACCGACATCGAACAACTCGCGGAAGACTACGCGCGCTTTGCCCGCCGTACGCGTTCCGAAATGGGCATTTGTCTGCGTTCGCTCCTGCAGCGGCGCGACATGCTGACAGTGGCGAGCGCGCACGGCCAGATCGTCACGCAACTACTGGAAGTGGACCCGCGCGAAGGGCGTATCGTTTTCGACTGGGGCGGCGTGGAGTCGGACAATCGCGCGTTGCTCGCAGCGCCGCAGTTGTACTTCAAGGGCGCGCCGGAAGGCGTACGCGTCGAGTTCACGACGGGCCCGGCGCAAGCGGTGAGCTTCGAGGGACGACAAGCGTTCGAAGTATCGTTCCCGGAAGCCGTCTATCACGTGCAGCGCCGCGAGTACTTCCGCGTGCCGGCGCCCATCCTCGATCCCTTTTTCGCCAAGGGCACTTATCCGGACGGTGACCCGTTCCACTGCGAAGTGCACGACATTTCGCTCGGCGGCGTCGCGCTGCGCATGGATACGCCGCGCCTCGCGGAAACGGAGATCGGCACGCTCTTCACCGATGTCCTTTTGAACCTCGGTGCGGGCGGCTCGCTTTCGGTGGATCTCGCGCTCGTCTCGCCACGCAGTATCACGACGCCGCGTGGCGACGTGCGCTATGTCGTCGGCTTTCGCTTCACGCGGCTTTCGGGCTCGGCGGAAAGCGTGTTGCAGCGACTGATCACGCGCATCGAGGCGAAGCGGCGCAGCCTGTCGGCGTGAGCGCGGACAGAGGAAACGAGGCGCGTGGAGTAGAATTCGGGCCTCATTCCAGCAGTTAAGACGACGCATGTTGACTATGTTGCCCAGAGCCTGGCGCGGAGAAGAACGCTTCTGGAAAGTCTGGTGGCTACTGGGTCTGCCCTTGCATCTCGCATGGTGGGCGCTCTATCTCTACCTGCTGTCGAGCGGCCTCGCTCCCGAAACGTTCCTGTTGCTCACCATCTGGTTCTGGCCCGGCACGCTCGCGTTATTCGCGGCGGGTTCGGTACTCTATCTGGCGTGGTGCGCGGTGGCGTGGCGTTGTTCCGGCAATGTCGATAACCGCTTCTGGACCATCCTCGCGCGCGTGCTGATCGGCGTGGGGCTGGGCTCGTTTCTGACCGAATGGCTGTTGATTCTCGGCGCGCCGCTCGCCTGAGTGCGACGCCTGGCGCGATGCTTCGCGGTTTCTTTTGACACGGAGTGCCTTTGCATGCCGCTTCGATCGATGTTCCGTTTCCTGAGCGCTTGCTGCACCGCCGCCGCGTTGTGCGGCGCGCTGCCCGCGGCGGCCAACGCGCAGACCGATCAGGATGTCGATGCCCGCATCGACACGCTCTTCGGCGCCCACGAGACATATCGCGCGTTCTTCGACAAGCTCAAGCAGGCCGTCGCGTCCGGCGACAAGAACGCGGTCGCCGCCATGATCCACTATCCGATCGCGGTGCATCGCAACAGCAATGGCGACAACGCCTTGCTGCGTAACAAGCGCGAGTTCGTGGCGGCCTACGCGGGCATCTTCACGCCAGAACTCGTCGATACCGTCGCGCATCAGCAATACGCCAAGCTCTTCGTGCGCGACCAAGGCGCGATGATCGGCGACGGCGAAATCTGGTTCAGCGGCGTGTGCCGTGACGATGCCTGCAAGGACTCGGACGTTCGGATCACGGCGTTCAATCTGGAGTGAGCGGACATGTTCACGGAGTTCGCGAAGACCGTGCTCGTGATCGTCGCGGGCCTTTTTCCGATCATCAATCCGCCCGCGGTCGCACTCGTCGTGCTGAGCATGCTGCCGCATCTGGCCGATGCCGAACGCAGCGAACTCGCGCGGCGCATCTGCATCAATAGCTTCGCCATCCTGGTCGTGTCGCTGCTGGTCGGTGCTTATGTGCTCAACTTCTTCGGCATCTCCATTCCGGTGCTGCGCGTGGCGGGCGGTATCGTCGTGGCCATGGCGGGGTGGGGATTGCTCCAGGCGCCCGACGACGACACAACGACCGAACCCGCGCCCACGCCGCGTAGCGGTGCTTCGCTGCGCGCCAAGGCGTTCTATCCGCTGACCTTGCCGATCACCGTCGGACCGGGTGCCATCGCTGTCGCCATCGCGCTCGGAACCGGGTCGCCGCGTGAAGGGTTGCAGCCGGTGCATCTGATCGGCGTGATCGTCGGTCTCGTGCTCGTGTGCGCGAGCATCTACTTGTGCGTGCGCTTTGCCGGGCATCTGGAACGGCTGCTCGGCACGGTCGGCACGCAGGTCGCCATGCGGCTTTTCGCGTTCGTCATCTTCTGCATCGGCGTGCAGATTCTCTGGCTCGGGCTCTCCGATCTCATTGCGTCGGTGCGGCTCAGTATCAAATGAATCGTAAACCCTAGGCGACGCGTCTTCGATGCGAGCGCTAGGATGCGGTTCGATTCAATGGTAGCGATACCATCGCGCTGAAAGACCGGACGACGAACCGGCCGCTTAAGGAGACACGGTTTGACCTCATCCCGCAAGACGCCCGAACAGTTGCGCAGCCACCGCTGGTACGGCGTGAACGACCTGCGCTCCTTTGGTCACCGTTCGCGCACGGCGCAGATGGGCTATCACTCGTCCGATTACATGGGCAAGCCGGTCATCGCCATTGTGAATACATGGAGCGAGATCAATTCGTGCCACACGCACTTCAAGCAGCGCGTCGAGGAAGTGAAGCGCGGCGTCTGGCAGGCGGGCGGCTTTCCCGTCGAAATGCCGGTGATGACGCTCGCCGAGCCGTTCCAGAAGCCGACGACCATGCTCTACCGCAATTTTCTCGCGATGGAAGTCGAGGAACTGCTGCGGTCATATCCGTTCGATGGCTGCGTGCTCATGGGCGGCTGCGACAAGACCACGCCTGGCCTGCTGATGGGCGCGATCAGCATGAATCTGCCTTCCATCTTCCTGCCCGCCGGCCCGATGCTGCGCGGCGACTGGAACGGCCGCACGCTCGGCAGCGGGTCGGACACGTGGAAGTACTGGGCCGAACTGCGCGCGGGCAAAATCACGGAAGACGAGTGGAAGGGCGTGGAGAGCGGCATTGCGCGCTCGCCGGGCCATTGCATGACGATGGGCACCGCCTCGACCATGACGAGCGCCGCCGAAGCGCTCGGCCTCACGCTGCCGGGCTTCGCTTCGATCCCCGCGGTGGATTCGCGGCACGCGCAGTTCGCATCGCTGACGGGGCAACGCATCGTCGAAATGGTGTGGACCGATCTCAAGCCGCTCGACATCCTCACGCCGAAGTCGTTCGACAACGCCATCACCACCGTGCTCGCGATGTCCGGCTCGACCAACGCCATCGTGCATCTCGTGGCCATCGCGCGCCGCGCGGGCGTGCCGCTCACGACCGCGCGTTTCGATGAGTTGTCGCGCATCACGCCCGTCATCGCGAATTTGCGTCCGGCCGGCAAGTATCTGATGGAGGACTTCTTCTATGCAGGCGGCCTGCGCGCATTGCTCGCGGAACTCGGCGATCTAATCGATGGCTCGCAACTAACTGTCAATGCCGCGACCCTCGGCGAAAATATTCAGGGTGCCGAAATTTTCGACGATGACGTCATTCGCCGGCGAAGCAACCCGCTCGTGCCGAACGATGGCCTCGCCGTGCTAACCGGCAACCTTGCGCCCGATGGCGCCGTCATCAAGCCGGCTGCAATGGAAGCGCATCTGTTGCGGCATCGCGGCCCGGCGGTCGTGTTCAGGGATTACGCCGACATGGCCGCGCGCATCGACGATGAAGCACTCGACATCACCGCCGATTCCGTGATCGTGCTGCAGCACGCGGGACCGGTCGGCGCGCCCGGCATGCCGGAGTGGGGCCAGTTGCCGATTCCGCAAAAGCTCCTCAAGCAAGGCGTGCGCGACATGGTACGCATCTCGGATGCGCGCATGAGCGGCACGAGCTACGGCGCGTGCGTGCTGCACGTGGCGCCGGAATCGTTCGTCGGCGGACCGCTTGCGCTGGTCGAGGATGGCGATGTCATCGAACTCGACGTGCACGCGCGCAAGCTTCATCTCGACGTAAGCGACGCGGAACTCGCCGCGCGCAAGGCGGCGTGGGTCAAGCCAAAACGCCCGTTCGAGCGCGGCTTTGGCGTGATGCATCAACTGCACGTCACCCAGGCGAACAAGGGTTGCGACTTCGACTTTCTCGAAGAACCCTTGGCCGATGACTCTGCTGAAATGAAATCGCACGACGATCCGGAAATTCACTGACACCATGCCCATTCAAGACATCGGCGTCGCCGACGAAACCATCGAGCAACTGCGCCACGTCAGCACCGCGACGCTCACCACGCAGCTTTTCAAGCGCGGCTTGCGCAACGTGTTTCTGCAAGGCGTCGCGCCGCTCGTCAAGCCCGCTAATGGCGCGCCGAACCTCGTCGGCCCCGCGTTCACGTTGCGCAACATTCCGGCGCGTGAGGATATCGATCACGTCGGCGTGTTTCAGGACCCCGATCATCCGCAGCGCAAGGCCGTCGAAACGGCGCCGCCTGGCAGCGTGCTCGTGCAGGATTGCCGCGGCGATCGCACGGTGGCGTCGACGGGATCGATATTGACCACGCGTCTCAAGGTGCGCGGCGTCGCGGGCATGGTCTCGGACGGTTGCGTGCGCGACAGCGGCACGATAGGCGATATCGGCTTGCCGTTGTTCTGCGCGGGCGCGAGCGCGCCGCTCAATCTCGCGAAGCATCACGCGGTCGATATGAACGTGCCGATTGCATGCGGCGGCGTGGCGGTGTATCCAGGCGATATCGTCGTCGGCGACGTGGATGGCGTCGTC
This sequence comes from Caballeronia sp. TF1N1, assembly GCF_022878925.1. NCBI lineage: Bacteria > Pseudomonadati > Pseudomonadota > Betaproteobacteria > Burkholderiales > Burkholderiaceae > Caballeronia > Caballeronia sp. TF1N1. The sequence continues at coordinate 817,012 of NZ_CP084628.1, forward strand.
ATCGTGCCGCGTCACATGGCGTCCGAGGTCGCAAGGGACGCGGCCGAGCAGGAGCTGCTGGAAGAGTTCATCGCGAAGCGCGTGGCGGACGGCGCGATCTTGCGCGGCACGTATCCGCCGAACGAAGAAACGCTCGTCGCCTACGCGCAATGGCGCAAGACACGCGGCTGATTTTTATTCTTCCGCGAACGCCTTCAGCAAATGATGCGCGATGGCAAACGGCTTCGGCGCGGACAAGCCTTGCGCGTGGGAGCCATCGAGCATCGACGCTACTTCCTCGCGTGAGAACCAGCGCGCATCTTCGAGCTCGTTGTAGTCGATCGTGATGTCGGTTTCGACCGCGCGTGCGAAGCAGCCGATCATCAGCGACGATGGAAACGGCCACGGTTGCGAAGCGTAGTAGCGCACGTCGGCCGAGCGGATGCCCGCTTCCTCCAGCACTTCCCGGTACACCGCATGCTCGAACGTCTCGCCCGGCTCGACGAAGCCCGCGAGCGCCGAGTACATGCCGGGCGCGAACTGCTTTTGCCGCCCGAGCAGGCAGCGCTCGCCATCGGTGACGAGCATGATGACGACCGGATCGACGCGCGGAAAATGCTGTGCGTGGCAGTTCGGACAAAGGCGTCGCCAGCCCGCGCCGGCGGCATCCGTGGCGTGGCCGCAGTTCGCGCAGAAGCGGTGCCGCCGATGCCAGTCGAGCATCGAACGCGCTTCGCCGAGCGCACTGACGAGCGACGGTTCGACAAGACCTTGCATTGCGATGGGCCGCAACTCCACCGCTTCGACGGGCGACGCCTCGAGCGCATTCGCAATACTCTCGGCGCTGCCTTCGAGCGCGTGCGCGAAGAGCGCGCGGCCATCCGCTTCGCGACCGAGCAGCACGGTTTGCAGCGGCGCGCCGAATTTCGCGGCTTCGTCTGCATCGAACAAAGGATCGTGACCGTGCGCGCGCTTGAAGAGCGGCACATCGTTCACGAAGAGCAGAAAGCGCGTGGACGTCTGATCGCGCAGACCGGCGACGAAGCTGTCGTCGTCGCGCTTTTCGGAGACGCGGTCGAGCGGAGCAAGCGTGAAACCGATGGCGTGGGGCGGCGTGGGCATGGTGTTTTTATCGATGAGCGGGATGCGTGTCATCCGCGCGGACTGGGGATATTCGTTCAGTCGGACATCGTAGCGAAGTTGGCGGGTTCTTGCTGATGGGCAATTGCTTGACGGCAGGCTTACAGTTATCGCGCGGTTTTAGGATTTATCCCGTGGCGGCCGCCAAGCCCAGACTCCTAGAGTTCAGCTCCAACTCAACTAAAAGGGGAAGACTCATGGAGCCGAACATATCCGTGTCGATCGACGAGAAAGGGCAGCCCGTCATCACGCACGGCATGCCGCTTGCCGATTACTGCGTGCAGCGCGCGCAGACGTTGCGCGCGATGGTCCAGGTGGTATGCGGCGCGAAGCGGCCAGGAGAGGACGCGGGCGTCGTGTCCGCCGCGCTCATCAAGCCTTTGATGCAGTTGATCCGCACTCAGGTCGACGAGCTCGAACCGCTTTTCAGGGCGCTCGATCAGCGCGCGTACGAGAAGGGTTTCGATGACGGCAAGGAAGTCGGTTACCCCAGGCGCGCGCTGGTGGAACTGGACAAACAGAAGGTCTAGCAATGGCGCGGGGCACGCGCCCCGCGTTCAACTTGCGACTGTTTTCACGGACACGCGCACGTCGCGATACGACGGATTGATATCGAAGCTGCGCGCGGTGTTGCAGTACGCCGCTATACGGCGGGAAACAATGCCCGTTGCCCCTGACAACGCGCGCTGACAAACGCGCTCCATTTCGCGCATCTCGTCGCACTTGCTGACGATACCCGCCGCGCCCGCCTCTTGCATCGCGAAGAGCGTATTCGGCTCGGTTTCCTGCGTAAAGGCAACCACGGGAACATCGGGGAAACGCTCGCGCACCATGCGCAGCAGCGGAAACTCGCCGCCTGGCGCGCCTTCGAACGCACAATCCATCACGATGAGATCGCCGCCCGTCCTTTCGAGCTTCGTGAACAACTGCGCGGCGTTGCGCGCCGTTGCCGCCACCCGATAACGCCCGCGCGCCTCGAACCAGCTTTGCAGGCCCAACAGCACGACGGGCTGGTCGTCCGCTATCACAATATTTATCTTATAGATGGGCGTCATGCAGATTTTCGCGGGTTTCGCTGGTGCTTCGGGTCTCGCACCTTAACAAAGGACGGCACGTCAGCGCTGCATCGCACAACAAAATTTTTTTAATTCCGCATGATCCGCTGTCGATTTTTAACGTGGCCGCGCGTCGTGCAGATAAGGGCCAAAGTCGCGACGGTTTTTTGCTTCTTTCGGCTTATTACAGGAGGTTTATCGATGAGTCTGATTCTGTACGCGCATCCGTTTTCCTCGTATTGTCAGAAGGTGCTGACCGCGCTGTACGAGAACGCGACGCCGTTCGAATGGCGCGCGCTTTCGCCGCAAACGCCCGAGGCGATGCGGGAACTGACGGAGTTGTGGCCGATAAAGCGCTTTCCCGTGCTCGTCGACAACGGCCGTTCCGTGATCGAGGCGAGCGTGATCATCGAGTATCTCGGGTTGTTCCATCCCGGCCCGGTGCGCTTGATTCCGGAAGATCCGCGCGCCGCGCTGGAAGTGCGTTTTCTCGACCGCTTCTTTGATAACTACGTGTCCACGCCGCAGCAGAAAATCGTGTTCGATTGCATGCGCGCGGATGGCGAGCACGACCCGCACGGTGTCGCGGATGCCCGCGCGATGCTCGACACGTCCTACGCCTGGCTCGACCGCCTGATGGCCAAACGCGAATGGGCGGCGGGCGATGCCTTCACTCTCGCCGATTGCGGCGCGGCGCCGTTTCTGTTTTACGCGGACTGGACGCATCGCATCGATGAGCGGTACGCGAACGTCATCGCGTATCGAAAGCGTCTGCTAGCGCGGCCTTCGTTCGCGCGTGCGGTGGATGAAGCGCGGCCGTATCGCGCGTTCTTTCCGCCGGGCGCGCCGGATCGCGATTAAGCCTTCATGACAGGAGACGAAACATGAATACGCTCGTTCCCGCAGCAGAACTGGCCCAACGCGCCACCATGACTTTTCCGAACGAAAGCGCGGAGTATCGGCAGGCGCGTATTGCGTTGCTTGCCGAGGAAATCGAATTGAGGCGACATATCGAGCGGGTTGCGGAGATGCGGCGCGCGCTGCCGCCTGGCGGTATCGTCAAGGGCGATTATCACTTCGATGGCGAGCGCGGCGCGGTCGATATCGACGGGCTCTTCGGCGACAAGAACACGCTCGTCACGTATAGCTACATGTTCGGGCCGGAGCGCAAGCGGCCGTGCCCGATGTGTACGTCGCTGATATCGGCGTGGGAAGGGGAGGCGGCGGACATTGGACAGCGCGTGGCGCTGGCGGTCATCGCGCGCTCGCCGCTCGAACGGCTGGTCGCGTTCAAGCAAGAGCGCGGCTGGCGCGATCTTGCCTTGTTCTCGGATACGAATGGCAATTTCAGCCGCGATTATCACGGCGTTTCGAAAGACGGCGGCGACGAACCGGCCATCAATGTCTTCACGCGGCGCGACGGCGTGATTCGCCATTTCTGGAGCGGCGAGATGGATTTCGCCACGGCCGATCCCGGCGAGGACCCGCGCGGCGCGCCCGATCCAATGCCGCTCTGGACCGTGCTCGACATGACGCCGGAAGGGCGCGGAACGGACTGGTATCCGAAGCTGGAGTATGGGGCGAAGAGTAAGTAAGGTGCTTAACGATCGCAATTGCAAGCACCTGCAATTACGCGTCAGCGACACGCCGCACACGGTCAATGGCGCATGCAAACTACTTCGGCCCCTGCGTGCCGAGTGCATCGCCATGCGTCATGCCGGCCTGCCGGCTTCTGCCCACCCGCGCCGCGAAGCGATCCTTGATGCGCAGGAACGGCACTTCGACCAGGAAGTAGCTCAAACTCGCGGCGACGAGCGCACCGATTACGCAGCCCGGAAAGCCGAATGCAACTGGCGAATGCGGATGCATGAATAGCTGCTGCCATAAGTAAAGGCTGAACGAGATCGTGCCGACATAAACGAACGGCGCGGTACGCAGCAAGCGCGAGAACCAGAAGCCGTTTTGAGAAACCAGCACGATGATGACGAAGCCGACCATCGCGGCTTCGAGCGTCGTGCCATAGGTGGCGCGCCATAATCCGCCGAGTTTGTCCTGCACGGGAGGCACGACGAACATCAGAAACGCAATCAGCACGCTGGGAATGACCGAGCCTAACGGCAGCGACGCGACCTTTTGCGCGAGACGGTCCTTATTCATCGCGACATAGCAGCCGATGAGAATTGGATCGATACCGGTATGCAGCATCATGCTGAGTTGCCCGCGAAGGCTCGGCGCCGCAAAATAAGTGGCTATTCTCGCGAGTGGCACGAAGAAGATCAATCCGATGAGTACACGTTGATCGCCGCGCTTCAGGATGTAAAAGAGAAGCGGCGGCCAAAACCAGTAAAACTGTTCTTCGAGCGCGAGCGTCCAGAAGTGCCCGAGATACCAGGCGCCTTCGACGTGAGCCGCGTTCACGTTCGCAAGGCCCGCGACGCCGGCATAGTTCCAGAGATGCAATGCAGCCAAAGCAACCTGCCGATGATCGACATCGACGAGACCGGCAGCCGCTAGCATCGACACGATCATGAGATAGATATAAAACGCGGGCCAAATGCGCAGCGCGCGCTTTGCGTAAAACGGCATGAGGCGAATGGTGCCGGTTGCTTGCCACTCGGCTTGCAGAATGCCTGTAATTAAAAACCCGCTCAGCACGAAGAATATCAGCACGCCGAGCCTGCCATCCGATATCAGGCGCAGCGGCGCATAGACGCCTTTGAAACCGCCAGCGCTCATATGCTGCGCGTGTCCGATGACGACCATCATCACCGCAATACAGCGCAAGCCTATCAGCTCTTGCACATGCTTCTTCATCGATATTCCTTAAGGAAGTCATGATCGGCGGCTAGTCGTTTAGTCGCACGCGCTCGAGCTCGATGGTCGGTCTAAAAAATTGGCAAGAAATAGCGCGGCTTGTTAGGAAATATTTCCGGTGCACGGTAGCGGCAGCTTTAGCGGCTTCAGCCCAAGGCTCAAGCACACAAGAAAAGTACAAAGGGATTTTTTTATTTTTATCCCTTCTATTCTTAAGCTGCCACCTATCTACCAGACAAGATCGTGCAAAGATGAATGAGAAAATTCGCGGCTTCGACGGCCTGCGCGGCATCGCCGTGTTCCTCGTGTTTCTTCATCACAAGGCAATGGCCGAAGGAACCGGCTTGGGCCATCTGGGCGTATGGATATTTTTTGCGCTAAGCGGATTTTTGATCATCGACATATTGACGACACAGCGACGGTATATCGATGCAGGCACGAGTACGTTCGGCGCGGAGTTGAAACGCTTTCTGTATCGGCGGACGTTGCGCATTTTCCCGATCTACTATCTGCTGCTTGCCACGCTCGCGGTGCTGATGACCATGGGTTTCGCCGGTCCCGAGTTGGCGGGCGGCATGCCGTATCACTTCGCCTATTTGTCGAACTTCTGGATTGCGGATGTGCTGCATGCGTGGCCGGGCCGTTATTCGCACTTATGGAGCCTCTCGATCGAGGAGCAGTTTTATATCGTCTTCGCGCCACTGTTGCTTGGCCTTCGGGCAGATTGGCACGGGCGCATATGCTGGCTGGTGCTTGCGCTTGGGGTGGGCTCGCTCTTTACCATGAAGGCGCTGCACGACTCACCGATTGCAATCTACACGCATCCGCTAACCAATTTTTGGTTGCTTGCGCTTGGGGGTATAGGAGCCGCGTTCGTCAAGCGCAGTCGCTTGCGCGCGCCGCTTTACGCGGTCGTCATTATCTCTACGGTGATCGCGCTCTTGTGTTTTCAGGAACCCGAGTGGGAGCGCTTGGCCAATCCCTATTCATACACCGCGCTGTATGTTCTCTATGGCGCATGTATCGCAATGCTCGTTTGCGCGATAGCATGTAGCGCAAGCGGTCCGCTCTTGCGTGTGCTTGAGTGGGCGCCATTGGCGGCGCTAGGAAAGATTAGCTATGGATTTTATCTTTACCACGGCTTCATTCCCGACTTCTACAAGAGCGCGAGCGTCAAGGCGTTGTTTGGCGCGTCGGGTGTTCCATGGTGGGCGCGTTTTCTTTGCGTACTTGCGTCGTTTGCGCTGACGTGGATTCTGGCGCGGCTTTCGTGGCGTTTTATCGAAGCACCGATTTTACGGCTCAAGAATCGGCGCTTTATGCGGGTGTCAGTGCAAGGTCCGGCCAATGCCGAATTAAGCGGCGGGGAAGCACGCTGAAGCACTTGAGCACCAAGGTTTTTTTAGCGCTTCACAAAGATTATTTTTTGCGCTAAAGAATGCCGTCCTGCCGCGCTAGCCCATGCTTTAGGTCTTAGTGAAAAAACTGCTAAGTTTCGCTCAAAAAGTCTTGTGTTGTCATATTCGGACAAACCATAGTAATGGTATGCTTCGTGCACATATTCTTCATACACGAGCTGGACTACGCGTCGTGCGCCGGTTTGGTTAAATTGCTGCACCAAGAGCGAAAACCTTATCGGACGAATGCACCATTTTGTTGTTCGAGCAAACGTTTGCGAGTACCTCGAGATCCTTCGTTCGCGTGCTGACAAAGCCGGGGTTTGTGCTTCGTCGTCAGTGCTTGACCAGTACGCAGACCGATATCCGCAGCGCAGTCGACTGCATGGAGCAAAGCAATGTTTTTTAGCGAACTCAGCAATGAAGAGTGGGTATTGGTCTCCCAAATCATAGGAGAGAGCGAAGTCCGCGAGCATAGGCGCGGGCGTCCCAAAGCCCATCCACGTACAGTAGTCAATGCCGTGTTGTGGATTCTCACCACAGGCGAAACCTGGTCCAGATTGCCAAGCCATTACCCAACGGTTCCAACCTGCCGGCGCCGTTTCGTCGAATGGCAACTGAACGGCATTCTCATCGAGATCGTCAAGGTACTGGCGAACGCGGGCCGTTCTTTCGCCTATGTACCGCGTCAGCCGGTCACCGAAGCGGCGCCGCGTCCTGCGCCCGTGGCGTACGAATGTGACCGTCTGCGCGGTGTGTTTTGGCAGAACCCGGAGTCGTGGCAAACGCCGGGCGCCTTGCCGTTCAACAGTCTCGCGAGCACGCCAAGGCGTCTGCCGGAAGCGCGCGACGTGGCGCAAGCCAATGCGTCCGTGCTGACGGTCAGGCGCATGCACGCATCGCGTCCCGCGCGGCCGTACGAGGCGCCGTTGCCCTTCGAACCGGCGTGTCCGCCTGTCGTCGATGCGCGCGGCTACAACATCTATCCCATCGCGCGGCCAGTGTCCGGCAACATGTTTCGCGGCTGGGCGGAAATCGTGAAAGACGGGCGGCGTATCGAGCGTTCCGGTTTGATCGGGCCGCGCTTTGCTTCGTCGGATGAAGCGCGCACGTATGCGCTCGAATGGGCGCGGCGCTGGATCGCGGCCGAAGCCACGCGCGGCGATACACCCGATGAAGTGGACATGGAGTCCGCTCAAGTCATGCAGCCTGAAGAGCGACCGGTCGAGCGCATGACGCTCGAGATGCGCGACTAAAAATACGAACGCGCGGACCAGCTTCTAAAGGCTGGCCCGCGCGCTCTTGCTTAGAGCTTAATTTCTGCCGTAAGTATCTTCGAATCGCACGATGTCGTCTTCGCCGAGATAAGTCCCCGACTGCACCTCGATGATTTCAAGCGGCATCTTCCCCGGATTTTCCAACCTGTGTTGAATGCCGATAGGGATATACGTCGACTCGTTCTCGGCCAGAATGAACGTTTCCGTTCCCCGTGTGACGAGCGCCGTTCCCCGCACCACGACCCAATGCTCCGCGCGATGATGATGCATCTGCAATGAGAGGCGCGCGCCCGGTTTGACGACAATGCGCTTGACCTGGAAGCGGTCGCCCTGATCGACCGAATCGTAATGTCCCCACGGCCGGTGCACCTTGCGGTGATCCGCAGCCTCCGTGCCGCGCTCGGACTTGATGCGCCCGACGATTGCCTTAACGTCTTGCGCGCAAGATTTATCGGCAACGAGGATTGCATCGGCCGTTTCGACCACCACGAGATTTTGCGTTCCCACGCACGCAATCAGCCGCCCTTCGGAATGCGCATAAGTCGATGAAGCGCCCTGGAACATCACGCGTCCGCGCGCGACATTCGAGGAATCGTCCTTAGGCAATATGTTCCAGATCGCATCCCATGAGCCGACATCGGACCAGCCTGCGTCGAGCGGCACGACAGCACCCGTGAAGGCCTCCGTGGCCCGTTCGCCCGCAAGTTGCTCCATCACCGCATAGTCGATCGAATCCGACGGCGACGCCGCGAACGAATCGCGATCCAGCCGGAAGAACTCGCCATCGTCGCTGCCTTTATCGAATGCCGCGACGCACGCTGCATGAATAGCCGGCTGATAGTGTTCGATAGCTGCAACCCAAGTCGATGCGCGCACGATGAAAATGCCGGCATTCCAGCCATATTCGCCCGATTCCAGATACTGACGCGCGAGTTCGAGATGCGGCTTTTCGACGAAGCGCTCCAGCTTCCACGCGCCGCACGGCAGAGCTTCGCCGCTCTTGATATAGCCGTAGCCCGTTTCCGCATGCGAAGGCACGACACTCAAGGTGACGATCGCCCCTTGCTCCGCGCATTGCGCGCCGGTCGCAATCGCTCGATGAAACTCGTCCTGATTTGCAACCACATGATCGGCGGGCATGACGACGAGCACCGCATCTTCGCCCGCGCGTAACGCGTGAATGGCCGCGGCAGTCAGCGCGGGCGCCGTGTTGCGCGGCACGGGTTCGAGCACGAGCCGCGCGCGCCGGCCTTGCCCGCGCAGTTGTTCAGCCGTCGTGAAGCGATGCTCCTCATTGCACACGATGATGGCATCCGCCACGCGCAACGTCTTCTCCGCGGACACCGAGCCAAGACCATCGAGCCGATTGGCAGTGGCCTGCAGCAACGACTGCTCACCAATGAGACCGATGAGCTGCTTGGGAAAATGTTCGCGCGACATTGGCCAAAGACGCGTGCCCGAACCACCTGCAAGGATCACGGGTTGAATGGCTAGGCGCGTGTCTGCGGCGACCGTGGCGAGCACGGTATCTGAAGCGTTCATGAAAAGCCTCCTGGCGTTGATCGCCTGATTCGGTAAGGCAATTTTTAGCACGCAGCAAAAGAGACGTTAAAACAAAAAAATCATGACGCGGGCGCTGCATTTATTCATTGAAAGCAACCGCGACTGTCATGCGTTCGAGTGCCCGAATATTTTTTGCTAAGCGAGCCGATGCCTGCAAAGCCCCGTCCAGCAAGGGGGTCTTGAGCAAATAATTCTAAAAAAATCAGGCTGAACACGCAGACATATTTTCGCGGTTGCGGCGCCTTAATTATTCCGATTCCATATGCCTGAACAGCGGATGGACAAGAGCACTCAAGCAATTTGCTGGCGACTCCATCCGCGACAAGACGAATATGCGGGCGATCTTTCTTCCAGGGGTAAAGCGATGCTGAGCGTGCTATCGAGAGTCGTCGACATTGCCATGGCGGTGCTGGGCGCAGCGCTCGGCGCGTCGCTCTATGCGGGCGCTTTCGTATGGGTCGACGACGTGGAAGGCACCATGCTCGCGTTTTCATGCGTGCTGATGGTGATGACGTTTCCGTCTCTCGGCATCTATCAATCATGGCGCGGCAAGCCGTTCTATGACCTGCTGCTGCGCGTGATCGCGGCGTGGATTCTGGTCGAAAGCGCGGGCGTGCTGCTCACCTTCAGCATTCATCGCGCGGAGTCGCTGTCGCGCTTGTGGCTGATTTACTGGGCTGCGTCGACCATCGGTTTGTTGATCGTCACCAAGACCGTGATTTATACGGCGCTCAGATTTATCCGCCGCGAAGGCTTCAATCAGAAGACGGTGGCTATCGTCGGCTCGGCGCCTTATGCGAAGTTCCTGATTGGCCAGATGCGCAATCGTCCCGAAGCGGGCTTTAGCCCCGTGCTCGTCTTCGACTTGCAACTCGACGCAAACGATTCACCCATGCAAGGCGATGCCTTCAAGGGCGTGCCTATCGAACGCGATCTCGCGGAATTGACCAAGCGTGTGCGCGGCCGTGCGATTCGCGAACTATGGCTTGCCTTGCCGATTTCCGAAGAGCAGACCATTCACCGCCTCGTGAACGAGTTTCGCGACGACTTCGTGAACGTGCGCTTCATTCCGGATGTCCGCAGCCTCTCGTTCTTCAGCAACGCGGTGGTGGATTTGCTCGGCGTGCCCGCGATCAACCTGGCGGCATCGCCGATCACGGATGTGAAAGTGCTTCCCAAGCTCGTCTTCGATCGCGTCTTCGCCGCTCTGGTGCTACTTGGCATGGCGCCGTTGCTCGCGGTGATCGCGTTGATGGTGAAGCTCTCGTCGCCTGGACCGGTGTTTTTCAAGCAAAAGCGCAAGGGGATCGACGGATACGAGTTCGAGATCTACAAGTTTCGTTCGATGAAGGTACACACCGAAGCGAGCGGGCAAATAACGCAAGCGCGTCGCGGCGACAAGCGCGTGACGAAGGTCGGGGCGTTCCTGCGGCGCACGAGTCTGGATGAGCTTCCGCAGTTCATCAACGTGCTGCGCGGCGAGATGTCGGTGGTTGGGCCGCGGCCGCACGCGCTCGAACACGACGATATCTACAAGGACCTCGTCAAAGGCTACATGCATCGCTACCGCATCAAGCCGGGCATCACGGGGTGGGCGCAAGTGAACGGCTATCGCGGCGAGACGGATCGCATCGAAAAGATGTCGGGACGCGTGAAGCTGGATCTCTACTACATGCAGCACTGGACCTTCGGACTCGACATGAAGATCGTCGCGCTGACGCTGTGGAAGGGCTTTGCAGGCGCAAACGCGTATTGATCGGCAGACAAAGTAGTTAGCGATGCAACGATATTTTCACTACCTGGAGCAGGACCATGAAACTGACGATCATCGGCAGCGGCTACGTGGGGCTCGTAACCGGCGCATGCCTCGCGGACATCGGCAATGAAGTACTGTGTCTCGACGTCGATCGACGCAAGATCGCCATTCTCAACAGCGGCGGAATTCCGATCCACGAGCCGGGACTCAAGGAAGTGATCGATCGCAATCGCGAAGCGGGGCGGCTCTCGTTTTCGTCGAATGTGCAGCAGGCGGTCGAACATGGCGAGATGCTGTTTATCGCGGTGGGTACGCCATCCGACGAAGACGGCTCCGCCGATTTGCAATACGTGCTCGGCGCCGCGCGCGATATCGGCCGCTATATGAATGGCTTCAAGGTCGTGGTCGATAAATCCACCGTTCCGGTTGGCACCGCTCGACGCGTGAAGGCTGCGATAGAAACCGAGTTGGCCGGACGCGGCGTCGATCACATGTTCTCGGTGGTCTCGAACCCCGAGTTCCTCAAGGAAGGCGCGGCGATAGAAGACTTCACGCGGCCCGACCGCATCGTGATTGGTTGCGACGACGACGTGCCCGGCGAGCGCGCCCGCGATCGCATGAAGCGCCTCTATGCGCCATTCAACCGCAATCACGAACGCACGCTCTACATGGACGTGCAGTCGGCGGAATTCACGAAGTATGCGGCCAACGCAATGCTCGCCACGCGCATCTCTTTCATGAACGAGCTCGCGAATTTCGCGGACCGTGTGGGCGCCGATATCGAAGCGGTGCGGCGCGGCATCGGTTCGGACCCGCGTATCGGTTACGACTTTCTCTATGCGGGCTGCGGCTATGGCGGTTCGTGCTTTCCGAAGGACGTGCGTTCGCTGATCCAGACCGCGACGGAATTCGGCCATGAGATGAGCATTCTCAAGGCGGTCTCGAACGTCAACGAGGCGCAGAAAGATACGCTCACGCGCAAGATCGTCGAACGTTTTGGCGACGATCTCACGGGACGCACCATCGCGCTTTGGGGCCTCGCGTTCAAGCCCAATACCGACGACATGCGCGATGCGCCGAGCCGCGTGCTGGCCGCTGCGTTGCTCGAACGCGGCGCATGCATCGTGGCTTACGATCCCGTCGCCGTGGATGAAGCGCGCCGCGTCTTTGCCATCGACCTGCACGACAAGCCCGATGCGCTCGGACGTCTCACGTATGCGAACAATCACAAGCAAGCGCTCGACGGCGCGGATGCACTCGTGATCGTCACCGAATGGAAAGTCTTCAAGAGCCCCGATTTCGATGCGATCAAGCGGCGCCTCAAGACACCCGTGATCTTCGATGGCCGCAATCTTTACGAACCGGAAACCCTGCAGGAAATGGGCATCGAGTATCACGCGATCGGGCGCGGCGTGCGCCACGTCGAACGTGACGTGACGGCGAGCGTGGCCTAGAGCGCGCGCATGTTCGGAAGCGTATTGATCGTCTGTCACGCCAACATCTGCAGAAGCCCCGCCGCCGAAGCGCTCTTTCGTGCGCATCTCGCGCGGCGCGGTGGCCGTCCGATCGAGTTTCGTTCGGCGGGTCTCTATGCGCATGAAGGCGACGACATCGACCCGACCATGCAGCGTCTGCTCGCCGAACTCGGGCTGGATTCGTCGGGGCATCGCTCGCGCCGCTTCAATCGTCAAATGGCGCGCGATGCCGAATTGATCCTCGTGCCCGAGCGCAAACAGATCGATGCGATTTCACGACTCGCGCCCACGACGCGCGGCAAGGTGCATCTCTTAGGCAAGTGGGAAGACTCGGAGGTGACAGACCCGTATGGCGGCCATGAAGCCGCTTATCGGGAGAGTTTCGGACTCATCGAACGTCTGGTCCTTGGATGGCTAAACAAAATATGCTGATTTCGCGCTTGTCTAAGTACTCGATTTTGCTGACGACCTTTTTGTCGGCCTTGATTGCCGGATGTGCCGCCACACCGGGAAACTTCCTGAACACATCGCGTCTGCAGGACAACGACCCCACGCCGACCGCGACCTATCCCGTGCGTCTGATCACGGCGCAAGTCGTCGCAGAGGAAATGACCGCGCCTGAAGTCGCGCAACCCTTGCCGCCCGCGCGCTTCGCCGACGAATCGCAATACGTTTATCGCGTGGCGCCGCAGGACATTCTAGGCGTAACGCTCTGGGATCACCCCGAACTGACGACGCCGCAAGGCAGCACCCTGTCGATGGGCGGCAACACCACGCAAACCGTCGCGGGCGCGCTGGCGCAGCCTTATACGCAGGCTTTGCCGGGACAGGCCGATCCATACGGTCAGACGGTCTCCGCGGACGGCTACATCTTCTTTCCGTTCATCGGCAAGACGCGTGTGGCGGGCAAGACCGTCGGCGAGATTCGCGACGAACTCGCGGCCAAGCTCTCGCCGTATATCAAGAACCCGCAGCTCGATGTGCGCGTGCTGGCCTATCGCAGTCAAAAGATCGCGGTGACGGGCGAAGTGAAGACGCCGGGTCCGCTCGCCGTGAGCGATGTACCGCTCACGCTCGTCGATGCCATCACGCGTTCTGGCGGCACGACGACAGAAGCCGACCTGCAGCGCGTGCGCCTCACGCGCGGCGGCAAGCTCTATGTACTCGATGCAAACGGCATGCTCGATCGCGGCGATGTCTCGCAGAACGTCATGCTGCAATCGGGCGACATCCTCAACATCCCGGACCGCTACGACAGCCGCATCTTCGTGATGGGTGAAGTGAAGACGCCGATGCCGGTGAACATGGTGCGCGGCCGTGCATCGATTGCGGATGCGCTCACGCAAGCGGGCGGCGTGCTCGATACCGACGCCAACGTGCGCCAGATTTATGTCGTGCGCGGCGTGCGTGCGAATCCTTCGCAGCCGGACATCTATCGCCTGGACATGTCGCAACCGGATTCCCTCTTGCTGTCGACGCAGTTCCAGCTTCGTCCGCAAGACGTGGTGTATGTCGGAACGGCCGGCGCGGTGCAGTTCAATCGCCTGATCAATCAGGTGCTGCCGACGCTGCAGACGATCTTCTACCTGAAGCAACTGACGCGCTGAGCGTTTCAACCATTACCCGTGGCGGGAGCCGAATCGTGGATATGCAAGCTCATCCTTATTTGCAAAAGCCGGATGAAGAGGACGTGGTCCTCGGCAATCTGATCCAGGCCGTGATCGACGATATCTGGTGGCTGATCGGCGTCGCTGCTTTCGTCATCGCGGCGGCGGCTGTGTACTGCTATTTCGCGCGGCCCATCTACTCCGCCGACGCGCACGTGCGCGTCGAGACGAACGACAACACGTCGCAAGCGCTGACGCAGACGCAGACGGGTCAGGCCATCAACAGCGGATCGAGCGCGCTGCCGACGGATGCGGAAATAGAGATCATCAAGAGCCGTGGCGTGGTCGCGCCGGTGGTCGATCAATGCAAGCTGAACTTCGCGGTATCGCCCATGACGATGCCGTTTTTCGGCAGCATCGCGGCGCGGTTCGCGACGCCCGGCCAGCTCGCGAAACCTTGGTTCGGCATGACGAAATACGCATGGGGCGGCGAGGTGATCGACGTCGATTCCGTCGATGTCGAACCGCGCTACGAAGGCAAGGACCTGATCCTCACCGCACTCGGCGATGAACGTTTTTCGCTCGTCGATCCGGACGGTCATGCGCTCTTGCAAGGCAGGGCCGGCGCAAGCGCAAGCGGCAATGGCGTGACGCTGCTGGTGACGAAGCTCGTGGCGCGCCCCGGCACGCAGTTCAAGGTAATGCGCGCGAACGACCTGAGCGCCATCGGCGCGTTTCAATCGGGGATCACGGTGACGGAGCAAGGCAAGCAGACCGGCGTGATTCAGATATCGCTCGAAAATCAGAATCCGGACAAGGCGGCGGAAATCGCCAATGCGCTGGCGCAGTCTTATCTGCGTCAGCATATCGAGAGTAAGCAGGCCGACGCCAGCAAGATGCTCGAATTCCTGCGCAGCGAAGAGCCGCGTCTGAAGTCCGATCTTCAGCGCGCGGAAGCGGCTTTGACCGAGTATCAAAGGCAAGCGGGCGTCATCAACGCAAGCGACGAAGCCAAGGTCTATCTCGAAGGCAGCATCAACTATGAAGCGCAGATTTCCGCGCTACGTTTGCAGATTTCGTCGCTTGAGCAGCGTTATGGTAACGCGCATCCCGCGTTGCAGACCGCGCGCGATCAGCTCTCGCAACTCGAAGTGCAACGCGAACGTTATGCATCGCGTTTTCGCGATCTGCCGCAATCCGAAGTGAAGGCGGTCGCCTTGCAGCGCGATGCAAAAGTGGCCGAAGACATCTACGTGCTGCTGCTCAATCGCGTGCAGGAATTGTCCGTGCAGCGCGCGGGAACGGGCGGCAACGTGCATATCGTGGATGCCGCGCTGCGTCCGGGCGATCCGGTCAAGCCGAAGAAAGTGCTCATCATGTCGGCGGCCGTGATTCTCGGCTTGATCCTCGGCACGGGTTTCGTGTTTGCGCGGCGCGCGATCTTCAAGGGCATCGACGATCCGGAAAGACTCGAACGTGTCGCTGCATTGCCTATCTTCGGCCTCGTGCCGCAAAGCGCGGAACAGATCAAGTTCGATACCGACGCGCGCCGCTATCAGAACCGTGGCGATCGTCTGCGCGAGACACCGATCCTCGCGACCATGCGTCCGAACGATGTCACCGTCGAGATCATGCGCAGCCTGCGCACGTCGATTCAATTCGCGTTGATGGAATCGCGCAATCGCGTCGTCATGTTCACGGGGCCAGCAGCAGGCGTCGGCAAGAGCTTTCTGGCGGTGAATCTTGCCGTGCTGCTCGCGGCGACCGGCAAGAAAGTCTTGCTGATCGACGCCGACATGCGACGCGGCAAGCTCGAACGTTCCTTCGACGGCGAACGCGTGCCGGGTCTTGCCGAGTTGCTTGCGGGGAACATCGGGCTCGAAGAAGCGATACGCACGACGCGCATTCCATCGCTCGGTTTTCTTGCCGCGGGCAAGCGTCCGGAGAATCCTTCGGAGCTATTGATGTCGCCGCGTCTTCAGCAGTATCTCGATGGCCTGAGCCGCGCGTATGACGCAATCATCGTCGATACGCCGCCGGTGCTCGCAGTCACGGATGCGCTGATCGTCGGCAAGCTCGCGGGCGCCAACTTCCTCGTGCTGCGCTCCGGCGCACATAACGAAGCGGAGATCAGCGAAGCCACGCGCCGTTTGCGCACGGCGGGCATCGCGGTGCAGGGCGCGATTCTCAATGGCACGCCATTGCGGGCACGCGGCTACGGGCGCTCGCATTACGCGAGCACGGAAGAATATTTGAGCGCATGAAGTCGATTCGAGAGGAACGAGCCATGACTCTGAAAGTTTCCGTGCTGGTGCCGACTTATCGGCGCCCGGCGGACCTCAAGCGCTGTCTTGCCGCATTGCGCGCGCAGACGCATTTGCCCGATGAAGTGCTGGTCATTGCGCGTCCGGAAGACGATGCGACCGCGCGACGTCTCGCCATCGAGATGAAAAGCGCGAACGGCTTTACGTTGCGCGTGATCGATACCGGCGCGGGTGGCCAGGTCGCCGCACTCAATCGCGGGCTGGAGGCCGCGCAGGGCGACATCATCGCCATCACGGACGACGATGCGGCGCCGCGCCCCGACTGGACCGCGCGCATCGTCACGGCATTCGCGCACGATACGCGGCTCGGCGCAATCGGCGGACGCGACTGGGTGCACGAGAAAGGCCGCGTGCTGGATGCGTCGCGCGAGGAGGTGGGCGTGATCCGGCGCACGGGGCGCATTGTCGGCAATCATCATCTCGGCGTGGGCGCGGCGCGCCGTGTACGCATGCTGAAGGGCGCGAACATGAGCTATCGGCGCGTGGCCGTGGCGATGCTGCGCTTCGATACGCGTTTGCGCGGCGCGGGCGCGCAAGTGCATAACGACATGGCCTTCAGCATGAGCGTGGAGCGCGCGGGATGGCATGTGATGTACGACCCGCTGATCGCGGTGGATCACTTCCCGGCAGAACGTTTCGACGATGATCGCCGCGACGCGCAAACGCTCAACGCATTAGAGGACGCGGCCTACAACTTCCATCTGATCCTGAGCGAACAACTGGCATCGTTCGATCGCGAGGTCGCGTGGCTTTGGTATGCGTTGATCGGTACGCGCGTGTATCCGGGTGCGGTGCACGCGCTTGCTGCCGCGCGTTTCGGATTGCCGCGCGCATGGCAACGCTGGCGCGCGGTCCGACGAGGCGCATATGAAGCGCGCCGCGATGCGCGACATTCGCGCGATGACACCACGCAATCCATTCATGCCGCGAGGACGCTATGACTCACGTGCACGTGCATCTCTTTCATGGCGCGGACCCACGGCATTACCGTTCCGGCGATGAGATCGGCTGCCTCTACGGCTATCACCATGCCGAATCGCCGGAGTTCGTGCTTTCCTATTCACGCGATGCCGCCGAAGGTAAGCCGATGCGCATCTTGCGGCGCGCGCTTAAGACGATCGTAGGGTTCGACTTCATTCATACGTGGCGCAATCGCGATGACATCTTGTCCTCGGATGTCGTGTGGACGCATACGGAGCACGAGCATCTTTCGGTCGCGCTGTTGCTGCTTCTCAAGGGCCGGCGCAAGGAATCGCCAGGCTCGCCGCTCTTGCTCGCGCAGTCGATCTGGTTGCTCGACAAGTGGGCGGGTTATGGCGCGTTACGTCGCTGGGTGTATCGCAAGCTGATCGACCGGGCCGATATTCTCACCACGCATTCCAGCGTGAATGCAGCGCTGGTGCGCGAATACTTCGACCGTGAAGCGACCCAAGTCTTCTATGGTCTGAACATGCAGGACTTCACGGTGCAAGCGCCGCGCGAATGGACGCCGCACGCGCCGGTGCGCATCGGCGCAATTGGCAATGACCGTGACCGCGACTGGCCGACGCTTGCCGCCGCGTTTCGCAACGACGCGCGCTACGAAGTGCGAATTGCAACGCGTCGCCGGGTGCCGGCGGCCTTGCGCGCATCGAATGTTCATGTGGCGCCTGCAATCGGTCTCAAGGCCGCGCGCGAGGTCTACGATTGGGCCGACGTGATCGTCGTGCCATTGCGCGCAAATACGCATGCCTCGGGGCTGACGGTGCTGCTCGAAGCCATCGCGCTTGGCAAGCCCGTGATCGTCACCGATGTCGGTGGCCTGCGCGACTACTTCGGCGCAGGACATGTCGCCTATGTGCCCGCGCACGATTCCGCCGCCATGCGCCGCGCGCTCGATGAAATGCGCTCGAACCCGGCGCTTGCGCTTCATCGCGCACAAGCGGCGCTGCGGCATTTCATCGAGCAGGACTACACCACGCGGGAATTCGCGCTGCAGCACGTGAGGATTACGCGCGAGGCGCTGCGTCCTTCGTTCGGACGCAACATGCATACGCGTTCACAACCGACGCACCGCACGAGTTGATGCGATGACCGCGCCCACGCTTCCTCATTCCCCACGCGCGCCACGCAATCTCGCCGGTCGCATCGGCAAGGTCGGCGAGGACTCGACGCACACGCGCAAGGGCGCACCGGAGTGGACCGCGCAAGCCATCGTCTGGGGCTTGACGACGCTGCTCGTGCTCGCCAAGCAAGGCACCGTGCTCACGCTCGCCTTCCCGTTGATGGCCACGCTTGCCGCGCTATGGCTCTACTTCAAGAGCCCGGCGCGTTATGTGGGCTTCATGTGGTGGGTCTGGTTCCTGAGCCCCGAAGTGCGGCGTCTCGCGGACTGGGGCAAGGGCGGCTTCACGCCGACGAGTCTCATCCAGATTGCGCCACTCGTCGTCACGATGATCTGCGGCATCACCCTCTTGCGGCAATATCGCGTGCTTGCGCAACGGCGCGGCCTGCCGGTGCTGCTGATGCTGCTCGGTATCGCGTATGCGTATCTCATCGGCGTGGCCGCGAGCGGGCCGATGGCCGCCACTTACGACCTCGCGAACTGGCTTTATCCGGTGCTGATCGGCTTTCACATTCTCGTGAATGCGCACGAGTATCCGAAATATCGCAAGGTCATGCTCGATACGTTCGTGTGGGGCCTCTTCATCATGGGCGCATACGGCATCGTGCAATTCTTCGTCATGCCGCCGTGGGACGCCATGTGGATGATCGGCTCGCAGATGAACTCGCAAGGCGAGCCGGTGCCGCTCGGCGTGCGTGTATTCAGCACGATGAACTCGTCAGGGCCATTTGCGCTCGTGGTCATGGCCGCGCTGACCTTCGTGATGGCGGGCACGCAGCGCATCAAATGGATTGCTGGCGGTCTCGGCTTCGTATCGTTCGGTCTTTCGCTCGTGCGCTCGGCGTGGGGCGGATGGATCATCTCGATGGTGTTGCAGCTCATCAAGGCAAGCAACCGCGTGCGCTTGCGGATACTGCTTGGCGCTATCGTGCTCGTCGGGATCTCGATCCCTTTGATGACCGTCGGGCCGATTGCCGACCGTCTGGGCACGCGTCTCCAGACCATGACCAACCTGAGCGACGACAGCAGCTACGCGGCACGCAACGAGTTCTATGCGAACTTCATGGTCACCGCCTTCACCGATGTCACCGGCGAAGGTTTTGGCGCTACCGGAACCTCGACGAAACTCGCGAGTGCAAACGGTGATCTTGGCAAATACGGCAGCTTCGATAGCGGCCTCATGAACGTGCCGTTCGTGCTCGGCTGGCCCGGCGGATTGATGTATGTCGCGGGCGTGGGCCTCTTGCTCGTGCGTGCGTTACGCGCTTCATTTTCCCTGCGCGACGACAAGTTCGCGCAAGCGTGCCTGAGTCTTTCATTTTCGATGGTCGGCATTCTCGTGTTCGCTAACACCTTCGTCAGTACGGGCGGATCGTTGCTGTTCATGAGCCTCTTTTCGATCATCGCCGCGCGCCATCATGCCAAGCTCACGCGCCGGCGCGCCACGTTTTCTCCTTCCATCACGAGGTCAAGCCGATGAAGATCGCGATCGTCACGCACGTCGTGCGTCATAACGACGGCCAGGGGCGCGTCAACTACGAGATTGCACGCGCGGCGCTCGCGGAAGGGCATGACGTGACGCTGATTGCGTCGCATGTCGCGCCCGAACTGCTGCAAAACCCGCGATTGCGCTGGGTGCGCGTGACAGCGGGCCGCTACTGGCCGACGCGGCTGCTCAAGCAACAGGTCTTCGCCATCAAGAGCGCCTGGTGGTTGCGCACGCACCGCGATGAATACGATGTCCTGCACGTGAATGGCTTCATCACGTGGGCGAAGGCCGACGTGAACACCGCGCACTTCGTGCATGGCGGCTGGACGCGTAGCCCGTATTATCCGTTTCGCTTGAGCGGAGGTGTCTGGTCGGCGTATCAGGTGATCTATAGCCGCATGAATGCGTGGCTCGAAGGATGGGCTTATCGACGCTCGCGTGTGATCGCGGCGGTATCGGAGAAAGTGGCCGAGGAGATACGCGCGGGCGGTATAGAGCGAAATCGTGTCGAAGTGGTTTATAACGGCGTGGACACGGCCGCGTTCTCGCATGCGAGCAAGAACCGCTCGATGTTCGATCTCCCCGATGACGCGTGCCTGTTGCTCTTCGTCGGCGACTTGCGCACGCCGCGCAAAAACCTTCAAACGGTGCTGCAAGCGCTGGTGGGTCTGCCGCGTAGCGTGCAACTCGTCGTGGCGGGTTATCTGCCGGGCAGTCCTTATCCGGAGCAGGCACGCATTCTCGGCATTGCGGACCGCGTGCATTTTCTCGGGCTCGTCAAGGACATGCCGACCTTGATGCATTCCGTCGATGTCTTCGTGTTTCCCTCGCGTTACGAAGCCATGAGTCTTTCGCTGCTCGAAGCGCTTGCAGCGGGTCTTCCCGTGGTGACGGCGCAAACGGCTGGTGGCGCGGAGATCATAGGCGACACGTGCGGCATCGTGCTCGACGATCCCGACGATGAACTGGCACTCGCACGCGCCATCGATACGTTGGCGCATTCGCCCGCACGTCGCGCCGAAATGGGCGAAGCGGCGACGCAACTCGCGACCAATTTCAACTGGGCGCGCATGGCGCGTCGTTACCTCGACCTTTATCGCAGCTTCGCGCAGCGTGAGCGTTCACCCGCCCCGCTTGCTGCAACCTCCGCGCAAACAGGCGTCTGACCGCTCAACCCGAGCTTATCCCGAGACTAACCCGACCTTGGACCCACACATGAGCACGCACACTATCAAGTCCCTGCAAATCGGTATGCATTGGTTCCCCGAGCGCGCGGGCGGACTCGATCGCATGTATTACACGCTGGTCGGTGCGCTGCCTGCGGCGGGCGTCGATGTGCGCGGCGTGGTCGCGGGCTCGCCTCGCGTGGCTGTCGATACGGGCGGCGCGATTCGCGGCTTCGGTCCCGCCGCGCAGTCGTTGCCGCGACGCCTGATGAATGCACGCAACGCATTGCGCGACACCTTGAAGAGTGAGCGTCCCGATGTCGTCTCCTCGCACTTCGCGCTTTATACGTTTCCTGGTCTCGATGTGACGCGCGGCATCGCGCAGGTATCGCATTTTCAGGGGCCTTGGGCGGATGAGAGTCATGTGGAAGGCGCCGACTCGTTCGGGCAGCGCGCGAAGTTCATGCTGGAGCGGCGCGTGTATGCGCGTTCTTCGCGGCTGATCGTCTTGTCGGAAGCGTTCGGGCAGATTTTGAGCACGCGCTATGGCGTGCCGGAAGAGCGCATTCGCGTGGTGCCGGGCTGCGTGGACGTCGCGCAATTCGACCTGAAGATGACGCGCACCGAAGCGCGCAGGCGTCTGCAATTGCCGGTGGGAAGACCGATCGTGCTCGCGGTGCGGCGGCTCGTGCGGCGCATGGGACTCGAATCGCTGATCGACGCGATGACGCGCGTGAAAGCCAAGATCCCCGATGTGCTACTGCTGATCGCGGGCAAAGGCAGGCTTGCGGACGAGTTGCAGCAGCGTATCGATGCAGCGGGCTTGCAGGATAGCGTGCGCCTGCTCGGCTTCGTGCCCGATGAGCAGCTCGCCGCGCTTTATAGTTCCGCCGATGTGAGTATCGTGCCGACAGTCGCGCTGGAAGGCTTTGGCTTGATTACCGTGGAATCCCTGGCTTCGGGAACGCCGGTGCTGGTTACGCCGGTTGGTGGCTTGCCAGAAGCGGTACGTGGACTATCCGAGGACCTCGTGCTGGCATCGACCGGCGCGGATGCTATCGCCGATGGACTGATCGCCGCGTTCGATGGATCGCTCGATCTCCCGAACGAGGCGGATTGCAGGCGTTACGCGTGGGAACATTTCGATCGCGGCGTGATTGCGCGGCGCGTGGCTGCGGTTTATGAGGAAGCGATTGAAGCGGGACCGGTGCATTGAAAAACGATAAAGCGCTTCCGCGGATAACCGCCGAAGCGCTTTTTAATCGACGCTCAAGCGTAAATCAGACCGCTACTCGCGCGCTCATATACTCGTACATCCACTCCAACGTGCAATCGATCGGTGTAGCCGGCACTTGCCCGATCACCCGCCGCAACTTGCGATTGGACCCGACGAGCCGCGCGATCTCATTGCGTCTCAAGAAACGCGGATCGACGAATACATCGATCTTGTAGCCGGCTATGCGCGCAAGCATTTCAAGCACCTCGCCAAGCGAATGACTACGCCCGGAGCAGATGTTGAACGTCTCACCCGCAGGCGCCGCTTCGAGCAATTTCGCATAGGCGGCCACCACGTCCCGTACATCGGAGAAGTCGCGCGACACATTCAGATTGCCGAGCGAGATGCGCGCTTCATGCCGTGCGTAGTGCCCGACGATCTTCGGCAACACATAGTCTTCGCTTTGTCCCACGCCTGTATAGTTGAACGGCCGCACGAAGAAGATCGGCAACCGGTCCATCCATAGCCGCGATGCCTGTTCCATCGCGAGCTTGCTGACCGCATAGTCGTTGGCGGGCTTGATATCGACATCTTCATCGATCACTTCCACCGCTGCGTTGCCGTACACATTGGCCGTACTTGCAAGCAAGACCGCGCGCGGCTTGCGGTCGAGCGTGGCGAGCGCGGCAAGCAGGTTACGCGTGCCGACGATATTCACGAGATAAGTCGTGCTCGGCGTGTTGCCCGTGACATGCGCCGCGCCCGCCAGGTGCACGACGACATCGGGCCGCGCATCGGCGACGAATGACTTGAGGGCGTCAGCGTCGAGCAGATCGACGGGCAGGCCGACGACATTGGGCACATCGGCTTCCGGCGAAGCGGACGTGGTGCCCCAGACGTCGTAGCCTGCGTTCATCAAATGCGCCGCCATGTGGCGGCCCGTGAAGCCGGAGAGCCCGGTTATGAGTGCGCGACGAGGCATGGGCGTTCAGAAGGTAGGCTGCAATTCGTTACGCTTCAGGTCCGCTTCCACCATCATCTGGCAGAGCGCTTCGAGCGTGGTCGTGGGATGCCAGCCCAGCTTTTCGCGTGCCTTGTCCGCGCTGCCAATCAACAAATCCACTTCCGCCGGACGATAGAACTTCGGGTTCACGCGCACCAGCGTACGTCCCGTCGATATGTCGATACCGCGTTCGCGCTCGCCTTTACCGGCCCATTCAAGTTGATAACCCGCTGCGGCAAATGCCATGCGCACGAAGTCGCGTACCGTCTCCGTGCGATTGGTGGCGAGCACATAAGTATCGGGCTCGCTCGCCTGCAGCATGCGCCACATGCCTTCCACGTATTCGGCGGCAAAGCCCCAGTCGCGCTTTGCGTCGAGATTGCCAAGCTCGAGCAACTCTTCCTTGCCGAGCTTTATTTTTGCAACCGTATCCGTGATCTTGCGCGTGACGAATTCACGGCCACGCAACGGCGATTCGTGATTGAACAAGATGCCGCTGCATCCGAAGATGTTGTACGACTCGCGATAATTGATCGTCGTCCAATGAGCGAACAGCTTGGCCACACCATATGGGCTACGCGGATAAAAGGGCGTCTCCTCCGATTGCGGAATCGCCTGCACCTTGCCGAACATCTCCGATGTCGATGCCTGGTAATAGCGGATCGTCGGATCGATCACGCGCACGGCTTCGAGCAGATTGAGTGCGCCTAAGCCCGTGACGCCCGCGGTCGTCGAAGGCTGATCGAAGGAGACGCCCACGAAGCTTTGCGCCGCGAGGTTATAGAGCTCGCTTGCTTCGGCGGATTCGAGCAGACGCAGGTTCGAACCAAGATCGGTCAGATCGTGCTCAACCAGCTTGAGCTTCGGATGCCGGTCTATACCGAGTTCCGCGATACGCCAGAAATTCACCGAGCTCGTGCGCCGATACGTACCGACCACTTCGTAACCTTTGTCGAGCAGCAGCTTGGCAAGATACGCGCCGTCCTGCCCCGATACTCCGGTGATGATCGCCTTGTTCTGCGTGGCCATGGTGTTACCTCGTCGGTGATGTCATGAGGCGATTCTAGGCAAAAGAAATCGGAAAAAAACCTTTAGCAATTTTTAATGAACGCGCCATTCGGCTTTAGGAAAAGACATTTCTTAAGCCATGCGAATGCCATTTAGCAGACGAATATTTTTCGTTTTTTTAGCTTTATTTGGCCTCTAACCTGCAAAGCGTCGGACCGCGACTCTTCTCGTCGATGCGACCAGACGACGTCCCGATGCATCGAGCGCACCCGGCGTGCACGCAGTTTTATCGGAGGCCCCGTTGCGGCGTAATTCGTTCATTACTTCCGTTTGCAAGCTGATCTGTTTGCCGCTCGCGTGCGTGGCGACTGGCGCATTCGCGACGCCTCCCGTGCTCGATGCAAAGACATCGTGGATAGGCAATACGTCGGGCTTTGGCGACGGCACATGGACGCAGATCAACATCACGGCGATTGCCGTTGCGCCCGATGGCCGCGTGTTCACCAATGCGCCGTGGGACGAAAGCGGAGCGGAAGCGAGCGTGTATCGCGATGGCCGCATGTCGAGTTACGCCGGCGGCACGCATGGATGGGGCGCTTCCGGCGGCAATGCCGTTGCAGTGAATTCGCGCTATGTATTTGTCGCCGTCGGCGTGGGTAACGAACGAGGCCGGCTCGTCAAGCAAGGCGTGTGGCCGCCTGCGGGCAAGCAGTGGTGGGGCGTATCGCGTCGCGATATCAACGACGTCAAGCGTCCCGTGCCTTTCGGTGCGAGTGCATTGAACGACAAGGACCCGCGCGCCACGCTGGCGCGCAGCTTCCTCACGATCAACGAGTCGAACGACGCACGACAGGACGTAAGCGGTCTTGCTGCAAGCGAAACGAGGCTTTATGTGGCGAACACGGCGCTGAATCGCATCGAAGTCTATGACGCGCAGTCGATGCAAAAGGAAGCGCAATGGAGCGCGCCGCAGCCGGGGAAGATCGCGCTGTCGGCGGATGGTTCCTTATGGGCGATCGTGGAGAGCAATGGCGATCATCCGCGCATCGCGCATTACGCCGCATCGGGCGCGTTATTGGACGATGCGCCGCGCTTGAATGCCGATAGCAGCGCGGTGGATATCGCCATCGACAGAGAAGGGCGTCTGCTTGTAGCCGATAACGGGCCGCGTCAGCAAGTGTTGTTCTTTATACGCAAGGCGAATGCTTATCACGAAGCTGGCGCGTTGGGCGAGCGCGGCGGCATCTTCTCCGGCGTTGCGGGAACGCCGGGCCCGCGTCGCTTCAATGGCCTGACAGGCGTGGGTGTCGATGCCGCTGGCAACGTCTATGTATCGACGAACGGAATAGGGCCACGCACGGGTTCGACGGGCGCCGGTCTTGGCGCGACGCTGGAAAGCTATGCCGCCAATGGCGCGTTGCGTTGGCAGACGCAAGGGCTTCTTTTCGTCGATGGCGCGTGGATCGATCCGGGCCGCCCCAATAGCGTCTTTACCGGCAACAAGCGGTTCGAGCTGGACCTGTCGAAGCCTGCGGGACAGGACTGGAAATACGCGGGCTTTCTGTCGGGCCGCTTCAAGTATCCCGACGATCCGGTGTTCCACGTCGATCAATGGCCGGGCATGCCTATCGCGAGAAAACTCGATGGCCGCACGTTCCTGTATCTGACCGACATGTATGCGGATCACATGAAGATCTATCGCTTCGATGCGAAGCATGACGGCGAGCTGGCGATTCCATCGGGCTTTATCGCGGGAAGACCACGCCCCGTGCAGAACGTGCCGAACCGCCCCGAAGGCGGCGAGTGGATTTGGCGCGATAGCAATGGCAACGGCCGCTTCGACGAAAGCGAATTCAAGCGTAATCCGGGCACTGCGCGCATGACGGGCGGCTGGGGCTGGTGGGTCGATATCAAAGGCGACATCTGGCGCACGAGCGACGTGAAGGGCATTCATCGCCTGCGCTATGGCGGCCTCGACAAGCAAGGCAATCCTGTCTACGACTACGAAAACATCGAGACGTACCCCGTTCCCGCGCCGTTCACCGAATTGCGCCGCGCGATCTACGACGCGGCAAGCGACACGCTCTATGTCACCGGTTATACAGCGGACGCGCCTTGCGACAAGCGCTATTGGAAAGAGGTCGGAAAGCGCCTCGTGCGCTACGACCACTGGTCCGACGGCCCGCATCAACGCTATGCAATCGACTTGCCGTGGGATACGCAGAAGAAGCCGCTATCGACCGTGATTGGTGTGACCGTCGAAGGGCAATACGTGTTCGCGGTCGAGCCTGTTGGCGACGTGCACGTGTTCGACAAGGACTCCGGCAAAGAGGTAGGCGTAATCAAGCCGGGGGCGGAAGTCGGTCATGCGTCGGGCTGGGTGGACGTACCCAATGGCGTGAGCGCCTATAGGCGCGGCGATGGCGAGTACCTGGTGTTCGTCGAGGAAGACGCACGAGGCAAGGTGATGATGTACCGCTGGAAACCCGGCACATGAAGTCGCGAGGAACCGATGGAAAAGAGCATGGTCAGGAACGTCGGCATCAACTTCGTCGGGTTGATCCTGCCGACATTCGTATCGCTTGCAACGGTGCCTGCCTATATCCACCTCGTAGGCGTGGAGCGTTATGGCGTGATCAGTCTCGTATGGACGCTGATCGGCTACTTCGGGATTCTCGATCTCGGCATGAGCATGGCCGCGCAACATCAGATAGCGAAAGCGCATGCGGCCGGGGATATGGCACAGCGCGCGCAGGTCTTCTGGAGCGCGGTGTGGCTCAACTTCGCGACGGGCGTGGCAGGCGGCCTCGCCATCTACTTCGGCGCGTTTCTCTATACGGCGTATGTGGCGCACTCCGCACCGGCCTTGCAGCATGAGGTTTATCGCGCGTTGCCGTTTCTCGCGCTCGCCATTCCCATTGCCAATGTGTCGTGGGTTTTTGCTGGCGCGATCAACGCGATGGAACGCTTCGGCATCTATAACGCCAATCAGACCTTCGGCACTTTCCTGTTCCAGTTGCTGCCGCTCGGTGCTGCGTGGTTCATCGCGGCCAATCTGCAAACGGTGCTGGCTGCCGCGGTCGTCGCGAGATTGCTTGCGGCCATTCTGCTTGGAAGAGCGAGTCTGAAGCTGCTGGCGATACGCCGCATCGATTGGCCGAAGCGTGCCGTTACGGGCGGACTCTTCCGCTTCGGCGGCTGGATGCTGGTCTCAACGATGACCTCCATGCTCACCGATTCGCTCGATCGCGTTCTGCTCGGCGCGCATCTCGGCGCGCGTTTCGTCACGTATTACACGGTGCCGCAGAACCTCGTCACGCGTCTCAACATGCTGCCCAACGCGATGGTGCGCACGCTGTTTCCGCGCCTTTCATCGATCGATCGCAGCGACGCCGGCAAGATGGCCGCGACATCGCTCGAATTCCTCAATGGCGTATTTACGCCGCTTGCGATCTTCGCGATGCTCGTGCTCGAACCGTTCCTGCATGTGTGGATCGGCGCTGACCTCGCCATCGCAAGCGCGCCGGTAGGCCGCATTCTCGTGATCGGTGTATGGCTCGTCGGTCAGGCAAGCGTCACGCGCATCCTCATTCAGTCGCAGATCAACCCCGCTTCGGCCGCACGTGCAGGACTCTTCCAGTTGCCGTTCTTCGTGGCGCTTCTATGGTTCGGCATTCAACGATACGGGCCGGTTGGCGCCGCAAGCGTGGTTGCCCTGCGAGCGCTTGCGGACTACGCGGTGCTCTTGTGGCTGACCCGTGTGCGCGCAACCCCGATTGCGCTCGACATGCTTGCCCATCTCGCGTTTCTGCTCGCGGGGCTGGTGCTTGGCTATCTGATCGATGCCCTGGCGCATCCGCTCTATGCAATATCCGCAGCCGCCTTGCTCGCACTCGTCGATGCGGGATGGTCCGTGGTGACGCGGCCGGCCTTGCGTGCGCTTTTGCTTGCAGTGCTACGCAAGGCCGGCGCGCGTTTTGGAAGACGCAATCATTTACCGTTGAAGGCGAGGAGTGACGCATGAAAACAAATATCGAAGACGCGTTCATGGGGAGCGCGAAAGCGCGTCATTTCCTGCACGAGCCGGCGCCAGCCATGACGCCGGTGCCGCGTCGCGAGCGCAGTATCGCGCGTGCGAACGGTGTACCGCGTATCGCTATCGTGCATGACTGGCTCGTGACCTACGCTGGCGCGGAGCGTGTGCTGGAACAGATGATCGCGTGCTTTCCGGACGCGGATATTTTCAGCGTCGTCGACTTCCTCGAAGACAGAACGTTCTTGCGCGGCAAGCAGGCGAAGACCTCGTTCATCCAGAAGCTGCCATTCGCGAAGAAGCGCTATCGCGCATATTTGCCGCTCATGCCGCTCGCGATAGAACAGCTTGACGTGTCCGGCTACGACCTCATTCTGTCGAGCAGCCATGCGGTAGCGAAGGGTGTGTTGACAGGACCCGATCAGGTGCACGTCAGTTACGTGCATTCGCCCATACGCTACGCATGGGACCTGCAACATCAGTATCTCAAGCAGTCGAATCTCACTGCGGGCATGAAGTCGCTGATCGCACGCATGGCGCTGCATTACATGCGCAGCTGGGACATACGTACCTCGAATTCGGTGAATCATTTCATCGCTAATTCGGCTTTCATTGCGCGGCGAATCCACAAGGTTTATCGGCGTTCGTCGCAAGTGATCTTTCCTCCTGTCGATGTCGCCGCGTTCAACGTGTGCGAGGAAAAGGACGATTTTTATTTAACGGCGTCGCGCATGGTGCCGTACAAGAAGATCGATCTGATTGTCGAGGCGTTCGCGCAGATGCCTGAGCGCAAGCTCGTCGTGATCGGCGACGGCCCGGACATGGCGAAGATTCGTACGAAGGCTACGCCCAACGTGCGCATCATGGGGTATCAGCCGTTCTCCGTGCTGCACGAAAAGATGCGCCGCGCGAAAGCGTTCGTCTTCGCGGCGGAAGAAGATTTCGGCATCTCGGTGGTCGAAGCGCAAGCGTGCGGCACGCCAGTGATTGCCTATGGCAAGGGCGGCGCATTGGAAACCGTGCGCGATGCGTCGGAGGCCGAGCCCACGGGCATGTTCTTTCAGGAGCAGTCGGCGGACGCCATCGTGGATGCTGTCGAGGCCTTCGAAGACGGCACGGTGACGTTCAAGCCAGCCGACTGTCGCAAGAACGCAGAGCGCTTTTCCAACGCGCGTTTCAGGGAACAGTTCCATGCGCATGTCGCACGCGTGGCGCCGCGCTTCGTTCTTCCTCCGCTGCCGGCAGAGCCCGAAGTTCAGGTCGAAGAAAAGAGCGATTTGCGCGTGCTTGCCGTGGATCAAAGCGGCTCGCTCGGCGGCGCGGAACTCTCCATGCTCGAAGTGGTGAAGAACATGCGTGGCGACGTGCAGACGGTTCTCTTCGACGATGGTCCGTTTCGCATTGCGCTGGAAGCGGTGGGCATCAAGGTAGACGTGCTCGACGGCAAAGCGCTCGGTAATGTTCGCAAGGACGGCATGACGCGTCCCGGCGCGGGCATGGTGGGCGGCGTCGTCAAGCTCCTGCGCGGCACGCTCGAAAAGTCGCGCAATGCCGATGTCATCTACGTCAACACGCAGCGCGCGATGGTGATCGGCGCCATCGCCGGCCTGATCTCGCGGCGCCCCGTGGTGTGGCATCTGCGCGATATCGTGAGCGAGGACCACTTCGGGCGCACGCAGCTTTCCATCATCAAGTGGTGCACCAAGCTCATGCTCGAACATGTCATCGCCAATTCGACGGCATCGGCGGCCGCGGTCACGGCGCTCACGCGTTTGCGCGAGGAGCGGCTCGATGTCGTGTTCAACGGCATATCGGCGGAGCCTTTCACTAGCATCGAAACGGTGGCGCAGCATGAGTTGCGAGCACGGTTCGGCTTGCCGCAAGATGCGTTTCTCGTCGGATGCTTTAGCCGTCTTGCACGCTGGAAGGGTCAGCATGTACTGCTCGAAGCGTTGCGCGAATGCACGGAGATGCATGCCGTTCTGGTTGGCGCGGCGCTTTTTGGAGAACACGAGTACGAGGCCGAGCTGCGTGCTTTCGTACTCGAACACGGGCTTGCGGACCGCGTGCATTTTCTCGGCTTTCAGGATGACATTGCGGCGTGCATGAAGGCGGTCGATGTGGTCACGCATACGTCGATCATGCCGGAGCCGTTTGGCCGCGTGATCATCGAAGGCATGTTGTCGAAACGGCCCGTTGTTGCGACGCGTGCGGGCGGCGTGACGGATATCGTCGACGATGGCGAGAACGGCCTGCTCTGCGCTCCCGGGGATGCCGCCGAACTGGCGCGCATACTGGATCGCCTCAAGGGCGATTCACCGCTTCGTGACCGTCTGACCGAAAGCGGCTTCGTACACGCAACGAAAAGATTCGGGACCGAGCGATATGTCGAGAGCGTCGAGAGAATCCTCGGAGACGTGGCGGCAAAGGCGAAGAAGCGCGAGCGTAGCTGAGGTACTCGAACTTCGATCAAGCCGCCTTTCGAGGCGGCTTTTTTTATTGGCGCTTTATCAACGCGCAATGCGAACGCGTGTCTTCGCAGGTTTCAATCTTGCGGCCCAGGCCATGGCGGGTCGCTCGACAAGCGCATAGAACGCTGCGGCAACCACAACGGCAATGGCGGTAAAAGCAAACGAGGCCCAGATGCCCGTTTGCAAGACCGAATGAAAAAGCACGGACCCAAGCAGCACGAAAATGGGCAGATGCACGACGTAAAGCGAGAAGCTGAACTCGCCGAGCACGGAAAACACGCGCACTGGGCCGCCTTCCCGCATGGGCCGATCCAGTGCGCCAAACAAATAAACGGCAAACGCCAGCGCCCAAAGCTGAAACGCCAGATATTGCGCAAGCCCGAAGGCAGCGCATCCGCATAGTGCGATGCCAACCGCCACGACTCCCGAGCGCCTCGGTGCGCGCACGTTGCGCGCTTTCGCTTCGGCGATCCATGCTCCAAGCATCCATGAAAGCCAGTAGGACGTGAAGATTACGATCTGCTGGCGCTCGAAGACGAGCGCCGACACGATGTTGACGACAGCGACAAGGCCGACGACCGCCGGCATTCCGATTCGCCTCCGCAATGCAATCACGAGCGGATATACGAGGTAGAACTGCACCTCGACGGAGAGCGTCCATAAGGCGCCATTGGAGCCGAACGTCTTGCCCGCGATTCCCTGCAAGGAAAAGAGATTGATGAGAAAAGCATGAAGATCGAAGGGATTGATCTTGCGGCTGATTGGATCAAAGCCGACGCTAAGCGAATCCAGCACGAACGTCAGTACCAGCGCGGCAATCAGAACCGGATAGATCCGCACGAACCGCCGTAGCAGAAAATTCAAGCCGTCGAACGGCGCGCGCGGGTCGGCATTCAGGCGCCGCGCCATTGCGCGATGAATGCAATAGCCGCTGATGATGAAGAAAATCGGCACACCGGCCGATCCCCAGGCGACAGGGAACGTGAGGTAACTGACGACCGCGTTGAGGTCGAACGCGGGCGAGGCGCGATGAAACTGCTGCATGCCGACCCACGTAACCTGCCTGCAATGAAAGTACGCGACCAGCAACGCGGCGACACCACGCCATGCGTTGATCGCGACGTCTTTATCGTCGGCGATAGCGTTCGAATTGCGCGCGGAAGTGCGCAGCGCCATGCCGCTTTCGTCGAAGGCCGGGGAGTCGCTCATCGCTAAACCTTAAGGAGCCGGAGGGATCGGCCCATGTTAGAGCAGCAAGAAATTCATGCTTAAGCAAAAAATTCGGTGTATTTCTTAAGAAAACAGGCAGCGTAACGGCTTAAAGCGGGCGAATTATTTATCGATTTTTTTCTGCTACGGTGAGCCCTCATCTACAGGCGAATGGGTGTCGATCATGGATATGCATGCAGTCGCCGGCATAGCCGTGCTGCTGGTACTCGTGGCGGCGTCCGCGTACCGCGACGCGTTGCGCAACGACCCTCTCGATCCCTTCCGCAAGAAGGGCTCCAACAATGCGCAGGCATCGCAGATGGAGGAAGCGGAGTAACGCGCGCAACGCCAAAAGCCTGCCGCAAGTGCGGGCGAATTCACAAGAAAAACAGCGCGGGGACAACATCAATTTTCCGGTTTCGATCTGGAGGAGCAGTCATGCTTAAAGTGACCAAGGCCGTATTTCCAGTTGCAGGTCTCGGCACACGTTTTTTGCCAGCCACCAAGGCGAGTCCGAAGGAAATGCTGCCAGTGGTCGATAAGCCGCTCATTCAATACGCGGTGGAAGAAGCCATTGCTGCGGGCATGACGGAGATGATCTTCGTCACCGGTCGGGGCAAGCGCGCAATCGAGGATCACTTCGACAAATCATATGAGCTCGAAGCGGAACTGGAAGCGCGCAACAAGGCGGTTCTGCTTGATGCGGTACGCAGCATCAAGCCCGCCAACGTGGATTGTTTCTACGTGCGCCAGCCGGCCGCGCTGGGCTTGGGTCATGCGGTGCTATGCGCGGAACGGCTCGTCGGCGGTGAACCATTCGCCGTCATCCTGGCCGACGATCTGCTGCACGGCGCCGAGCCTGTCATGAAGCAACTCGTCGATGTATTCGACCACTATCACAGCTCGGTGATCGGTGTGGAACGCATCGCGCGCGAGGAAAGCGCGTCGTATGGCGTGATCGAAGGGCGCGAATGGGAAGAGGACGTCATTAAGTTGTCGGGTGTCGTCGAGAAGCCGCAGCCCGCGCTTGCGCCTTCCAATCTCGGCGTGGTTGGGCGTTACGTGCTGATGCCGAGCATCTTCGATCATCTGCGCAAGACGAAGCCCAACGCGGGCGGCGAGATTCAGCTAACCGATGCTATCGGCTCCTTGCTCGCGGTCGAACAGGTGCTGGCGTATCGCTACTACGGCACGCGTTTCGACTGCGGCAGCAAGCTCGGGTATCTCAAGGCGACGGTACAACTGGCCTTGCAACATCCTGAAGTGCGCGGAGACTTTGAGGCGTATCTGCGTGCGGCGGTATGGGCGCTCATGCCGCAAACAAAGGACGAACCGATGACGCATGCGGAATCGCTACAGGATTCGCTGTGATTGGAAATAGTTCGAATGACGAATCATGATCATCGTAAGGCAAACGTAGTCCTGTAAAGAAGCGTCATATCCAAGGAAGGCAGGTCAACGCTAAAAAGCAGAGGGCGTTAAGGGCGATCCGATCCACGAATCGGTAACTCATGGAGTAGATCGCCCATGCAGGTCCGCGCATTTCATGCGCGCCGGCTATTGGCCTGGATCGTGTCCATCGGCGCTTGCGTGTTGCTGTGCGGATGGACTTCACATCGGCCAGTCAAGCCAGCACGCAAGCATCATGCTTTACACAAGGCCGTGTCGCACACGAAGCATGTGCACGCCAAGAAGGCATATGCCTTCCAGACCGGCATGGCCAGCTATTACGCCGACGCCTTCCAAGGCCGCCCCACCGCGAGCGGCGAGGCTTACGACATGAACGCGCTCACGGCCGCGCATCTCACGCTGCCGCTCGGCACTTACGTGCGCGTCAGCAATGCCGCGAAGACGCGGTCGGTCGTCGTGCGCATCAACGACCGCGGTCCCTACCAGAAGGGCCGCGTGATCGATCTTTCGTTTGCGGCGGCGGTATTGCTCGGCCTGCAACACGCGGGTACGGCGCAAGTGGTGATCGAGCGTGTATCGGCGCATGATGCTGTCGCCATGCCCGTGCACCATCGCGCAAAGAGGCGAAGGCACAAGCGGCACCGTTGAGCCGGATACAATGCGCTCTCGCGTGCTTGAGCGCTCTCTGATCCCACTCATGAATCAATCGACCCGGGCAGTCCTCCTCGGCCCGCTTCTCAAGAGCGTTTCGCGCTCGTTCTATCTGACGCTGCGGATTCTTCCGGCGGGCATGCGCGACCCCGTCGCGCTGGCGTATCTGCTTGCGCGCGCCGCCGATACCATCGCGGATACGTCGCTCATCGCGCCGCAACTTCGTCTGGAATTGCTGCTGTCGTTGCGCGCGCAAGTCAACGGCGCACCGGACGATGGCGCGCTGGCCCGCATAGCCGGCGAAGTAGCGGGCCAGCAAGCGCAAGCGGATGAACGCGCGCTGCTCGAATCGCTCGGCGGAGCGCTTGCCATCCTGCCGCAATTGAGCAAGGCCGACCGCGATGCCGTGCGCGATATCGTGACCACGCTCACAACGGGCATGGAGTTCGACCTGCGCACGTTCCCGGATGAAACCTCGGGCGAGATCGCGGCGCTCGGTGAATTCGACGAACTGGACCGCTACACCTATCTCGTCGCGGGCTGCGTGGGCGAGTTCTGGACGAAGATGACCTACGCGCATATGCCGGGCACGCTCAAGGCCGCGCCGGATATCATGCTCGCGGGCGGCGTGCGCTTCGGCAAGGCGCTGCAGATGACCAACGTGCTGCGCGATTGCGCGCGCGATCTGCGTATCGGGCGTTGCTATCTGCCTTCGTCGATGCTGGCGCGTCATGGCATCGCGCCACGAGAACTGCTCGCGCCCGATGCGTCCGATAAAGCGCGTCCCGTGCAGGACGAGCTGTTGCAAACCACCATCGCGCTCTATCGCGACGCGCTGGCCTACACGATGGCGATTCCATCGAGCGCCATTCGGCTGCGGCTCGCGTGCCTGTGGCCGATCATGATCGGGCTGGAAACGCTGGTGTTGCTGGCGCGTAACGACGCATGGCTCGACCCGGAGCGCATCACTAAGGTGCGCCGCAACGATGTCTATCGCATCATGGCGGCGTCGATGCCGCTGGTTGCATCGAATGGGCTTCTGAAGGTGTGGGCCGAACGCAGGATCAGCGACATCCAAGCCGCACTCAACGGCGCAACTCGGCCATGATGCGTTCGGCCAGGAAGTCGCAAGGCGGCCGTTTGGATGCCGCGCTGCGCGCCAGCACCACTTCGAGCGCGGCGATTTCCGGCAGCCCTTGCGCCTGACCGAGTAGCGTGAAATGCGCGGGGACAGCGCACTTCGCAAGCGGCGTGACGGCAAGACCGGCTTCGGCCATCGTCAGAAGACCGAGCAGACTCGGGCTCTCGTACGACGTGCGATAGCCGATACGCGCGCGTTCCAGGCTGCGTATGGCGTTCTCGCGCGCCACGCTGCCCGGCAGGAACACGGCAATGGGCAAGGGACGTTCGCGCCAGATTTCCGTGGCGCCGGGCGCGGCGGCCCAAACCATCGGCTCGTGACGCAGGAATTCGCCGCTCAGGCCCTTCACGCGCGTGGCGCAGACCAGATCGACCGAGCCGTCTTTCAGCATCGGCGCAAGCGCCACGCTCGGCAAGCCGACCACCTGAATCTCGACCTTGGGAAAGGTCGCCGAAAACTTCTTGAGGATGGGCGGAAACAGCGACGACGCGTAGTCGTCCGGTACGCCGATCACCACGCGGCCCGTCACGTCCGGCCGCACGACGGCGGCCCATGCTTCATCGCGCAAGGCGAGCATGCGGCGCGCGTAGGTCAGTAACACTTCGCCGTCTTGCGTGGGCGTCACGCTGCGCGGTTTGCGCACGAACAGCGCCTTGCCAAGCGCGGTCTCGAGCGTCTTGATCTGCATGCTGACGGCCGATTGCGAGCGATGCACGAGTTCCGCCGCGCGGCTGATATTGCCCGTGTCCGCGACGGCGACGATCATGGAAAGGACATCGAGGTCGAGTGCTTTCATGCCTGTGTATGACGACTTGGTATCAGAAAATCTGAACGATGTTATCAATATTATGCGATTTTCTTTTAAATTGGCGGACGGCATAGTGCGGGAAAGGAGCGAATCAATGAACGCCCGTACCGATCCCGCCGTACTCTCCGCCTTGCAAGCCTTGCCGGAAGCGTCTTTCGCGACGACCGCGTCCGGCATTTCCGTGCCTTACGTGAATTGCGGCGAAGGCGAGCCGCTCCTGTTCGTGCATGGTTCGCTCTGCGATTACCGCTACTGGAGCGCGCAGATTCTGCCGCTTGCCAGGCAGTTTCGTTGCATCGCGCCGAGTCTCAGTCACTACTGGCCCGCCGTCGATGCCTTCGTGCAGGGCGAATTCAGTTGGGAAGCGCATGTCGCGGAGATGGCGGAATTTATCGAGGCGCTCGACATCTCACCCGTGCATCTGGTCGGGCATTCGCGCGGCGGGTGCGTCGCGTTTCATCTCGCAAGGGAACATCCGCGTCTCGTGAAGACGCTCACGCTCGCGGACCCGGGCGGACCGCTCCAGGTCTCGCCGCAGCCTGCGGCCGCCAGCTTGCCGCCCGCGACCAACGCGTTGCGCACGCGCGTGGCGGAACTCATCGAGATGGGCGAAATCGAGCCGGGGCTGGAACTGTTCGTCGACTCGGTCAGCATGCCGGGCTTCTGGCAAAAGAGCACGCCGGCTTTTCGACGGATGGCGATAGACAACGCGCTTACGGTGCCGAAGCAACTTCGCGATCCCTTGCCCGCTTATACCCGCGACGCCGCGCGCGATATCAAGTGCCGCACTTTGCTGATAGACGGACAAAAGAGCCCGCGCATGTTCCGCAATAACGTCGACAAGCTGGCGGAATGGATCGAATTCGCGGATCGGCAAACTATTGCCGGGGCATCGCACGGAATGAACGTGGCAAGCCCGGCCGCATTCAATCGCGCTATACAGGCGTTTGCCGGTGCCTGGTAATTTCCTTAGCGATTCTTGAGCAAGAACGCTCGTTCGCTCGAAAGTCACGCTTAAGAATATCTTTGGCCATTGCTAAGGAAGTAACGGAAGGCAAGCTTTTATCGTCCGACTTTTTGTCTGCTTGTTGTGGCGGGACAACGCAAACGCGCGGGTCTCGGGCTAACATCATTGCCACCTCATCGCCAAGAAGAGGCCAATGTGAGTACGGGCCAAGACGATCTCGAAGTATGGAAGCGCCAGCGCACCCAGCAATTGGCGTTCGAACTGGCCGATAGCGGTCAATACGAGAATTTCGCCGATATCGCTTATGCGCTGCAATTCGAGCGCGGTCTCGCGACGGCGCAAGCACTCATCGAAAATCCGGAAATGCGTCGCTTGCTGAACGTGCATTGCGCAAATGCGCGTGAAGCGCTCTTGAACGTCAAAGCGCCAGCGCCTGAAAAATTACAGGCGCAAACTCAGCCGGTTTTAGAAGCGCCCGAATTACCCACCCTCGAAACCATGGCGGCGCAAGGCGCGCCATCGTTCCTGCGCCGCGCTGCATTCATGCTCGGGCGAAGCGCACGCGCGGTCGAACCCGTGAACGCCGGGGACTTCAACTCCGCTGCGCCTTGAGCAGATCGAGCCGCAAAAGCCCTGCCGCGTCGCCCTTTCTCTCCTCGATTTGAGTGTGTGGCAGGGGAAATGGCGGATATGCACAGTCAAGTCGCGCCTCAAAACCATTACACTTACCGTAGTGGAACCAGAAGCCCGGGCCGTGCTCGCGCGCGTTCCGGTGTTTGAACTTTGAGGAGGGAAATGTTCGTGGCTAACGAAAAGATGCTGTCGCAAATGGCGGAGAAGCAAGGTTTTATCGCCGCCTTGGATCAAAGCGGCGGTTCGACGCCGGGCGCGCTCAAGCAGTACGGCATTGCAGAAGACGCCTACAACGGCGACGCCGAGATGTTCAAGCTGATGCATGAAATGCGCGTGCGCATCATCACCGCGCCGTCATTCACGGGAGAAAAGGTCATTGGCGCCATTCTCTTCGAAGCCACCATGGACGGTCAGGCAAATGGCAAGTCCGTGCCTGCGTTCCTGTGGGAAGACCGTGGCGTGGTGCCGTTCCTCAAGGTCGACAAGGGCCTCGAAGCAGAAGCCGACGGCGTTCAGGTCATGAAGCCGAACCCCGGCCTCGACGCGCTGCTGGAACGCGCCGTGAAGCTC
Organism: Caballeronia sp. TF1N1; assembly: GCF_022878925.1. Taxonomy (NCBI): domain Bacteria; kingdom Pseudomonadati; phylum Pseudomonadota; class Betaproteobacteria; order Burkholderiales; family Burkholderiaceae; genus Caballeronia; species Caballeronia sp. TF1N1. Next base: position 855,278 of record NZ_CP084628.1, read on the forward strand.
GGCATCTTCGGCACGAAGATGCGTTCGGTCATCAAGGACGCGAACGAAAAGGGCATCGCCGCAGTCGTGAAGCAGCAATTCGAAGTGGGCAATCAGATCATCGGACACGGTCTCGTGCCCATTCTCGAACCCGAAGTGTCCATCAAGAGCACGGACAAGAAGGGTGCGGAAAAGATTCTGCGCGACGAATTGCTGAAAGGTCTCGACGCGCTGCCGGAATCCAGTCAGGTGATGATCAAGCTGACCATCCCCGATGAAGTGGACTTCTACGCGCCGCTGATCGAGCATCCGCGTGTCGTGCGCGTGGTGGCGCTTTCGGGCGGCTATACGCGCACCGACGCATGCCAGCGTCTGGCGAAGAACCACGGCATGATCGCGAGCTTCTCGCGCGCGCTTATCAACGAACTGAAGAAGTCGATGAGCGACGAAGAGTTCAACGCGACGCTCGGCGAGTCCATCGACGAGATCTACGAAGCATCGGTCGACAAGGTTTGATGCTTCAGTGGCGATGAGGCGTGCTGTCTGCCCTCATCGCCACGATCATGAATCGGCGCGTGTCGTCGATGGCGGCGTCTGCACGATAGGCGCGGCAGCCCGGAACAACTCTTCGCGGCAGCCGCTCCTCGGCGGATAGATCCGCTCCCCGTTGATCGTGCGCTTGGTCGCCTTGGCGGCCTCGCCTTCCGACACCAGCTTGCGTTCCCATCCCTCCGTATAGACCGCGCCCCACGGGCCCAGGTCGCAGACCGTCGTGTACCAGTCGATCTGCAACGGCAGCATCTCTTCTCCGTATAAATCGCAGACGGCGTTATTGCCGGCGTAGCGGCCCATCGGACGGCCATGCTGACACGACATGACCGAAGGCCGTTTGCCGTCGATCAGCACGCGTGCGCAATCGCCCGCCGCAAATACGCCGGGAACGCCCGTGACGCGCAGATAGGCATCGACGGGCACGCGGCCCATGGAATCGAGTCCGACGGGAAGCTGGCTCGCCAATGCGTTGGCGCGCATGCCGCCGCACCAGACCACGGTGCATGCCTGGATGTAATCGGCATTGACGCCGTCCGAAAGCGAAGCGCCGTGTCCGTCGAGTTCTTCCAGCGATACGCCTGGCCTAAGCTCGACATCGAGCGAGGTCATGGCCTGAACGACGACGCTTTGCGCGCCGCCCATCGATTGCGCGATTTTCGGCGACCGATCCGCGAGCACCACGCGCACCTTGTCGCGATCCGCTTCGCCCACGATCTCACGCAGGCGGCCGGGCAATTCCGCCGCGAGTTCGATTCCCGTCAGGCCTGCGCCGATCACGACAGCCGTATAGCGTCCGGGCGAGTCGGGCAATGCGGGCAAGGTGGACAGATGCGCCTGGAGCTTGCAGGCGCCCGCATAGGTATCGACGTCGAACGAGTGGCGATCCAGCCCGGGAATTTCCGGGCGTACCAGTTCGCTGCCTACCGCGAGAATGAGCCGGTCGTATTCCAGCGAACCGTCTCCGTCCTCCCGCGTGAACATGACGCGCCGATTCGCGCTGTCGACCGTGTGCGCGGTCGCCTGGACGAAGCGCACGCCGGTCGGACCGAACACGCCGTCGAGCGGCACGAGCGTGGGATCGAGCGGTTGCTCGTAGTTGCGCACGCGCACGCTGTGATAAGGCTGCGGATTGAGGACGACCACTTCGGCCTGATCCGCTGGTTGCTGCAATTCATCGAGTTTGCGCGCGGCGGCGAGCGCGCTCCATAGTCCGGCAAAACCCGCCCCAACGACCACGATTCGCTTCAAGGCATTGCCTCCTTTGCAAACCGAACGTTCGATCCATTTGGCATGATGTGTCGTGGACAACGTCCTGCTTACTTTATAGGCGATGCGCTAAACAATTTCCCGTCGATGCTAAGGAACTGGAGTTTTCAGGCCTGGATTAGTCGCGATTTCACCAAAACTGATTTCGTGGATTAAGTATTTACCCTTAGCGAAGCACTCACTAAACTCTCTTCAACGGTCGCACACGAGCAAATGCCAAGTGAGCGACAGCCCCAAAAACCTAAGCTGGAGGGTATCAATCATGAACAAGCTCATTGGAATCGCAGCAGTTGCCATCGCTTTCGCCGCACCGGTTGCTTCTTTCGCACAATCGAACCAACCGCTTACGCGCGCCGAAGTTCGCGAACAGATCGTTCAGTTGGAAAAGGCCGGTTATAACCCCGGCTTCGTGAGCGACTCGCACTATCCGTCGGACATTCAAGCTGCTGAAGCGCGCGTTGCGGGTCAAGGCAACTCGTTTGGCGGTGCGACTGAAGGCTCGGCGCAAGCCGGCTCGCGTGCGGTGCAAGCCGACGTGTTCCCGACGTTTGCGCATCACTAAGCAACAGGTAGTCTCGCTATAAATAAAGCGCTCGCAATTGCGGGCGCTTTTTCTTTGGCTAAAGCAAGCGCTAGAGAAAACGCTAAAGCGGAAAGCCGCCCGCAAAGGTCTCGCGCAAATAGCCGATGAAAAGTGCGACCGCACGCGGCACATGAGGCGCATAAGGACGCACGACATAAAGCTGATCGGCGAATGTGCCCACGCAGCGCCAGTCCGGCAGCAACACCACAAGCTTTCCCGCCTGCACCGCGGCTTGCGCGCTGAAGTCGGGCAACAGCGCGATACCCAAATCGTCGAGCGCGGCATCGCGCAGCACTTCGCTATTGTTCGCGGAGAATGGCCCGTTGACCGCAAGCGTATGAGGCCCGGCCGCCGTCTTGCGCGCGCCCTTACGCACGAACGACCACACGCCCGATGTCTGCGCGCGCGGATAAAACAGGCAGTCGTGCACCGCGAGATCGGCGGGCGTCGCGGGCATGCCGCGCCGTTTGAGATATGCATGTGTCGCCACGATCACCGAATGGGTATCGCACAACTTCCACGCGACATGCGTTTCCGGCGCTTGCGCGCTGTGCCGGATGGCGAGATCGAAGCCCTCCGTCGCAATGGAACTCAACCTGTCCGATGCTTCCAGTTGCACGCGCACTTCCGGATGCGCATGCAGAAAGCCCGCTAAACGCGGCACCAATTGCTGACGCGCGAACGCCATTGGCGCGGTGACGCGGATCAAGCCGCGCGCCACGCCCGCCATTTCCCTCACGCTCGAAAAGCTCGCGGCGATATGCTCGTACTGCGTGCGCGTATCGTCGACAAGGCGCCGTCCTGCCTCCGTGAAGCGCACGCTGCGCGTGGTGCGCGTGACGAGCGGCACGCCTGCCGCGCGCTCCAGTTCGGCGATACGCTGACTCATCGCGGCTTTGCTTACGTTGAGCCGCGCCGCCGCCGCCGTGTAGCTGCCCTGCTCGGCGAGCACCGTGAGCCAATGCAGATGCGTCCAGAGCCCTTCGACTTTTTGTGCGTCCATGCGCGGGGATTGTTTGCCGTTATGAACAATGAGTTCAATCATAACGCGTTCGCGGCGCACGATTCCGTCCTACACTCTTGGCATTGACACTTCTGGACAGGAGACGAAATGCAAGCGTATAACGACACCGCCGACGTGGTTCACTTCATTCATGGCGAACGCGTGAATGGCTCGGGCGCCCGCTCGCAGCCCATTTTCAATCCCGCGACGGGCGAGCGTCCGCGCAAGCTCGTGCTCGGCGAAGTCGCCGATGTCGATGCCGCCGTCGAGAGCGCGAAAGCCGCGTTCCCCGCATGGCGCGACACGCCGCCCATTCGGCGCGCGCGCGTCATGCTGAAGTTCCTCGAACTCATGAACCTGCGTCGCGATGAACTCGCGGCGATCATCACGGCCGAGCACGGCAAGGTCTTTACCGACGCGCAAGGCGAAGTGTCGCGCGGCATCGACGTGATCGAATTCGCTTGCGGCATTCCGCAATTGCTGAAGGGCGATTACACGGAACAAGTTTCCACCGGCATGGATAACTGGACGACGCGTCAGCCGCTCGGCGTCGTCGCGGGCATCACGCCGTTCAACTTCCCTTGCATGGTGCCGTGCTGGATGTTCCCCGTGGCCATTGCAAGCGGCAACGCGTTCATCCTGAAGCCGAGTGAGCGCGATCCGTCCGCGTCGCTTTTCATGGCGAATCTGCTGAAGGAAGCGGGTCTGCCGGATGGCATTTTCAACGTGGTGCAAGGCGACAAGGTCGTGGTCGATGCATTGCTCGAACATCTCGATGTGCGCGCGATCAGCTTCGTCGGTTCGACGCCCATCGCCAACTATATCTACGAGACCGGCGCGAAGCACGGCAAGCGTGTGCAGGCGCTCGGCGGCGCAAAAAATCACATGGTCGTGATGCCGGATGCCGATCTCGATCAGGCTATCGATGCGCTCATCGGCGCGGGCTACGGTTCGGCGGGCGAGCGCTGCATGGCGGTATCGGTCGCGGTGCTGGTGGGCGACGTGGCGGACAAGATCGTGCCGCGCCTCGCCGAACGTGCGCAGCAGCTCGTCATCAAGAACGGCATGGAGCTTGATGCCGAAATGGGGCCGATCGTCACGCGCGCCGCGCTGGAACGTATCGAAGGTTATATCGCGCTGGGCGTGGATGAAGGCGCGAAACTCGTCGTCGATGGACGCGGCCACAAGGTTCCCGGTCACGAAGACGGCTTCTTCACGGGCGGCACGCTGTTCGACCATGTGACGCCGAACATGCGCATCTACAAGGAAGAAATCTTCGGGCCGGTGCTTTCATGCGTGCGCGTGAAGGACTTCGGCGAAGCCGTGGAACTCGTCAATGCGCACGAGTTCGGCAACGGCGTCGCCTGCTACACGCGCGATGGTCACGTTGCGCGCGAGTTCGGCCGACGCATCGAAGTGGGCATGGTCGGCATCAATGTACCCATTCCCGTTCCGATGGCATGGCATGGCTTCGGCGGCTGGAAACGCAGTCTCTTCGGCGACATGCACGCTTATGGCGAAGAAGGCGTGCGCTTCTATACAAAGCAAAAGTCCATCATGCAACGCTGGCCGGAAAGCACGGAAAAGGGCGCGGAATTCGTGATGCCGACCGCGAAGTAAGGCGTACGCAGCACAGGTAGTCGTCGCCCGCTTGGCTTCCGTGCAGGAAGGAGCGGGCGATTTGTTATCTGGCCTCGCAGCCTTGCGTGCGGTTTCATCGTCGAGAAGCTCGAGGCCACTATCGAGAGGACATGGTCATGAGCAGGAGCAACGCTTTATTGCCGTTACTCGGCATCAACAAGCCCATCATTCAGGCGCCGATGGCCGGTGTCACGACGCCCGCGCTCGCGGCGGCGGTATCGAATGCGGGCGGACTGGGGTCGCTCGGCGTGGGCGCGATGAACGCCGAAGCGGCGCGCAAGGTCATTCGCGAGACGCGCGCGCTGACCGACAAGCCGTTCAACGTCAACGTGTTCTGTCATAGCCCGGCTAAAGCCGACGCCGCTCTGGAAAGCGCGTGGGTCGAATGGCTCGCGCCCGTCTTCGCGCGATACGGCGCCACGCCGCCCGCGCGGCTCAGCGAAATCTACACGAGCTTTGTCGTCGATGAAGCCATGCTCAAGGTCTTCGTCGAAGAAAAGCCGGCTATCGTGAGCTTTCACTTCGGCCTGCCTTCGAAGGACTATATCGATGCCCTCCGTAACGCGGGCATCAAACTGATTGCATCTGCAACTAATGTGAGTGAAGCGGAGCAAATCGCAAAAGCGGGTATCGATGCGATCGTCGCGCAAGGCATCGAAGCGGGCGGGCATCGCGGTATCTTCGACAGTGAAGCCGACGACGATTTTCTCGGCACCTTCGCCCTCACGCGTTTGCTCGTGCGCAAGTTCGACGTACCGGTGATCGCGGCGGGCGGCATCATGGATGGCGCGGGAATCGCCGCCGCGCTCGCGCTCGGCGCGCAGGCGGCGCAGCTTGGCACGGCTTTCGTTCCGACCACCGAGTCCGCAATCGATGCGGGATATCGTCGCGCGCTTCTGAGCGATGCCGCGAATCACACCACGCTTACCGCCGTGATATCGGGCCGCCCGGCGCGCAGTCTCGTCAACAAGTTCACGGAACTCGGGCGTGAGGCAAACGCACCGAACAACCCCGCGTATCCCGTGACTTACGACGCGGGCAAGGCGCTGCATGCGGCCGCCAAGGCACGAGGCGAGTTCGGCTATGGCGCGCAATGGGGCGGGCAGGCGGCCGCACTCGCGCGCGAAATGTCCGCCGCGGAATTGATGGCGCGGCTCGAAGCGGAACTCGATGAAACGATCGAATCCTTACAGCGTTATTCGCGTTGAATAGCGGATTCGAGCAAGGCGTCATCACCTCGGCGCTGTAAAGCTTAGTCGAAACGCTTCGTTGGTCGGATGGGCAGTCGATGCTTCAATGTTTCGGTCGCGTTCTTTCGCGGCTTGCCCACGATATCCGAAACCAACGGAGCAACCGATGTCCGATTCCGCTACGCTCGACCACGATTCCGTCCGTCAGCCCGCCGCCACGCAGGAGCCTTTGCAGGTCCGTCCCATAGGCGGCCGCATTGGCGCCGAAGTGCGCGGCGTGACGCTCTCAGGCGATCTCGACGATACCGCCATCACTCGCATCAACGACGCGCTGCTCAAGCACAAGGTGCTGTTCTTTCGCGGCCAGTCGCATCTGGACAACGCTTCGCAGGAAGCGTTCGCCGCGCGTTTTGGCGACACCGTGGCGCATCCCACGGTGCCTTCGAAGGAAGGCACGAGCCGTCTGCTCGAACTCGATTCGAAGCACGGCACGCGCGCCAATTCATGGCATACGGATGTCACTTTCGTCGATGCCTATCCGAAGATTTCCATCCTGCGCGGCGTGGTGATCCCGCCCGCCGGCGGCGATACCGTGTGGGGCAACACCGCCACCGCCTACAGCAACCTGCCGCAGCCCTTGCGCGATCTCGCCGACAACCTCTGGGCGTTGCATTCGAACGCCTACGACTACGCAGCCACGCGCAACGCGCCCGACACCGAGACGGAGCGCGAGTACCGCAAGCAGTTCACCTCCACGCTCTACGAGACGGAACATCCCGTGGTGCGCGTGCATCCGGAAACGGGTGAACGCACGCTCGTGCTGGGTCACTTCGTGCAGCGCTTCGTCGGCCTGTCGCAGCGCGATTCGGACCGACTGCTCGAAATCTTCCACGATCACATTCAGCGCCTCGAGAACACGGTGCGCTGGCGCTGGACGCAAGGCGATGTCGCGATCTGGGACAACCGCGCGACGCAGCACTACGCGGTGGCGGATTACGGCGATGACCACCGCGTCGTGCGTCGCGCGACCGTTCACGGCGACGTGCCCGTTTCCATCGACGGCAGAAAGAGCCGCACCGTCAAGCGCGAAGCACGCGCCTGAATGCCCTCACTGGCGATGACGCGGGTCATCGCCAGTCGATCATCGAATAACGCCGAAGGACAAGATGACAACGAGATTCGCGCGCTTCGCGGGCGCTCTTTTGTGCGCCGCATTCGTTTCCATCTCGCACGCCGCGGCGCCGGAAACGGTGCGCATCGGCGTCGCGCAGCAGGGCGCGGGCGACCCGCCCACGTTCGGCGGCTCGCCTGCCGCCACCGCGCAATTGCAGCATCGTGTCGAGGATGCATTGCAGGGCGATCACATCAAGGTCGAGTGGATCTTCTTCAAGGGCGCGGGTCCGGCCGTGAACGAGGCGCTCGCCAACAAGCAAATCGACTTCGCGTATCAGGGTGACTTGCCTGCGGTGCTCGGACGCGCGAACGGCCTGAAGACGCACTTGCTGCTCGAATCGAATGTGCGCGCGGGCGTGTATGTCGCGGTGCCGCCGGACTCCGACATCAAGTCGGTGAAAGACCTCAAGGGCAAGCGCGTGGCGATTTTTCGGGGCACGAATCTGCAGCTCGTGGCGGATAACGTGCTCAAGGAAAACGGCCTGACCGAACGCGATCTACGCGTCATCAATCTCGATACGGCCGCGGCGCAGGCAGCGCTTGCGTCGAAGGGCGTCGATGCCGTGTTTCTCGACTACTCGCTCTTCAAGTTGCAGCGCCAGGGTCTCGCGAAGATCGTTTATGCGTCGCGCGATGGCGGCATGCAACTGACGCGGCAAGCGCATCTGCTCGTACTCGACGACTTCGAAAGCGCGCATCCCGACGTGGTGCAAAAGGTCGTGACTTCGGTGGTGCAGGCCGCGCAATGGTCGTCCGACGAAGGCAATCGCAATGCGCTCTTCACGTTGTGGTCGAAGAGCGGCGTGCCGTCGGAGTCGTGGGCATCGGAGTATGCGAATCAGCCTTTGAAGGACCGCAATTCGCCGCTCATCGATCCATTCGTGCAGGCACGCTATCAGTCCGTCGCCGATGACGCCTTGCGGCTGAACCTCATTCGCCAACCTGTCAGCGTGAACGGCTGGTTCGAGCCGAAGTATCTCGATCAGGCGCTCAAGTCGCTCAAGCTCGAAAGCTACTGGCCGCGCTTCGATGCGTCGGGCAAGCCGGTCGCCTGACCCGCTTCTTTCTCAACGGAGAACTTCCGATGGCGAATGCTCTCTCGCGTGTGCTGGTGCCGGCGGCACGCCGCAACGCTTCGGTCGCGCGCGCATCCGGCGGCACGGCGCGTTCGCTTGGCTGGGCCGTATTGCCGTGGCTTCTGCCGCTCGCCTGCGCGTTGCTATGGGTGCTGGGCTCGCGTCTTGGATGGATCTCCGCGCAGGTTCTGCCGCCGCCCTCGCTGGTCTTCGATACCCTTGCCGCGCTCATCAAGAGCGGCGAACTATGGATGCACTTGGGCGCGAGCATGTCGCGCGCGGCTGTCGGCTTTGGCGGCGGCGTGGTGCTCGGCATTTTGCTAGGCGGCGTGCTCGGCCTGTCGCGCACGGTCGAGGCGTATGTGCTGCCGAGCTTCAACGCGATCGTGCAGGTGCCCGTGCTCGGCTGGCTGCCGTTTCTGATGATCGTGGTGGGCATCGGTGAGCCGTTGAAGTATCTGCTCATCGGTCATGCCGCGCTCGTGCCGGTGACCCTGAGCACCTTGCAGGGCTTTCGCAGCACCCCGCCCGAGTTGCGTGAGGTCGCGGCGGTGTATCGCTATACGCGCTGGCAAACCATTTTGCGTGTGGTCTTGCCCTCGTCGGTGCCGATGATCGGCACGGGCATTCGCCTCGCCTTCACCAAAGCATGGCTGACGCTCGTGGTCGTGGAACTCGTGGCATCGTCGGAAGGGCTCGGCTATCTGATCGTGTACGGACGCCAGCTCTTTCAGCTCGATCTGGTGCTGGCTTCGGTCTTGATCGTGGGCGCGGTCGGCTATGTCGCCGATCGCTTGTTGACCGCGCTCGAGCGCAAGTTGCAGCGCGGCGCGGTCTAGGAGCGGACGATGTCATCGATAGAACTCGAAGCAGTCCCGCGTGTTGCCATGCCGAAGCGCTGGCGCGGCTTCGTGCTGCCGCTCGCGGCGCTGGCGATATGGTGGCTCGTATCGCGCGATGCCAAGCCCGCCCACGGCATGATGGTGTCGCCCGCGCAAGTGCTGCATGTCGCGTGGGAACAGTTGCGTAGCGGCGCGCTGGCGCGTGCGTTGTCGGCGTCGCTTGCGCGGGAGTTGACGGGCTTTGTGATCGGCACTTCGCTCGGGCTCGCGCTCGGCGCGTTGCTGGGTGTGTCGAAGCTCGCGAACCGCGCCATTGCGCCGAGCTTCAACACCTTCAAGCAAGTGTCGCTGTTCGCGTGGATTCCGCTCATCTCCGTGTGGTTCGGTCTCGGCGATGTCGCGAAGGTCGTGTTCCTGTCGCTCGCCGCGCTGGTTCCGGTCGTGATGCATACGAGCGACGGCATCCGCGCCGTGCCGCCGCGTTTTCTCGAAGTGGCGCGCGCGTATCGCTACGGCAAGTTGCAGACGCTCGCGTTCGTGGTGCTGCCGGCCGCGCTGCCTTCGATCTTCACGGGCATCTATCTCGCGCTCATCTATTCGTGGCTCGCGACGCTCGGTGCGGAGTATCTGCTCGTCGCGGGAAGCGGGATCGGCAATACGCTCGTGGATGGCAGCGAGCAGTTTCGGATGGATCTCGTCGTATTCGGCGTGATCGTCGTGGGAATAACGGGGTGGGCGCTCAACGCGCTCGCGCGTGCGGTGCAGCGGCGCTGGTTCAGCGAAGCGCGCGCGGCTTGAGGAGAATGACGATGGCAGCGATACCAACGATGGCAACGGACACGAGCGGCCTCGCGCTGCGGCGGGTGAGCAAGCGTTATGAGGGCGATGCCGGTGCGCCCGTGCTGGATCGTATCGACCTCTCGATCCGAAGCGGCGAGTTCGTGAGTATCGTCGGGGCGAGCGGTTGCGGGAAGTCGACGCTCTTGCGGTTGATCGCAGGCCTCGATGCGTCGTACGAAGGCGAGATCGAATTCGGCGGCGAGCGCGTGGTCTCGACGGATCTTTCGCGCGGCATCGTGTTTCAGGATCATCGTCTGTTTCCATGGCTGAACGTCGAACAGAACGTCGCGGTGGCCTTGCGCAACGCGCCTTTGAGCAAGCACGAGAAAGCGCGTGCGGTAGCCGAGCATGTGGCGCTCGTCGGCCTCGAGGGGTGCGAGGGACAGTATCCGCATCAGCTCTCGGGCGGCATGGCGCAGCGTGTCGCCATTGCGCGAGGGCTCGTCAACCGGCCGCGTTTGCTCTTGCTCGATGAACCGTTCGGCGCACTCGATGCGCTCACGCGCGCACGGCTCCAGGACGAACTGCAACGCATCTGGGCGCAGGAGCGCATCACGATGGTCCTCGTCACGCATGACGTCGAGGAGGCGGTGCTGCTCTCGGATCGCATCGTGGTGATGGAAGCGCGTCCGGGACGTATCGTGGATGTCGACCTGCCGCGTCCGCGCAAGCGCGGCAGTCTCGATGTCGTCGCGCTCAGGGACGGTATTCTCGAAGGGTTCTTTCACGAAGCGTAGAAGCGCTGCCAGACAGCGCTCGTCGCCGTCGCCATCGCCATCGCCATCGCCGTGAAATAAAAATCGAACGGATTCGACGGCCAGTCAAGGCTTATATTCGTGAAGCGGCCCGCGCCGGCCGTTTATGTTCAACGCTCTGGCTGACCACTCGCGTCACGCCATACATGTCTGCCCGCCTTGCAAGCACGCTTCGACGCCCGTTGCGCGCGCGGTAATATAGACTGATACCTTTGTTCTTCGAGGCGGTCCATGACCAGCAAGCACGCAATCGACGTCCGTCTTACGGAACATCTCGCGGTTTTCGTCAGGGCGCGCTCAGGCCTTGCTCGCGAAGCCGGACTTCTCCCGGAGGCAAGGCGCCTGGACCACAGCGACAATGCGCCGATGCGGGAGAAGTCATGACACCGGCAACCGACTTCCCCATTGTCGGCGTCGGCGCGTCCGCGGGCGGCGTCGAGGCGCTGGAAGGCTTCTTTCGCGGCATGCCGGAAAAGCCAGGCCTCGCTTGCGTGATCATCACGCACCTGAGCCCGGACCGTATCAGCTTGTTGCCGGAGATTGTTTCGCGTTTTACGCCAATGCAGGTACACGCGATTGCCGAAGGCGAGCCGATCGAGATCGATAGCGTCTATCTCTTGCCGCGCGATGCCATCGTCAGCGTCTCGAACCGGACCTTGCACGTGCAGTCACTGGACAAGCCGCGTCGCGAGCGCAAGCCGATCGACCATTTTCTGAGCACGCTCGCGCTCGATATCGGCGAACTGTCGGCAGGCGTCATTCTCTCAGGCGGCGATTCGGACGGCACGCTCGGCATCAAGGCGATCAAGGAGCGGGGCGGACTGACGCTCGCACAGGTTGCGGACGGCTTCGGACCGCATCACCCGGACATGCCCAATAGCGCCATTGCCACTGGCCTGGTCGATTTCGCCGTGGCGGTCGACCAAATGGGCGCGAAGCTCGCGAGCTTTGCCGCCGGCGCCTTCAGGCTCGATTCCGTCGTGGAAGAGCCCGAAGTCGAAGCCGCCGCGAAAGCATTCGACGAGGCGCGAGAAGCCATTTACGGCATCTTGCGCGATAACGTCGGACACGACTTCAGCGGCTACAAGGTCAAGACTTTTTCGCGGCGGGTGCAGCGGCGCATGCAGGTCCGGGCGATGGCAACTCCGGAGAGTTATGTAGCGCGGCTCGCGGCCGATCCGCAGGAAGTGACGGCACTGTTTCGCGATCTCTTGATCAACGTCACGAGCTTTTTCCGCGATGAGCACGCGTTCGAGAGTCTCGCCACACTCGTCCTGCCGAAGCTTTTCGAAGGCCGCACCGCCGAGGATGTCGTGCGTGTCTGGGTGCCGGGCTGCGCCACGGGCGAGGAAGTGTATTCCATCGCCATGCTGATGTCCGAACAGATCGCAGGTGTCGAGAAGGCGCCGCGCATCCAGATCTTCGCCACCGATATCGACGACGGAGCGCTCACGGTGGCGCGTGCGGCGCGCTATCCGCTGGCGTTGCTCGACAATGTATCGCAAGAGCGGCGCGACCGTTTCTTCGTGCCGGACGGCAGCAGCTTCGTGGTGGCCAAGGAAGTGCGCGAACTGTGCATCTTTTCGCCGCACAGCGTCATTCGCGATCCGCCTTTCTCACGCATCGATCTCGTGTCGTGCCGCAATCTCCTCATCTACTTCGGAATCGAGGTCCAGAATCAGGTCATTCCGACCTTCCACTATGCGCTGCGCCCGGACGGTTTTCTGTTCCTCGGCCCGTCGGAGAACGTGAGCCAGTTCGACGAGTTGTTCGTTCCGCTCGACAAGAAGCACAGGCTTTTCAAGCGCCGCGCCGATGTCGTGTCGCAAGTGCGTCTGCCGCTCGCGGTATCCGCGCTGACTATCGGCCATCTGTCCGCGTTGACGCCAAGCCGTCCGCCCCTGGGCGGCGCCGCGCTGCGCCTGGCTGTCGACGGTCATATGATCGACCGCTTCACGCCGCCGCACGTGCTCGTGACGCGCGATGGCGATGTCGTCTACTACTCGGGCCGCACCGGCAAATATCTCGAGGCAGCGCCCGGCATGCCGACGCGCCAGCTATTCGCAATGGCGCGCAAGGGGCTGGGCCTCGACTTGCGCTCGGTGTTTCGCGAAGCGGTCGACTCGGGCCGCACGATCGCGCGAGAGGGGGTGGTGGTCGAGGGCGAGGACGGCCGTGTACAGGTGATCAATCTGACCATCGAGCCGCTCGTCCAGCAAGCGCCGGGTGAGCGCATGTATCTCGTCGTGTTCCAGGACCAAGGGCCCGTGCTCACGCGCGAAGAGGCGCTTGCGCGCGCCGAGGCCATGCACGACGGCACCGCGGAGCAAATCGAAAAGGAACTACGGGATACCCGTGAGCGCCTGCAATCGATGATAGAGGAATACGAGACCGCGCTCGAAGAACTCAAGTCGTCGAACGAAGAGTTGGTTTCGGTCAACGAGGAACTGCAATCGTCGAACGAAGAGCTGGAGGCGTCCAAGGAAGAGCTCGTCTCGCTCAACGAGGAGTTGCACACCGTCAATCTGGAACTGAATGGCAAGATCGACGCGCTCGACCGCTCGAACAGCGATCTTCAGAACCTGTTCGAAAGCACGTCGGTCGCCACCGTGTTTCTCGACCGGCAATTTTCCATTCGCTCATTTACCCCGGCAATGGCCGATATCTTCCATATCCGTCCGGTCGATCGCGGGCGTCCCATATCGGAGCTCGTCAGCCGTCTCGACCTTCCGGGGCTGGAAGAAGGCATCCGTGAGGTATTCAGGAGTCAGGAAACACGCGAACAGCAGGTCAGCAGCAAGGATGGGCTGAATCATTTCCTCGTGCGTCTCGCACCTTATCTCAACGGCGATCGCAAGATCGACGGTGTGGTCATTGCTTTCGTCGATATCACGGGAATGGTTCATGCTGAAGGTAGACAGGACGTTTTGATTGCGGAACTGCAACACAGGACGCGAAATCTGTTGTCGGTGATTCAGTCGATCGCGCAACAGACGCTCTCGGGCGACGAAGCGCTCGACACGTTCACGAGTCGCCTCGCCGCGCTTGGCAGGCTGCAGGGCTTGATCGGCGAAGCGAACGGGCATCTGATCAATTTGGGTGACATCGTTCGCCTTGAATTCGAGGCGCTCGGTGTCGGCAGCAGCGACAGGGTCTCGGTGAGTGGACCGGTCGTGCCGCTCGGCTTTCGCAACGTTCAGACGATCGCGCTCGTGCTTCACGAACTTGCGACCAACGCGCTCAAGTACGGCGCGTTGAAGCATCAAGGCGCACGGCTCGTCGTCAGCTGGATTGTCGAGAAGAGAGAGTCCGGGCCGGAATGGCTCGTTCTGGACTGGATCGAAAGCGGTGTGCGCATCACGCCCGAGGACAAGAAAATCGGCTTCGGCCGGCAACTCATCGAAAAAGCGCTTCGTTTCACGCTACACGCTCGCACCGAGCTGGACTTCAACTGGGATGGGGTTTCGTGTCATATCGAGATCCCGCTGCGACCAGCGCATATGCACGGCAGCAGTCCCTAGGGGGTCCGAAAATGGCAGTAGTCGGGACACCGCTCGAAGGTTTGAGCATCTTGGTCGTGGAAGACGATTACCTGGTGGCGCTCGCGCTGTCCGCGTTGCTCGAAATTGCAGGGGCAATCGTCGTCGGGCCGGTGGCGTGGGCGCAGGACGCGCTGGCGCTTCTAGACGACGAGCATTACATCGACGTTGCCATTCTCGACATCGACCTCAACGGCGAGAAGTCATACGCCGTAGCGGATGAACTGACGTTGCGTGAGATCCGCTTCATCTTTGCAACCGGGTACGGTGTCGATTCGATCGATATCGCCTACCGGCATCATCCGCGTTGTCAAAAACCCTTCGATCATCAAACGCTCTTCAACACGCTCGCACTGAGCGGGCGTTGAAGAATCGCGCTCACCGTTTCGGCTTGCCCGAAGTGAATGCTGTCACCGCATCACGAAAAGCCGCGCTTCCATAGACTTCCTCGATGATGTCTTCGTCCGCGAAGCTCTGGTCGATCACGATGCGCCGTAGGCTCTCCTTTACCGCCTTCTGCGTGATTGGCGACAACGCCATGAGCCGCTCGGCAAGCGCATGCGCGCTGGCATCGAGCGCGTCTTTCGTCACCACCGAATATACGTAGCCGCACGCCAGGACCTCGTTCGCTGCGAGAAAGTCGGCGAGCATCAGCATGCGCTTGACGCGCGGCACGCCGAAAGCCGCATGTAGCCGCGCGATATTGCGCGACGAAAGCGTGTTCGAGAGCGTCTTGGCAATCGGTGCGCCGAACCGGGAGTTTTCGTTGCACACGCGAAAGTCGCAGGCCGTGGCGAGCGCGAGACCACCGCCGACCGCCCAGCCATCGATCACGGCGAGCGTGGGAAGCGCAATGCGCTCGACCGTATCGATCACGCGCTCGACCAGCGCTTCGTAGGCCACGCCATCGTGTCCGCCGCGAAAGTCCTTGAAGTACTCGATATCCGTTCCCGCGATAAACGACTTGCCGCCCGCGCCGCGAAAGAGAATGCAGCGCACGTCACTATTGCGCTGACATTCGTCGATACGCGCGAGCAGCGCTTCGTACATGGGAATCGACATGGCGTTGTGACGCTCGGGCCGGTCGATGACGATCTCCGCCGCGCCCGATGCATGCAGCGTAAGCCGGACATGTTCGCTCATGGCTTCATTCCACTGGTTCCGTTGATCTCCGCGAAGATCTCTTCGTTATGTTCGCCGAGCAGGGGCGGATGGCGGCGCACGGTCTGCGGCGTCCCGAGCAGCTTGACCGGAAAGCCGATGTTCTTCACCTTGCCTTCGTGCGGATGATCGATTTCCATTGCCATGCGGCGATGTGTGGCATGTTCGCTCTCGAATGCTTCCGGATAAGTCAGGATAGGGCCGGCTGGAATGCCGGCCGCGAGCAGGGTATCGACCCATTCCGCGCTGTCGCGCTTGGCGAACTCCTCTTCGAGCACTTGGATCATGGCCTCGCGGTTTTTCAGGCGCAGCGAGACGTTCGCATAGTCGGCGTGGTCGATCAGATCGGGCCGCTTTAACAACCCGCACAGCTTCGTCCACAGCTTCTGGTTAGTCGCGCCCATCACGAAGTAGCCATCGCGCGCCTTCACGGCCTGATACGGCGCGCTCATCTTGTTGCTGGTGCCAAGCGGTGTCGGCGGCACGCCCGTGCCCCAGTACTCCGACATGTCCCAGATCGAGAAGGCCATGACGGAATCGAAGAGAGAAGCGTCGATATGCTGACCGACGCCCGATTTTTGCGCGCCGATATAAGCCGACAACAGCCCCGACACCGCAAAGAGCGCGCAGCCGATATCCGCCACCGGCACGCCCGCCTTGACCGGCTTGCCGCCGGGATATCCCGTCACGCTCATGACGCCGGACATGGCCTGAGCCATCAGATCGAAGCCGGGCCGCGTGGACCACGGGCCGCTTTGCCCGAAGCCCGAAATGCTCACATAAACGATCTTCGGGTTGATCTCCCGGATCGACTCGTAATCGATACGAAGCCGCTGCACCACGCCTGGCCGATAGTTCTCGACGATCACATCGGCAGTCTTCGCGAGCTTGTAGAAGAGCCCGCGGCCTTCGTCGCTCTTCAGGTCCAGCGTCACCGAACGCTTGTTGCGGTTCATGTTGAGAAAGCCCATGCTGTCGGGCCCTTTCATCTTGAAGCCCATCGCGCCGCGCGTCTGATCGCCTTCGGGCGGTTCCACCTTGATGACATCCGCGCCCATGTCGGCGAGCAGCATGCAGGCGAACGGTCCCGCCATGACCTGGCTTACGTCGAGCACGCGGATTCCGTCCAAGGGGAGAGGTTTTGTCTGGGTCATGTCGATTGGTTCGGTGGAGAAGGGCTTCGACCTGCGGCGCGGGTCATGCCTTCACTTTCAACCACCGCTTGCAATGCCGCAAGGCTTGCGCGGGCAAGGCTGGTTTCGCAATTCGCGAAAGCCTCGAGCGTGCTTCCTCGTTCAGACTAGTTGCGTGCGTCGAGCAGCTCGGCCACGACGCGTTGAAGCGTCTGTTCCTGAGCGTGACCTTCGACGCAAGAAAGCACGTAGCTGCGCTTATGCCAGTCGCCTGCAATCTCCTTCGACGCAATCGCGCGTTCCGGGTGAAAGCTGCGCAGCACAGCCGCGGGCATGAGGCCAACGCCCAAGCCCTGACGCACCATCACGAGCATGGTGTCGAAGCCGCTCACGGCGTAATTGTTCGCGAAGAGTCGTCCCCGGCTCTGATGTGCGCGTTGCAGCGCGGACAGAATGGCGGAGCCTTTGCCGAGACTGATCACGGGCAAGTCCATGATCTCGTCGATACCGAGCGGCGCATCGTCGAACTTAAAATGTTCGGTGCTATACACGAGTTCGAGCCGGTCTTCGCGATACGGCACGCGGTCGAGGTCGAGAAAGCCGCTCTTCTTTTCGTAGATGCCGATATCGATGACCTTGTCGCGCAACAACTGCTGAACGATCTTGCTGTTCTCCTCCTGAACCATGAGCGAGATGCCGGGATGCTTGCGCTGAATCCCAGCGATGGCGCCCGCCAGAAACTGCATGACCACCGCCTTCGGCGCACCGATGATGATGCGCCCGTGGCGCCCTTCCTTGAGCGCGCGCGCATCGCCTTCGAGACGGACGATCAGATTGTCGATCTGGCGGATGTACAGCAGCAGCTTCGCGCCCGGCTCGGTGAGCTGCACACCGTGCGGAACGCGCGTGAAGAGCTTCGCGCCGAGTTGCGCTTCGAGGTCCGATACGCGCCGCGAGGCGGCGGCCACCGCGAGACTGAGCTTGTCCGCGGCGCGCGAGATGCTGCCTTCGTCCGCGATGGCAAGAACCAGACGGATGGTGGTCGTATCGAATTTCACTAAGGCTCCGTTTTGTCGTGCTCGCGAATGTGAAGTGTCCGCGAAGGCCCACCGGACAGGCAAACCCGGTAACTCTGCCCGCGCGCGGGTAAACGATTAACCCGCCTCCCGGCCTTGCATTCAGCGAATATAAAACAGCGATGCTATATTGCGCCGAACCGATGCGGCCGAGCTTAAAGCGGCGCATTGCACTGGGTAGACAGCCCGCCATCCGGACGCCAAAGTCCACGGAGGAGACATGAATATAAAGAAAGCGATTGACCGCATTCCAGGCGGTCTCATGCTCGTGCCCTTGCTGCTCGGCGCCTGCGTCCATACGTTCGCGCCGGGCGCGGGCAAGTACTTCGGCTCGTTCACGAACGGGTTGATCACGGGCACCGTGCCGATTCTCGCGGTGTGGTTCTTCTGCATGGGCGCGACCATCGACCTGCGCGCGACCGGCACCGTGCTGCGCAAGTCGGGCACCTTGCTCGTGACCAAGATGGCGGTTGCGTGGATCGCGACCATCGTCGCCGCGCACTTCATTCCCATCGATGGCGTCAAGGCCGGTCTCTTCGCGGGCCTCTCCGTGCTCGCCATCACCACGTCGATGGACATGACCAACGGCGGACTTTACGCCGCCGTGATGCAGCAGTACGGCAGCCGCGAGGAAGCGGGCGCGTTCGTGCTGATGTCGGTGGAATCCGGGCCGCTCGTCAGCATGCTGATTCTCGGCGCGACGGGCGTCGCGTTCTTCGAGCCACGCCTTTTCGTCGGCGCGGTGCTGCCGTTTCTGATTGGCTTCGCGCTTGGCAATTTGGACAGCGACCTGCGCGAACTGTTCGGCCGCTGCGTGCATCCGCTGATCCCGTTCTTCGGCTTCGCGCTCGGCAATGGCATCGACCTGCACGTAATCGCGACGAGCGGCTTGCCGGGCGTTGCGCTTGGGTTGGGCGTGATCGTCGTGACGGGCATTCCGCTGATTCTCGCGGATCGCTGGATTGCGGGCGGCAATGGCGCGGCGGGACTCGCGGCTTCATCGACGGCGGGCGCGGCGGTGGCGAATCCGGCGATCATCGGCGAGATGATTCCGCGCTTCAAGCCGCTCGTGCCGGCGGCCACCGCGATGGTCGCGACCGCCTGTCTCGTGACGGCCATTCTCGTGCCAATTCTGACCGCGCTGTGGGTGCGCCGGCATCGGGCGCGTCATGGCCTTGAAGAACAACGTGTGGAAGAACCGGTGCGGCCGCTCGGCGAGCGCGACGTGCATGTGTGATTTCGTGCGGCCGACGAGCCGTCAGGATGGCTCGTCGCTCACGAACAGCATCGAGATATAAAGAATGGTCGAAACGGCGATAAGGCCAACGCCCGTGAACACCTTGGTGCGATTGAATTCGAGCCCGCCGTCGATGGCGATACCAATGCCGAGCACCGAGCCGAGCGTCCCGAAGGCCGCGAGCGCGACATGCGCCTTGCTCAAAAAGAGACGCCGGCGTTTTCTGCCGGCTTCGCTGAAGGGTCCTCGTCGCATCGCTTCTCCACCGGCTATGTAGCCGCGCCGTTATTTGCGTTCCGGATGAAGCAGCAATATCACAAAAATAAAACGTGCTTCGCGAAAGAAAATCGGCGAAGCACGTTCGTATCGACAATGCGTCACTCGACGCTTTCCCAGTGCTCCGGCTCGCCCTTGTCCGTGATACGCACCTTCGCCAGCAAGGGCGTATAGCCGCGCAGCCTGATTTCGCTGACCGCGAGCTTTTCCGAACTGAACACCTGCTCGGTGATCTTCGTGCCGTCGGGATACTCGAGTGTGTATCCATCGATTGGGCCCCATCGGCCCTTGGGCAAGGGTTCAACGTAGATTTGCATCATGATGACTCCGGCGTTGTAGGAAGCGTCGGGCAAGCGCCGTGACTGCGGCTGCCTCTTATATAAGAGCGTAGTCCTTAAGCGTGGCGCTGCATCGGGGAGAATGAGGACTAGATTTACGCGTGGAATCAGGACCTTGGAGAAGGAATTTCGCGATGAGAAACGCACCGGGGCTATGTGCAACGCGTGCATGCTGCCACGCAGCAGGATTTCTCACGACACGCGGGCTGGTTTCGTGATGTGGGATCGATGAGTTCGAGCGCCCGGCAATTTGCCCGTGCATCGCGAGTCCTGGCACGAGCGTGGGTTCCCTGGCGCGCGGCCGCCCAATGGCCGCGCGCGCCGGTAACGTCAACGTCGGTTATTGCGCGAGCGCCGGGTGCTTCATCAACGTCGCCGCAGCGGACGACGATGAAGCCGGGTTCTGCCCGGTAATCAAAAGGCCATCGGTGACGACATAAGGTGCCCAGTCTTCGAGCTTTGAATAGATGCCGCCCTTCGCCTTGAGTTCGTCTTCAACGAGGAACGGCACGACATCGGTCAGTCCGACCGCGGCTTCCTCTGAGTTGGTGAAGCCTGTGACTCGTTTGCCTTCGACAAGCGGTGCGCCCTCCGGCGTGCGGACATGGCGCAGCACGCCGGGTGCGTGGCAGACCAGCGCGACAGGCTTGCCAGCGGCCAAGAAGGCTTCGATCAGGGCGATCGAGTTTTTGTCTTCGGCCAGGTCCCAGAGCGGACCATGACCGCCCGGATAAAACACGGTATCGAAATCGGCTTGCGAGACGAGATCGAGCTTTACCGTGCTGGCAAGCTGCGCGGTAGCCTGCGAATCGGCTTCGAAACGATGTGTCATCTCCGTCTGATTGGCCGGCTCGTTGCTCTTCGGGTCGAGCGGCGGCTGACCACCTTTAGGCGATGCCAGCACGATTTCCGCGCCCGCATCCCTGAAGGCGTAGTAGGGTGCGGCCAGCTCTTCGAGCCAGAAACCCGTTTTGCGGCCCGTGTTGCCGAGTTGGTCATGTGAGGTCAAAACCATGAGCACTTTCATGTTGCATCTCCGTGGGTGAGTAAGGTGAAACCGTAAAGAAGGTTGATGGTGTTAGTAGACCAGTCGTCTAGTAAATGCTTCAAAAAAACACCTCTAAAGAAGTGCTGGCACCTCGCTCCCTGCTTCGTCAGGGAGCAAGTCGCAAGATCCGCTGCGTTGTCGTCGTCGCCACTTCAAACGGCTGCGTGTTGCGAACGATCTTCACCATGATGCTGGCGCCGAGCCACAGTTGATACAAGCTCTGCGCGACGCTTTGCGGATCACCTTCGATCGAAAGCGAGCCTTCCGCCACACCGATTTCGATTGCACTTGCAAGACGGCTAACGATCCCTGCCGTGCCGCGCTTCAACGTGGCGCGCATGGCCTCCGACATGTCCGCCACTTCGGCGCCGAGCTTGACCGCGAGACATTTGCCCTGGCAATCGAAGAAGGACTGGGTTTCTTGCCAAATGCTCCAGTAGTTCGTCAGCCGCTGCGCCATGTTCAGTCCGGGCTGCGCTAGCGTCCCGTCGAGGTCGTTCAAATAGTCCTCGAAATAGCTTTCCAGGAGCGCCACGCCGAACGCATCTTTGGAGCCAAAATAATGATAGAACGAGCCCTTCGGCACGCCGGCTTCCGTGAGAATCTCATTCAGGCCGACGGCGGAAAAGCCTTTGGCGCCGATCAACCGTTGACCAACGGCAATGATGTTTTCGCGGACGTCGACGGTTTCTGATGTGTTTGCGGTAGGCATGGGTGAACTTTAGCGTGTAGTAGACCAGTCGTCTAGTATTTTGGGAAATTTCTTGTCCTTCGCGGACGTCATGTCCGGTCCATGTGCGATTCCTCACACTTTGTTTCAATTTGTTGCAAATAGGCGAGAGGCCTATTGGATAAGGCTTTGCGGGCTGGGCGAGGTTGCGAGGGTGTCGGCAGGCCGCCGGGCTTGGTAAAGATTTCAAGCCCCACTCCGTTAAAGAACTCAACAGACAAGGAGCCAAAGCCATGAAGATCGAATCGAACAACACGCCCGCCGCACTCCAATCCGACACCTTTCGCGTAGCAAGCAAACGCGATGTGCAGGCTACGGGCGGCGTGCAGCAAACCAGCGCGACCAACGCAACCAGCTCGAAAGTGACGTTGTCCTCGTTGTCGTCGATGCAAGTCACGGGCGGCGCGGACATCGACACGGCGAAGGTCGAATCGATCAAGGCGGCTCTGCGTGATGGAACCTACAAGATCGACTCGGGCAAGATTGCGAGCGGCATGTTGAGCACCGCAGGCGATTTGCTCAAGACGACGATGCGTTGATGGGTGGTTGAGCGGGAATGGAGCGCGGACGGCGTAGCGCAAAGCGTCGGGGGACAAAACCAAATGCCCCGTTCAAATGGCATGGCCGATTCTGCAGATTCGTAGTCGAGCGGACCGACGCGTAGCGCGCCCGACACCAATCACTCGCCTGGCGGCCCATACATCTTCGGATTTCTGTGCGGCGCCTCGACACGCTCCGAATTTGAATGATCAGTCGATGCCGGAGCTTGGGTGGCCGACCCTTCGGCTCCAACGCTATTCTCCGGCGATGCCGGCGCACCAGGCACCGCGCATCCCGCCAAAACGATTAGCAACGTCCCAAGCGCGGCTTTCAACATTTTGCACCCGGCATTAACGCACATTGGCAATCGCGGGCATCTCTTTGAACGAGGGCTTGGCGAACAAATAGCCTTGCATCAGGCTCACGCCGGCTGCTTCCAGAAAATCGCGCTCGCCTTGCGTCTCGATGCCTTCCGCGATCACGCGAATTCCCAGATCACTGCAAATCTTCAAGACGCCGGCAACGATCCGCTGACGCACGGTGTCGGTGTCGATGTCGCGCACCAATGCCATGTCGAGCTTGATCAAGTCCGGCTGAAAGTCGGCGAGCAGTGTGAGCCCTGAATAACCCGCGCCGAAATCGTCGATCGCGGTCTGAAAGCCGAACGATTTATACGCGCGGAAGATCTGCACCAGATGCGAACGGCTAATGATGTTTTCACCTTCGATGGTTTCGAAGATGATCTTATTCGCCGGGAAGCCGTGTTTCTCGGCGGCCTCGAAGGTACTGCGAATGCATGCCGCAGGCTGATAAACCGCGTTCGGCATGAAGTTGATCGACAGAAAGCTGTCCATGCCCATGCTTGCCGCCTGCTCGATTGCAGTCGTGCGGCAACGCTGATCGAAGTTATAACGGTTCGAGTCGTCGACCTGCGACAACACCGAACCCGCCGATTCGCCATTCGGCCCGCGTACGAGCGCCTCGTAGGCATAGGGACTACCCGACCGCACGTCGACGATAGGCTGAAACGCAAAGGCCATTTCGATCTGCGCCACTTCGGGGCTATTGCAGCCACCGCAGCGAACGGGGCCGTTCGCCGGCTGTCCCGCCTCGTGAATTTTGATCATGTTTCGTTCGTCTGAAAAGTTGGTCTTTGAAGCGACCGCTTGCCATCGCGCGCCGGCCTTCAATATATCGGACGATGGGACGCGCTTCTTTAACTTCCGGCACCTCCCGCGCTCGCCATGATCCACTTCTCGAAGGAAGCCACGGCGTCATCCCCGACGCGGTCTGCGTTGATCACCAGTGTGTAATCGGGCGCGCGCCACGCCGGCGCCGCGATCGGGCATACGAGTCGGCCTTCGGCGATATCGCGTCCGATCAGCGGCAACGACGCGAGCGCCACGCCGAGCCCCTCCGCTGCAGCAGCGAGTTGCAGATATGTGTGCTCGAACTCGACATGCCGGGCCGCGCGCAAGTCCGCCGCGCCCGCCTGCTTGAGCCACGACGACCAACTCGTGCGCGTGCTGGCGGAATGCAGCAGCGCGTGATGACGCAGATCCGCGACGCTTGCTATGGGACGCTGACGCAGCAGCGCGGGGCTGCACACCGGCAGGCGCACATCGGCCATCAACGAGCGCGATACGACGCCCGCGCCTTGTTCGTGACCCGAGCGTATGCCGATATCGAAGGCATCGCCGATATACCGCAACTTGCGCGACGTGGTCGACAACCTGACGTCGATATCGGGAAAGCGCGCCTGAAAATCGGCGAGACGCGGCAGCAGCCAGCACAACGCGAAGCTCGCCAGCGCGTTCACGCGCACGACGCCGGACACGCGGCGCGTGAATTCGTCGTGCCTGAGGCGCGCTGCCCCGCGTGTGAGACGTTCGAACGCGCTGCTCACGTCGTTGAGGAGTGCCGCGCCTTCATCGGTAAGCTGAACGCCGCGCGCGCGCCGCTCGAACAACGGCACGCCGAACCAGTCTTCGAGCAGCCGTATTTGCTTGCCGACCGCCCAATGAGTGACATGCAGGTCGGCCGCCGCCGCGGCGAAGCTTCCATGCCGGGCGACCGCCTCGAAATTGCGCAACGCATTGAGCGGCGGCAGCCTGTCCCGGTCCTGCGCCAGATTTGCTGGTTCGTTCATGGCGTGACTTTATCTCTCCATTGACGCGATCTTACGTCAATTGAAGGCGCCTTCCTCGAGTCATAAAATTGTCTTTTAGGCCTCGTCACGCCGTCGTCCGGGAGACTCATGCGCTTTATTCCGTTTTCCTTGCCGTCCTTGCTTAAAACAGACCGGACCGCGCTTTTACCTTCGCGCGTGCTTTGGCTGTCCTGCGTCGCACACGCGCTGCACGACGGTTACACGGACATGATCTACGCGTTGCTGCCGGTGTGGCAGGCGGACTTCGGTCTGGGGTATGGCGCGCTCGCCATGCTGCGCGGCGTCTATGCCGGAACCATGGCGAGTCTTCAGATACCGGCCGGGCGTCTGGCGCAAAGGCTTGGCAGCCGGGCGACGCTTGCGCTCGGCACGTTGCTCGCAGCCGGTGGCTACGCGCTCGCGGGTATGTCGGGAAGCCTGCTCGGTTTGTGCGTGGCGTTGGCGGTATCGGGAAGCGGGTCGAGCACGCAGCATCCCATTGCATCGGGCGCGGTGTCGCGCGTCTATGGCCGCCGCGCGCGCGGCCCCTTGAGCGTCTACAACTTCTCCGGCGATCTCGGCAAATCGGCATTGCCGGCCGCAATCTCTCTTCTCGTTACGCTGATGCCCTGGCGTCACGCGCTCTGGATCATGTCGGTCCTGGGTTGCGTCGTCGCTGTATCCATTGCACTTTTCTTCCCTGTCGTACCGAGAAGCACGCCGGCCGCCGATGCGCAATCCAGCGGCAACCGCGGCGGCTCAGGACGAGGTTTTTCGATGCTGCTCTCGATAGGCGTGCTCGACACCAGCGTCCGCATGGGCCTGCTGACGTTCCTGCCGTTCTTGCTGAAAGAGAAGGGCATCTCTCAACCGATGCTGGGCACGGCGCTCGCGCTGGTTTTCATCGGCGGCGCGGCCGGCAAGTTCGCCTGCGGATGGCTCGGCGCGCGGCTGGGCGTGATCGGCACCGTGCTCGCAACCGAGGGCGGCACGGCGGCCTGCATCGTCGCGGTGATGCTTTGCCCGCTGAGCGTCGCGATGGTCTTGTTGCCGCTCCTCGGCGTGATGCTCAATGGCACCTCGTCCGTGCTCTACGGCACCGTGCCGGAACTGGCGCCACTCGACGGAGCCGAGCGGGCCTTTGCGCTTTTCTATACCGGCACCATTGCGTCGGGCGCGATCTCGCCGGTTATCTACGGTTTCCTCGGCGACCGGATCGGCGTGCACGGCGCCACGCTTGCCACGGCTCTCACGGCCATCGCCATTTTCCCGCTGGCCATCGCACTGCGCTCGCGCCTCGCGCACGAGGC
Source organism: Caballeronia sp. TF1N1 (assembly GCF_022878925.1). Classification (NCBI taxonomy): domain Bacteria; kingdom Pseudomonadati; phylum Pseudomonadota; class Betaproteobacteria; order Burkholderiales; family Burkholderiaceae; genus Caballeronia; species Caballeronia sp. TF1N1. Next base: position 880,715 of record NZ_CP084628.1, read on the forward strand.
CTAGATCGCGCATGTTCGTGCCAATCCGTCCGCGAACATGCGGGCGGTCGGGCGACCTTGCGTCTTCCTTCTTCGCGCATCAGTTTTATTTATCGGATGCCGCATCACGCAACCAGCCGATCGCTCGCCCAACCCCAGCAAGCAAAGGCATCGAACGCCGTCGGACGTATCGAATTGCGCCCATCTTCATGGTTTACGCGTAGTTTCCCGCGCAACCGCCAGCCGCTATCTTCCATTCAGTTTTCCGCACCAGACACCGCTGCCGATGGACGCGTAACGCGTCGCCCGGCACCCGAAGGAGCATCACAATGGCTCGCATCATCGGCGGCATTGCTGCCTCGCATACCCCGACCATCGGTTTCGCGTTCGACAAGAACAAACGTGACGACCCGGTCTGGGCTCCCATCTTCGAAAACTTCGCGCCGCTCGCAACATGGCTCGAAGAGAAGCGCCCCGATGTGGTCGTGACGATCTACAACGACCACATCACGTCGTTCTTTTTCGATCACTACTCGGCCTTCGCGCTCGGCGTCGGTCCGGAATGGCGCGTCGCGGACGAAGGCGGCGGCGCGCGCGATCTGCCGCCGATCAAGGGGCATCCCGCGCTCGCGGCGCACATCGGCAACTCGCTCGTGACCGACGAGTTCGATATGTCGTTCTTCCAGAACAAGCCGCTCGATCACGGCTGTTTCTCGCCGCTCTCGATGCTTACCCCGCACAAGCCCGACTGGCCGATGCAACTGATTCCGCTGCAAATGGGCGTGCTGCAACTGCCCGTGCCGAGCGCGCGGCGTTTCTACAAGCTCGGTCAGGCGCTGCGCCGCGCCATCGAAAGTTATCCGGAAGACCTCAAGGTCGCGATCATCGCGACGGGCGGCCTGTCGCATCAGGTTCACGGCGAACGCGCGGGCTTCAACAACACGGAATGGGATCACCGCTTCCTCGATCTCTTCGAGCGCGACCCCGAGCAACTCGCCGACATGACGCTCGCCGAATACGCGGAACTCGGCGGCTTCGAAGGCGCTGAAGTGGTCATGTGGCTGACCATGCGCGGCGCGCTGTCGAACAACGTCGTGTGCAAGCACCGCAGCTACTACCTTCCGTCGATGGCCGGCATCGCGACCGCCATCTACGAAGGCGAGGACAGCGAGACGAAGCCCGCGATACTCGAACGTCATCGCCAGAAGATGGCCGTGCAACTCACCGATGTCGAGAAGCTGCAAGGCACGTATCCGTTCAGCATCGAAACGGCGGTGCGGGCTTATCGCATCAACGATTATCTGCATCGCATGGTCGAGCCCGCGCATCGCGAGGCGTTCAAGGCCGACGAGGAAGCGAGCTACGAAGCAGCGGGTCTGAGCGAACAGGAGCGCGATCTTCTGCGCCGCCGCGACTGGCGCGGTCTTCTTCACTACGGCGTGATCTTTTTCATGCTCGAAAAGCTGGGCGCGGTGACGGGCATCTCGAACCTGCATATCTATGCGGCGATGCGCGGCGAAACGCTCGAGGAATTCCAGAAGACGCGCAATGCGCCCGGCGCGCTCTATTCAGTGGCGGGCAAGGGCGCGGGCAATCTCGCCTGGGACAAAGAAGAGAAGAACAAGGCTTGACGGCCAAAACGATGCAACACGGAGACGAACATGAACAGCGGTAGAACCATCGACATCAAGGGCTTCATCGACGCGCGGCCCATCTCGGCGTACCAGTGGTTGCTGGTCGCGCTGTGCTTTCTCGTCGTCGCGGCCGACGGCATGGACGTCGCCATCATGGGTTTCGTGGCGCCCTCGATCATCGGCGACTGGCACATCTCGCGGCCCGCGTTCGGACTCGTGATGAGCGCCGCGCCCATCGGACTCGTGATCGGCGCGTTGACGGCGGGACCGGCTTCGGACCGCATCGGCCGCAAGTGGGTGCTGATCACCTCGGTGTTCCTGTTCGGCGTCTTTACCATCGCGACGGCGTTCACCAATTCGCCCTCGTCGATGGCGCTCCTGCGCTTGCTGACCGGTATCGGTCTTGGCGCGGCCATGCCCAACACCACGACGCTGCTCTCCGAATACGCGCCGCAGCGCAAGCGCTCGCTGCTCATCACCATCATGTTCACGGGCTTCAACCTCGGCTCCGCGCTGATCGGTTTCGTCGCCGGCTGGCTGATTCCCGAGCACGGCTGGCGCTCGGTGCTGATCTTCGGCGGCGCGTTGCCGCTCGTGTTGATTCCGCTGCAAATCTGGCTGCTGCCCGAATCGGCGCGTCTCATGTCGGTGCGCGGCGCGACCTCGCAACGGATCGGCGCGGTGCTCGGACGTGTCTGCGGCGAGCGCTTCAAGGGCGATGAAGTCTTCGTATCGACGGAACCGCCGCTGCCGACCAAGAAGCCTATCGGCGTGCTGTTCTCGCAAGGCTATGGTTTCATGACCGCCGCGTTGTGGGTCACGTACTTCATGGGCCTGCTCGTGATCTATCTGCTGACCGGCTGGCTGCCCACCTTGATGAAGGATGCGGGCCTCACGGTTTCCGCCGCCGCCAACATCACGGCGATGTTCCAGATCGGCGGCACCATCGGCGCGATCATCGTCGGCTTCATCATGGACAAGACGCGGCCCGCGCCCGTCATCAGCGCGGCGTATCTCGGCGGCGCGGTGTGCGTGCTGGGGCTTGCGTGGATTGGCGCGTTGTCGTCGTCGCTCGCCGTGCTCGTGTTCGCCGCGGGCTTTTGCATGAGCGGCGCGCAGACCGGCCTCAACGCCTTCGCGCCGGGACGCTATCCGACCGTGGCGCGCGCCACCGGCGTGAGCTGGATGCTCGGCATGGGACGCTTCGGCAGCATCTTCGGTTCGGCGATCGGCGGCGCGCTGCTCGGCCTGGGCTGGCAATTCGGCGCGATCCTCGCGATGCTCGCCGTGCCCGCCACGCTTGCCGCCGTCGCCATTCTCGTCGCGCAGAAAACGCGCGCCGGCGAACCCGCGCCGCAAACGAACGCCGCTGCACACTAGTTTCTGGAGCAAGGATGATCATCGACATTCACGGCCACTACACCACCGCGCCCAAGGCGCTGGAAGCGTGGCGCAACCGGCAGATCGCCGGCATCAACAATCCTTCGGAGAGGCCGGCGGTTTCCGAACTGCGTATCAGCGACGACGAATTGCGCGAGTCGATCGAGAGCAATCAGCTTCGCCTGATGCGCGAACGCGGGCTCGACCTCACCATCTTTAGCCCGCGTGCGAGTTTCATGGCGCATCATATCGGCGACTTCGACGTGTCGAGCACATGGGCCGCGATCTGCAACGAGCTGTGCTTTCGCGTGAGCGAGTTGTTCCCCGATCACTTCGTCCCCGCCGCGATGCTGCCGCAAAGCCCAGGCGTCGATGTGGCGACGTGCATTCCCGAACTCGTGAAGTGCGTCGAACAATACGGCAATGTCGCCATCAATCTGAACCCGGACCCGTCCGGCGGTCACTGGACGAGCCCGCCGCTGTCCCATCGTTATTGGTATCCCATCTACGAAAAGATGGTCGAGTACGATATTCCCGCGATGGTCCACGTGAGCACGAGTTGCAACGCGTGCTTTCACACGACCGGCGCGCATTATCTGAACGCGGACACGACCGCCTTCATGCAGTGCCTGACCTCGGACCTGTTCCGCGACTTTCCGAGCTTGCGTTTCGTGATTCCGCATGGCGGCGGCGCGGTGCCTTATCACTGGGGTCGTTTTCGCGGGCTGGCGCAGGAATTGAAAAAGCCGCTGCTCGAAGACCATTTGCTGAAGAACATTTTTTTCGATACCTGCGTGTATCACCAGCCGGGCATCGACCTGCTGACGCGTGTGATTCCCGTCGACAACATCCTCTTCGCGAGCGAGATGATAGGCGCGGTGCGCGGCATCGACCCGCAAACGGGACAGTATTTCGACGATACGAAGCGCTATGTCGAAGCCGCGCAGATCGAACCCGAAGCGCGCTATAAGATCTACGAAGGCAACGCGCGCCGTGTGTATCCGCGCCTCGATACGGCGCTCAAGTCAAAGGGACGTTGAACATGGTCGAACTCGGAGTGGTTTATCGCAACATCGATCGCGCGGACGCAGAGGCCGCGACCAAACTCGGCGCGCTCGGCTCGGCGACCGTGCATGAAGCCATGGGGCGCGTCGGTCTCTTGAAGCCGTACATGCGGCCCATCTATGCGGGCGCTCAGGTGAGCGGCACGGCGGTAACGGTCCTTCTGCAACCCGGCGACAACTGGATGCTGCACGTCGCCGCCGAACAGATTCAGCCCGGCGATATCGTCGTGGCCGCCTGCACCACCGACAACACCGACGGCTTCTTCGGCGACTTGCTCGCGACGAGTTTCAAGGCGCGCGGTGCGCGTGCGCTCGTCATCGACGGCGGCGTGCGCGACGTGCGTGTGCTGACCGAAATGAACTTTCCCGTGTGGAGCCGCGCGATCTCGTCGAAGGGAACGGTCAAGGCGACGCTCGGCTCGGTCAACATTCCGGTGGTCTGCGCGGGCGCTTGGGTTACTCCCGGCGATGTGATCGTCGCCGACGACGATGGCGTGGTCGTGGTGCCGGCTGCATCGGCGAGACAGGTGCTCGACAAGGCGAGCGCGCGCGAGGCGCTGGAAGAAGAGAAGCGCGACAAGCTCGCGAGCGGCGTGCTGGGTCTCGACATGTACAACATGCGCGAGCCGCTGCAACGCGCGGGCCTGCGCTACATCGACTGATATGGCAACGACGATCACCGGCATCTCGTCGATGGCGACGAAGCATCTGCTAGCCGATCTCGCCCATGCTTATGCAAGCGCATTCGCGCAGCCGGTCGCGATCGAATCGACGGGCGGCGTGGCGGCGTTGCGGCGTATCGAGGAAGGCGAGGCGTTCGATATCGTCGTGCTGGCCGCGAACGCCATCGAGCGTCTTGCCGAAGCGGGACGTATCGATCCGGCGAGACGCGTGAATATCGCGCGTTCGGGCGTGGCCGTCGCGGTGAAGGCGGGCGCGCCGCATCCTTCCATCGACGACGAAAGCGCCGTGCGTCACGCAGTGTTGGCCGCGCGCAGTATCGGCTATTCGACCGGGCCGAGCGGCGCGTATCTCATGCGGCTGTTCGAGCGCTGGGGCGTGCTTCAGGAGGTGTCGTCGCGTATCGTGCAGGCGCCGCCCGGCGTGGCCGTGGGCGGACTTATCGCGCAAGGAGAAGTGGAGCTGGGCTTTCAGCAGATGAGCGAGCTGATCGGCGTCGCGGGCATCGACGTACTGGGGCCGTTGCCCGCGGACATTCAGACGCTCACTGTGTTTCAGGGCGCCGTGTGCACGGCCGCGCGCGAACCCGTGCTCGCGCGTTCCCTTCTTGCTTACCTGAGTTCTCCGGAAGCCGGCGCTGTCATGCAACGTCATGGCATGGAACCCGTTCGATGAGCACGCGCTTGAGCGAACGATGCAGACTTGCACTCTTCCGCCTGGCGTTGTCCGCGCCAGGCGGCGTCACCGTGTTTCTGATGGCCGATGGACGAGAGAGCGCCTTGCGCATCGCGCGCGCGGCCGTCTCCATTCTTCGCGAAGTGCCGGTGCATGAAGTGCGCGTACGCGAATCGCTGTCGTTTCGCGAGCTGCTTCGCGCGGGCGTCAGCGACGACCCCGATCTGCGCGTGTTCGAAGCATCGTCGAAAGACGGCAAGGTGCAAGCCTGGATCGAGCCGCCAATCTTCTTTACCGACGACGCCACCTTGCTCGGGAAGTGGGCCGAGCTGCATGCGGATCTCGCGACGGAGACCGCACGGCAGCTCATCGACCGCGCGAAGTAGCGGCGGAATTCAGGCTATTAAAGCAGCGTCAGTGCCCCCAACGCAGCACCAGCGGGTCGAGCTTTCGCGCCACCTTGAGCAAGCCTTCGCGCACTTTAGGATGCATCGGCGCAAGCGGATGCCTCACCGCGTCCGAGCCGATCACGCCGCCTTCCTTCATCAGCGTCTTGCATGCGGCAAGCCCGCACTGGCGGTTCTCGTAATTGATGAGCGGAAGCCATTGCTGATACAACTCGGCGGCTTCGTCGGTGTTGCCGGCAGCGTAGGCATCGACGATCTTGCGGATGCCGTCGGGATAGCCGCCGCCCGTCATCGCGCCGGTCGCGCCTGCATCGAAATCGGGGATCAGCGTGATCGCTTCTTCGCCATCCCACGGGCCGACGATGGCATCGCCGCCGAGTTCGATCAGCTCGCGCAGCTTCGACGCAGCCTGCGCCGTTTCGATCTTGAAGTACGACACGTTTTCGACTTCACGCGCGAGCTTCGCGAGAAAGGGCGCGGACAGCGGCGTGCCCGCGACGGGCGCATCCTGAATCATGATCGGAATGTCGATGGCGTCCGACACCTTCGCGTAGAAATCCTGAATGCCGCGCTCGCTCACGCGGATAGTCGCGCCGTGATAAGGCGGCATGACCATGACCATGGCCGCGCCCGCGTCCTGCGCCGCGCGGCTGCGTCCGGCGCAAACGTGCGAGCTGAAATGCGTCGTCGTGACGATCACCGGCACGCGGCCCGCGACATGTTCCAGCACGGTGCGCTGCACGGCATCGCGCTCTGCGTCCGTCAGCGCAAACTGCTCCGAGAAGTTCGCGAGAATGCACAAGCCGTTCGAACCGGCATCGATCATGAAGTCGATGGCGCGCTTCTGGCCTTCGAGATCGAGCTTGCCTGCGTCGTCGAAGATGGTAGGCGCGACGGGGAACACGCCGCGATAAAGGGGAGCTGCCATTGATTGTTGTCTCCTGGATTTAGATGCGATAGAGGGCGCTGGCATTGTCGTGGAAAAGGGCCAGTCTTTCCGCGGGCGTTCGGTGCGCGACCATCGCCTTGAAGCCGCTGAAAAGATTGTCCAGCGAAACGACGAGGCTATCCACCGGAAAATTACTCGCGAACATGCAGCGCTCGACGCCGAAGCTCGCGATGGCCTCGCAGACCACCGGCCCGTTGCGCTCCACGCTCCAGTTTATCCCCGCTTCGCCGATGCCGGATATCTTGAGCCACACGTTGGGCCAGCGCGCGAGCGTATCGAGCGCGGCGCGCCATGCGCGCAACGCCTCCTCGCTGCGATCGGCCGGTAAGCCCGTGTGATTCACGATGATTTTCACGTCGGGAAAGTCGCGCGCAAGTTCGGCCGCTTCCGTGAAATGCCACCACGGAGCCTGCAGTTCGAACATCAGATCATATGCCGCGAGCAGCGCGTAACCACGCCGCCATCGCTCGCAGCGCATGGAACCCGCAGCCGAGAAATCCGCGCGATGCTCCGCGCGCGGCACGGTCTTGGGCTTATGACGCACGCTGCGCACGAGCGGCAAGCCACGATATCCATCAAGCACCGCGCGCACGTCTTCGCGATCCAGCCAGATTTGTCCGGCCATTGCATTGGGCAGGCCGGTGCGCGCGTTGAGCGCGCTCGCCCAGCGCGCTTCGCCGAGCGGATCGCGCGCGTCCCATTCGCCTTCCATCATCACCGTCTTGACCACGCGATGACTCGCCGCCTGCGCAAAGTAATCGTCGGGCAGGAAGTCATGGCAGATGGCCGCGTAATCGCCATAACGGAACGGAATGCGCGGCAGATCGCGCAGCCACGGATGATAGTTGTTCGCGAGGTCCCAGAAATGATGATGCGCATCGACGACAGGCAGGTCGGCATCGTCGCCGCTTTGCAGGAAGCGCTCGCGCAAGGCATCGATATGGGCGTGCATCATGGGCTCTTAGCTCACGCGGTCTTGTGCCATGCGCACGAGAATATCGAAGGCCTTCTGTGTAGCGCCGACATCGGCGGAACCCTTGCCGTGGATATCGAACGCGGTGCCGTGCGCGGGCGTCGCGATCGGCACAGGCAAGCCGCCGTGCACCGTGACGCCGCGCCAGAAGCCCATGAGCTTCATCGCGATCTGGCCTTGGTCGTGATACATGGTGACGACGCCATCGAAGACCTTTTGGTCGCGTGCACGCACGAAGATGGTGTCGGCGGGAAAGGGGCCTTGCGCGTCGTAGCCGAGCGCGCGTGCATGCTCCACGGCCGGCGTGATGACATCGATCTCTTCACGGCCGAATGCGCCGTTGTCGCCGTTGTGCGGATTGAAGCCGCAGACCGCGATACGAGGCGCCGCGATGCCCGCGCGTTTGAGTCCGTCGTGAATCAACTGCACCGCGCCGACTATGCGTTCGTCAGAAAGCCGCGCGCTCACGTCCTTCAATGCAATGTGGGACGTGACGCGCGAGGTCCACAGTTCATCGAGCACGTTGAATTCGCAGAACGCGCCGGCATAGTCGAGCTGATGCGCGAACCATTCCATCTCGTCGTTCGTGTCCATGCCCGCCATGTGCAGCGAGGTCTTGTTGACGGGCGCGAACAACATGGCGTTGGTGCGGTTCGCGCGCGTCAGTTGCAGGGCTTGTTTGAACGCTTCCAGGCTGTAGCGTCCGCCGCGTTCCGTGGATACGGCGGGCTCGTAAGGCGCGTCGTCGGGCAGGCGGAAGTCGATGAGCGAAGGCACGTCGGTATCGCGCGCGGCGGCGGCTTCATCGTTCACCACGGTGTAATCGAAACGTTGCCGCGCGATCTCCATGCCGCGATCGAGTTCGCGCCGGTCGCCGATGATGAGCAGATCGGCACGCTTGCGATTTTCCGGCCGTGCAACGAGACGCGCGATGAGTTCGGGGCCGATGCCGGCGGGGTCGCCGAGAAGGACAGCAATGCGAGGTTTCATGACGGATCAACCTTTGAGTTTTTAGCGGGTACGGCGCAGATCGATGGCGATCGAGCCGAAGATATACACCAGCGCGCAGGCACTGTAGAAATGCAGCACCGTATCGAACGAACCGGTACGCTGCAGGATGAAGCCGGTGATGAGCGGAATCGAGATGCCGCCGACGCTGCCCGCGCAGTTCATGCATGCACCGAGCAGACCGACGCGCCCCGGCGTCGCGAGCAACGAAGGCAGGCTCCAGTAGAGACTACCCCACATCAGCAAGAACGACGCCGCGCACAGCACCGCGACCGCGCTCACCGGCGACTGAATGGTCGGCAGCGCGGCGAATACGGCAAGCGTCGTGATGCCCGACAGCGCGATCATGCTCTTGACCACCTTGCCGCGCGAGAAGCCGTGCGTGCAAAGTGCATCGCAGAGGAAGCCGCCCGACAGCGAGCCCAAAGCGCCGGAAAAGAAGATGAAGAACGTGGCCGCGCCGATCTGCGAAAGACTCAAGCCGCGCGCTTGCGTCAGATAGCTCGGTCCCCACGTGATGAGCCCGAAGAAGATCATCGCCCAGCTCATGCGGCCAACGCACATGGCGATGGTCGAGCGCAGCGGCAAGGGTTCCTCGGCGATGACGCTCGCGGCGACCGGGGCCGCGCCGTCACGAATTCGCGCGAGTTCCGCGCCATTCACGAAGGGATGCTTCGCGGGATCGTCGCGCAGATAACGCCATGCGAGCCAGCCCGCCGCGATGGTCGCGATGCCCGCCACGACGAACGCCATGCGCCACGAGCCGAACGCGAGGATGAGATTGGAGATTGCAAGCCCGCCGATGGCCGCGCCCAATGGCGAGCCCGCATCCATCAATACGGCGCCGCGACCGCGCTCTTTCTTCGAGAGCCACAATGCATTGAGCTTGCTGCCGGCGGGAAAGAGCGGTGCTTCGGCGCCGCCCAGACCCACACGCAGGAACAGCATCGACAGACCGCCGCCGGCAGCGCCCATCAAGGTCTGGAAAATGCCCCACAACACCGTCGCGCCCGCGATGATCTTGCGCGGACCGTAGCGGTCGATGAGCCATCCGCCCGGTATCTGCAACAGCGCATACGACCAGAAGAAGCTCGACAGGATCAGCCCTTGCATGGCGGGCGAGAGCGCGTATTCCTTGGCGATGGTGGGCATCGCGATGGAAAGCGAGATGCGATCGACGAGATTGATCAGCGTGATGAGAAACACCACGCCAAAGATGCGCCAGCGCACGCTCGTCGCGCGCTCCGACGTAACCGCGTCGAGCGCGGGCGCCTCTATTCTGCTTTCCATTGCGTGTCTCCAATTCTTGATGTCGAGGGCTGCATTGGCCCATCGTTCATGCGTTATTCGATGATGTTGAAGTCATCCAGATACTTGTCCGAGAGCGTGATGCCGAGGCCCGGCGTTTCATCGGAGAGTTGCAGATAGCCGTTCTCCGGTTGCGGTTCACCGTCGAAGATGTAGTAGAAAAGCTCGTTGCCCACTTCCACGTCGTAGACCGGGAAGAACTCGGACATGGGGCTCGCCACGCTCGACATGGTGAGGTGATAGTTGTGCATCTGTCCGGCATGCGGAATGACCGGCACGGACCACGCCTCGGCCATTGCGTTGATCTTGCGCGCCGCCGTGATGCCGCCCACGCGATTCGTGTCGTACTGAATGACGTCCACGGCGCGGCGTTCGAGCAGGTCCTTGAAGCCGTAGATGGTGAACTCGTGTTCGCCGCCCGAGATCGGGATCACGTTCATCTTCTTCAGTTCCTGATAGCCCTCGATATCGTCGCCGATGACCGGTTCTTCCAGCCAGCGCGGATTGAATTCGGCCAGGCGCGGCAACATCCTGCGTGCATATTCGAGCGTCCAGCCCATATAGCATTCGACCATGATGTCGATGTCGTCGCCCGCGAGTTCACGCAAGAGACGCAACTGTTCGACGTTCTTCGCCATGCCGCTCGGGCCGTCTTTCGGGCCGTAGCCGAAGCGCATCTTCATCGCGGTGAAGCCGTCGTCGAGATAGCTCTTTGCTTCGGCGAGAAACACGTCGCGGTCGTCGTTGTTGTAGAGCTTCGAGGCATAACACCAGATCTTTTCCTTGGTACGTCCGCCGAGCAGTTTGAAGACGGGCTTCTTCACCGCCTTGCCCATGATGTCCCACAAGGCGATATCGACAGCCGAGATCGCCGCCATGCCAATACCCTTGCGCCCCCAGGCAAGCGTGCGCCGATACATCTTCTGCCAGATGTATTCGTGATCGAACGGGTCTTCGCCAATGGCGATGGGCGCGAGATATTCGTCGACGATCTGCTTGGCCACGCGCGGCGCAAGCGCGCAATTGCCGATGCCGATGGTGCCGTCGTCGCACTCCACTTCGACCACGAGCCATTGGTGAAAGCGGAACGAGCCCATGGCGTCGCCGCGTTCGTAGAGAATGTCCACGGCATTCGTGCAGAAGTGCGCTTGCGGCGGCACGACCTTGCCTTTCCATTCGAATACGCGTGCACGGATATGCTTGATCTTCATCGCGAATGTCTCCTTCTTGTTTGATGGAAGGCCGCGCGAGGAAGGGTTTGCGCGGCTGTTTCGGGTGACGCTAGTGTGCGAAACTGCGCGATAACTGACTATTGAATAATTTGCATCGGGTTATTTCCTGCGGTTATCGCGGGAAAGCGCTCACAGGGTTATCGCCGACATGATTGCGCCTGCCAATACCATCCGCAAACGCCTGCGCTTGCGTCATCTTCAACTGATGATGGCGCTCTCTGAAACAGAGTCTCTGCGCAGCGCCGCCGACGAACTCGCCATGACGCAGCCCGCCGCGACCAAGGCGTTGAAGGAACTGGAGGACACCATGGGCGCGTCGCTGTTCGTGCGGCATGCGCGCGGCATGCAGGCCACGGTATATGGCGAAGCGGTCATGCGTTATGCGCGCGTGGTGTTCGAAGACCTCGACGAGTTGCGCGAAGAACTCGCGGCCATCGAAGCGGGGGATATCGGCAAAGTGCGGATTGGCGCGGTCATGGCGCCCGCGCCCGAGCTGTTGACGAAAGTGATCGTACAGTTGAAGGACGCGCATCCGCGTCTGCATATCACCGTGCAGATCGATACCAGCGATGTGCTCGTGCAAGCCTTGCAGCAGGACCAACTCGATATCGTGGTCGGGCGCATTCCCTACGGGTTTCCCGCCAACGACTTGAGTTTCGAAACGCTTGCCGAAGAGGCATTGGCGATTGTCGCGCGGCCCGGGCATCCGGTGTTCGAATCGACCGGGCGCCCGAAACTGGATGAGCTCGCGGGGTATGCGTGGATCGTGCAGCCGCATCCGAGCCCGATGCGCGAGATCATCGATCAGACTTTCAGGGAGTCACGCGTCGCACCGCCGGTGAGCACCGTCGAGACGTCTTCCATTCTCACGACGCTTTCGCTGTTGCGCGATTCGGATATGTTGGCGGTGCTGCCGAGTTCGGTTGCCGACTACTACGCTTCGCTCGATACCATCGCTTCTATTGCCACGCCGTTGCGTGGACGGCTCGCGCCTTATGGGTTGATCCTGCGCAGTAACCGGCGCATCAGTCCGGCTACGCAACTGGTCATCGAGGCGATTCGGGCAGCCTAGTTAGGGCGACGGCGCGGCCGCGTCATGCGTGTCGAGCGCGAGACGCCGTCGCCGTCCGTCATCGGCGATCCGCGAATACCAGTTTCCCTTCGGCATCGCGCAACGAGGAATCGGCATCGTTCGCCGGATCGAGTTCGATATCGGGTCGCATGAAGAACGTCATCACGATACCCACCGCAAGCAGTCCCAGCGAGCCGCCGAACGGCAAGGTCCAGCTTCCAGTGCGGTCCACGATGAAGCCGAACACGATCGGCGAGAAGATGCCCGCAATGGCCGATCCCGCATTGACGAGCCCGCTCGCAATCCCGACGTGCTTGGGCGTGATGTCCATCGGCACGGCCCAGATGGGACCGATGGTCATTTCGAGGAAGAAGAACGACAGACTCATGCAGCCTGCCATGACAGGCAAGGACTTCACCACCATGACGGGCGCGAGAAAGATCAACGCGCCGAGAAATGCGACGATGATCATGTTGCGCCGCGCGGCGACCACGTTGCCGGTGCGTTTGAGAATGCGGTCGGAGATCACGCCGCCCGCCGTATTGCCCACGACGCCCGAGAGAAACACGCCCGCTGAAAAAAGCGCCGAGCTCTTGAGATCGAGGCCGCGTCCGTGCATGAAGAACGTCGGCAGCCACGTGAAGAAGAGCCAGCCTGTCCAGCCGTAGCAGAAGTAGACCATCATGGTCGGCCCGATGCGCTTGATGAGACGTCCCCACGGCGTCGGCTCGCGGGTCTTCTCCACGGCCACTTTATTTTCGGGCGGCAGCTCGGCGATTTCCTCGGCCGTGATGTGTCGATGCTTGCGCGGGTTATCGGCGAAGTACCACGCGTAGACCAGCACCCAGACCGCGGTCAGCGCGCCCACCAGAATGAACGATGCACGCCACGACGCGAAGGCGACGAGAATCGCGATCAGCGGCGGCGTCAGCGCATTGCCCAGGCGCGAGAACGAATGCGTGAGCCCTTGCACGAAGCCGCGCTTTTGCGCCGGATACCAGTTGACTAGCGCGCGGGCCTGCGCCGGAAGCGCCGCGCCCTCGCCGACACCGAGCAGCATGCGCGCGCAGAAGAGCGATACGACGCCGCCCGCGAAGCCCGTCGCGACCGTGGCGACGATCCAGATCGACGCGCACAGCACGAGCGTGGTCTTCGCGCCGAAGCGATCGCTCACCCATCCGCCGATTACCTGGCAGATCGCATAGGTGTAGGCGAAGGCGCCGAACACGAAGCCGATATCGGTATTGCTGAGATGAAGATCATCGCGAATCAGGCCTGCCGCGGCGGACAGGTTGACGCGATCGAGATACATGATGAAAGACATCGCGCACATGAGCGCGAGGACCGACCGGGTGACCTTGGGTCGATGGAACATAGCGTGTCTCCTCCGAGGCTTGTGCGCTTCATGCGCGCTCTTATCGAGGGCGAATCGTGGATCGATCCGACGTCCGAAGTCTGGAGAAAACAGCGATAGCCGTCTATTGAATTTGCCTTATGAGGCGATTACCACAGGTTATGTCCTTGAAAGCGGCTTCGAAAATGCCGCGGCCCGCGCTTCCTTGAGAAAACGCGGGCCGTCAGGGCGAACCAGTAGACGATCAAGCGGCGATGCGCGCGCCTTCGTCATGCAGACGGAAGATTTCGACTGCGGTACGCAACGCGCTCGCCTGATCTTCGAGCGACTGCGCCGCTGCCGCCGCTTCCTCGACGAGCGCCGCGTTCTGCTGCGTCACTTCGTCCATTTGCGTCACGGCGCGCGCCACTTGTTCGATACCGCTCGATTGTTCTTCCGATGCCGCCGCGATCTCGCCCATGATGTCGGTCACGCGCTGCACGGCGTTGCTGATGTCGTTCATCGTGCGGCCGGCTTCATCGACGAGCGCCGCGCCGGATTGCACGCGTTCGACGGAGGTATCGATCAGTTCCTTGATCTCCTTCGCCGCCGCCGACGAGCGTTGCGCGAGCGAGCGCACTTCGCCTGCCACGACCGCGAAGCCGCGTCCTTCTTCGCCTGCACGCGCCGCTTCCACGGCTGCGTTGAGCGCGAGAATGTTGGTCTGGAACGCAATGCCTTCGATGATCGCGATGATGTCCGCGATCTTCGTCGAGCTCTGGTTGATCTCGCCCATGGTGGTCACCACTTGCGACACCACATGGCTGCCCTTGCCCGCGATCTCCGATGCATTGGCGGCCAGCACGCTCGCCTGGCGCGCGTTGTCGGCGTTCTGTTTGACCGTGCCCGTGAGCTCATCCATGCTCGACGCGGTTTCCTGCAATGCCGACGCCTGTTCCTCGGTGCGCGAGGACAAGTCCACGTTGCCCGCCGCAATCTGCTTGGTCGCGGATGCAATCGATTCGCTACCCGAGCGCACCGAACGCACGGTTTCGACGAGGCTCGCCTGCATGGTCGAAAGCCCGCGCAGCAACTGGCCCATTTCGTCGTTCGAGGTGATGCGCACATCGCGGCGCAGGTCGCCTGCGGCAATGGCGCCGAACTGTTCGAGCGCGGCGTCGAGCGGGCGCGCAATGCGCTGGCGCAGCGAGAACCACGAATACGACGATGCAGCGAGCCCGATTACGATCGCGATGATCGACACCATGCGGAACATGGCGAAGGTCGCCTGGCTCGCGTCGTAGTCGCTTTGCGCCTGATCGAACTGCAGCTTGCGCAACTCGACGCCGGTCTTCGCGAAGTCGTTGAACGCGGCCTGCATCGTGGCGGCGTCGGCGGTGACTTTCGCCTGGTCCTTCGCGCGCACGTCGGCATAGCCTTCGTCGAGCAGCTTTTGCATTTGCAGACGCTGCTCGTTGAATTTGTCCGCAAGCTGCTTTTCGCCGGGAGCCTGGGGCAGGGCGGCGTACTTCGTCCATGCGTCGTCGGAAGTCTTGCGCATCAGTGCGCCCCGGCCGATGGCCTCGTCCGCCGCGTTCGTGCCGATGTTCAGCGCCGCGCGATCGAAGCTCAGACGTTCGCGCGCCATGAACATTTCCGCATTGCCGACCGACACCGCGCTCGGCATTTCATTCGTGAAGAGGTCGTGGGTCGTCTCGTTGGACTTGCTCATGCCGACGAGTCCGACCAGCCCGATGCCGATGAGCAGCATGCTCAGCAGAGTCATGGCGAGGGCGAGGCGGCCCTTGATTGTGGAAAACATATTCGTCCCAAAGGTGGCTGCATCTTGTTCGCGCGCCGGCACGCGAGGATGCTCTCGCCTGCCACGCGGCCAGTGAAATGTCACCGGCCGCCTGTATAACGACCGCAACGCGATGGCCTTTAGGGAAACGGTTACCGATAACTGCGCGGCTTTGAGATCGACCGTGCGAAAACCTCGGACATTCAGCGCATCAGGGAAAACGCGGCGTGCCTGAACGCTGCCGGCTACGCATGGCGACGAGCGCGCGCACGATCAGCAAGAGGTGATAGTAGAGCCTGAGACTTGCGCCATACGTATAGGCATCGGGATGTTCGAAGGCGACGCGCAGCGCGGCGAGCGGCGCATCGTGCCGCGCGTGCAGCGAAACGACGATCGGTGCCAACCGGCGCAACGCGATGCCGCGCGCCGCTTCGAGCGATGGATCGAGCGTCATCGCCGAAACGAACTGGTAGGCGCTAAACGCTGCCGCGCTGACCGAACGGCGCGTGCTGCGCGACACGGAAGCCGTCGTCTTGCGATAGTACGAAACGTATTCGTGCAGATAGTAGACATGCTTGGCCGCCAGACACAACTGCGCGCCGAACACGTAATCGCAGCACGCGCCGACTTCCTCGCGATACCCCACTGCCCGCACGAGCGCCGCGAGCGCCATCCAGCCATTGTTGGGGAACATTTGCACAAGACCGGTTCGTCCTGGCAGCGGCTGCATGCCTTGCGCGCGCCGTTTTCGATGGAACGCCGCATTGAGCGCCGCGCTTTTATGGACATCGACGCGACCTTCGGCATCGACCTCGTATTGATCGCCGAACGCGACCTGCAGATGCGGATACGTCGCCCAAAGCGCCGCGAGCCGCGCGACGGCGTCGTGCACGAGATAGTCGTCGTCGTGGATCAGCATGACGAGCGCGCCCGTCGCACGCTCGAAGAGGCTCGACACATTGCGTGCTTGCCCGAGCGGCACGTCGTTGCGTACATATCGCACGCGCGCGTCGTGCGCGTAGCACGCGGCGATGAGCTGCTGCGTGAGATCGTCACGCGAGTCGTCCCCGATCAATATTTCGATGTGCGGATACTTCTGCGCGAGGCAGGAGTCGAGGCACTGCACAATCAGTTCGGGCCGGTTGCAGGTGGGCAGGCAAATGGAGACCGTCAGCGCGTTTTTCATCTTCTTCTCGCTTCGTCGTTTGTTTATATCGGCGATTTTCAGCGGCCGCTTCACATTGCGAAATCTTTCGCATCGTTAGCAAGGTAGAAGAAAGAGGAAGAAAAATAATCCGAAAAAAATGGGTAATTAATACGGCGTTTGCGGCTCGGATTCGTACGCCATACCGATTTACGCGATTCGCGCGTGCATCGCTCTGCCTAACCGGCGCGATGCCCCGCGCCTTCAGCCCGGATATTCGTCGTGACGCTTCCACCAGTTGCCGGTTTCGTTGCGGCCTTTCGGCGCGCGATCGAGCCACTGATACATGCCCCAGAGACTGTCGAGACCTCGCGAGTAGGCCGAGTACGTGTGATAGACGTCGCCGTCCTGCATCGCGAAGACGCTCAAGCCTGGTCTGTCGAGCGAATACGCGGGCGCGGTCGTGCCGACATCGGCGGCGCCTTGCTTGACGGTTTCGGGCGGGTCTTTCTGATCCATCGCGTGGCGATTCTTCGCATAGTTGTATTCGATGCTGCCGTCGCGCTGCTGCTCTTCGGTGAACGACACGTTGAAGTCGAAGTTGAAGTCGCCATCGTGCGCGGAGGCCCATGGAAACTGCCATCCCATGCGCTTCTTGTAGGCCGCGAGCTTCTCGATGGGCGCGCGGGACACGCACCACAGCGCGACATCGTGATGCGCGAGATGAATGGCGAAACCGTCGAAGCCATCCGCGATCGCGGAGCAAGACGGGCAGCCCGCCTTCCAGTCCGGCCCGAACATGAAGTGATAAACGAGCAACTGCGAGCGGCCGCCGAATAGGTCAGCCAGCGTGGCGCTTCCTGTTTCCGTATCGAAGCGATAAGTCTTGTCGATGCGAACCCACGGCAACGCCTGACGTGCCGCGGCGAGTTCATCGCTTTGCCGCGTGAGTTCCTTTTCGCGCGAAAGAAGGCTCAAGCGTGCGGCCAGCCAGTCGTCGCGCGTTCCTGTCGTATGACTCGTCATCGTGCTTGTCTCCCGAGTGAGGTTTCGAAATGCACGGTGTTAGATTAGTACCGGACGCACACCTGAGGGGAGTGACAATTGTGGCGGGAATCTGAGGCGACATGGATTCACTGATCAACGCGGCGGCGCGCGCGCTCGCGGCCGGCGACCCCCTTGGCGCGCTCAATCGTGTTGCATTGCGCGACGATGCCGCCGCGCTCGCACTGCGTGGCATCGCCATGGCGCAACTCGGCGAGTTCGCGCGCGCGAAGACCTTGCTGCGCAGCGCGGCGCGTCGATTCGGCGCGAAGGAAGCGGTTGCGCGTTCGCGATGCGTGGTCGCCGAAGCGGAGATCGCGTTGGCATCGCGCGATCTTGCGTGGCCGCAGAAAGCGCTCGATGCCGCGCGCGTCACGCTCGAAGCGCATGGCGACCACGTCAACGCGGTCCATGCGCGCATTTTGGCGGTGCGCAGGCTCGCGTTGCTCGGCCGGTTGGACGATGCTCGGCTCTTGCTCGCATCGCTCGACGCCTTAAGTCTTCCGCCGGCATCGGAGGCCGCACGCGAACTCATTGCGGCGGCAATCGCGATACGGCGTGTGGAGACGCAGCCTGCGCGCGAAGCGTTGACGCGCGCGCGAGAGGCGGCGCATCGGTCGGGTATCGCCGCGCTCGAAGCCGAAGCGGAAAGCGCGTCGAGCGTGCTCGATGCGCCAGCGGCCAGACGTATCGCACAAGGCGAAGCGCGGCTCCTGCGGCTCGATGAAGTGGAGGCGCTGTTTGCATCGTCTGCGTTCATCGTGGATGCGTGTCGCAATGTCGTGCGCGAAGGCGGCGTCACCATTGCGCTCGCCACGCGTCCGGTGCTTTTCACGCTGGCGCGCGCGCTTGCGGAAGCATGGCCGGACGACGTGCCGCGCGACACGCTCATCGTGCGGGCGTTTCGCATGAAGCATGCGGACGACACGCATCGGGCGCGCTTGCGGGTCGAGATAGGGCGCTTGAGGACGATGCTGCAATCGCTCGCAACGGTGAGCGCGACGCCGCGCGGCTTCACGCTGACGCCGCGTCGGGCAGATGAAGTCGTCGTTCTGGCGCAGCCGATGGAAGATGCCTACGCGACGCTGCTGGCCGTTCTGGCCGATGGTCAAACGTGGTCCAGTTCGGCGCTTGCGTTGGCGCTTGGATCGAGCCAGCGCACGGTACAGCGTGGGCTTACGACGCTCGCGGCGGCGGGCAAGGTTCAGGCATACGGACAAGGACGCGCGCGCCGCTGGATGACCGCACCCCTGCCCGGTTTCACGACGGCCTTGTTACTCCCCGCTGGTTTGGCCTACGACTAGCATGAAGTCTCGATCAACCAGTGAGCAAAGAGGAAGGCGACATGAAACGCGCAAAGGCGGAGATCATCCGCGAATACGGACCTTTTCCCGAAGTGGAAGGCGTGCACGGCGTGAGCTGGGACGGACAGCAAGTCTGGTTCGCCTCGGGCGATGCCCTCAACGCGCTCGACCCCGAAAGCGGCAAGACCCGACGCAAGCTCGCGGTCGCGGCGCACGCGGGCACGGCCTTCGATGGCGAGCATCTGTATCAGATTGCCGAGGACCGCATTCAAAAGGTCGATCCAAAAACCGGCGAGGT